>CAIWOY010000464.1 GCA_903914415.1 uncultured Phycisphaerales bacterium | reverse complement strand
GGCGAACGCGCCCGAGCACGTGTCTCGAACCGGGTCAGCGGGTGTGGGGTGCACGGTTCACCGGTTCAGGGCCGGTGCCACACCGCCGAGCGGGCCGTCAAGGCAGGCTCTGGCACTGCGTGAGCGACTCAAGTATTCCCCACAAAGAGACGGAAAGCAAAGCGGGAAGGAAGGGTTGGCGAAGTTTGGCGGCGGGTGGCGAGAATAGGCGGGGTCTGCGCGATTTTGGATTTTGGATTGGCCGGCGGTGCGATCTGGCCGCGGTGGACAGCTCGCGCGGAGGCTTACGAGAAGCCCTGCGCGCGCCCTTGGCTCTCGCCGCGCCCGGCCGGTATGCTGCTCGCGTTCCGTCCTGTCGCAGGCGAGGAAGGCCCAGACATGCCCAAACGGGTGTCAGCGAAACGAAGCGTCAGCACGCGATCCGGCAAGCGCGGCCAGGCGCGCACGGGTCCCCGGGCGCCGAACCGCGCCCACCGGCGCAACTCGGCCCCGCCTCCAGCCGACAGCGCCGATCAAGCGACCCCTGCCGACAACGAAGGCGGCAGCCTCGCGCAGCGCATCGTCGTGGCGTATCTTGACGAGGTGAAGGCGGTCCGCGCGAGTGGCGCGGGCGTGCCTGAAACGTCGTACTACCCGGCTTTGTCCAACCTGTTCAATGCCGTGGGCAAGACGCTCAAACCGAAGGTCCGCTGCGTCATGAATCTGAAAAAACGTGACGCGGGCCTACCGGACGGCGGGTTGTTCACCCCGGACCAGTTCCAACGGCAAGCGGACGGCGAGCCCATAGCCGGCCGGTTGCCGGCGCGTGGCGCGATCGAGGCCAAGGGCACGAAGCCCGACGTGAGGGCGATTGCGGCAAGCGAGCAGGTCAAGGGCTACCTGAAAACCTACGGCATCGTCATCGTGACGAACCTGCGCGAGTTCCTGATCGTGGAGCGCGGGCCGAACGGAAAGCCGGTAGAGCGCGAATCCTTCGCCCTGGCGGCGGATGAACACGACTTCTGGCGCCACAAGGCCGCGCACCCACGCGCGACGGCTCAGCAGAGCGGCGAGCGGCTCGTCGAGTTCGTCAAGCGAGCGTGCCTGCACGGCGCGCCGCTGCTGAATCCGAAAGACGTAGCGTGGTTCCTCGCATCCTACGCGCGCGACGCCCTCTTCCGGGTCGAGCAGCAGAAGGAGCTTCCCGCGCTGCAAATGGTCCGGTCCGCTCTGGAAGAAGCGCTGGGGATGAAGTTCGCCGGCGAGAAGGGCGAGCACTTCTTCCGTTCTACGCTGGTGCAGACCCTCTTTTACGGTGTCTTCTCCGCGTGGGTCCGCTGGCACAAGGACAATCCCGGCCCCAAGGCGAAGTTCGATTGGCAGAAGGCCGAATGGTCCCTACACGTCCCCTTCATCGGGACCTTGTACGGCGAAGTCGCCAAGCCGAACCGTCTGGGAGCGCTGGGGCTAGTGGAAGTGCTGGATTGGGCTGCCGGCGTGCTCAACCGCGTGGACCGTGACGAGTTCTTCAAGCGGTTTCAGGATGAGCACGCGGTGCAGTATTTCTACGAACCGTTCCTGGAGGCCTATGACCCGGAGCTACGCAAGGCGCTGGGCGTCTGGTTCACGCCACGGGAAATCGTCAAGTATCAAGTCGCGCGCGTGGACCGCGTCCTGCGCGACGAGCTGGACCTGGCCGATGGGCTGGCCGATCCGAACGTGATCGTACTGGACCCCTGCTGCGGCACGGGCGCGTATCTGGTCGAAGTGCTGAACAGCATCGCGGCCACGCTGCGCGAAAAGGGCGGCGATGCGCTGGTGGCGTCCGATCTGAAACAAGCCGCGATGGAGCGCGTGTTCGGCTTCGAGATCCTGCCCGCGCCGTTTGTCGTATCGCACCTGCAATTGGGGCTGATGCTGCAGGCGCAGGGCGCGCCGCTGTCGCAGAGGGCAGGGGAGCGCGTGGGGGTGTTCCTCACCAACGCGCTCACCGGCTGGGAGCCGCCAAAAGGGCCGAAGCAGCACATCATGTATTTCGCCGAGCTGGAACAAGAGCGCGACGCGGCCGAGCAGGTCAAGCGGGACAAGAAGATACTGGTCGTGCTGGGGAACCCGCCGTACAACGCATTTGCCGGCGTCAGCCCGCAAGAGGAACAAGGGCTAGTGGAGCCGTACAAGCTCAACCTGAACAAACCCACCAGCGCCGGCGGCTGGGGCATCAAGAAATTCAATTTGGACGATCTTTACGTCCGCTTCTTCCGTCTGGCCGAGCGGCGCATCGCGGAGATGAGCGGGCAAGGCGTGGTGTCGTTCATCTCTAATCTCTCCTACCTGGGCGACCCGTCTTTCGTGGTCATGCGCCAGCGCTTCCTGGCCGAGTTCGACACGCTGTGGCTTGACTGCATGAACGGCGACAGTCGGGAAACCGGCAAACTCACGCCCGATGGCCAGCCCGATCCTTCCGTCTTCTCCACGGACTACAACCGCGAAGGCATCCGAGTGGGCACGGCCGTCTGCGTTATGGCCAGGAAACCCACGCGCGAGAAGAAACCGACGGTTCGCTTCCGGCACTTCTGGGGCGCGAACAAGCGTGTGGAACTGTGCGACAGCCTGAAGACGAGGAACATCGACCGCACATACACACTCGCCCGGCCCCTACCGGAGAACCGCCTGTCATTCCGCCCGGAGAGTGTCACCGCCGCGTACAACATCTGGCCGGCCTTGGTGTCCCTGTGCGCCCTGGAGCCCATCAGCGGCCTCCAGGAGATGCGAAAGGGCGCATTGATGGCCTTCGAGCCTGACGATCTCGCGCCGCGGATGAAGGCGTACTTCGATCAGTCGCTGGCTTGGGACGTGGTCGCTGCGGGTGGCGGTGGCCTAGCCGGTGACGCTGGCCGCTTCAATGCAAGAGACGCTCGCGCACGTTTGCTCAAACGGGAGCAGTTCGCTAGCTCAGGCATCCGGCGGTACTCGCTGTATCCGTTCGACAACCGCTGGTGCTATCACTCCAACGCGCGCCCATTGTGGAACGAACCGCGCCCGGAGGTCGCAGCGCAATGCTGGCCGGGCAACAGATTCCTTGTGACGCGCGCGTTCGCCGAGCGACCGCATGAGTGGGCGATAATGACGGTCACGCCTGCGCTCCCGGACTATCACCTGCTGCGACCAAACGCTGTCGCCATCCCGCTGGTGCTGCGGAACGGCGAACGACTGTCCGCCGACCAGCAGGCGACTCTGTTTGATACTGTTGGTGAACCGCCATCGAAGAAATCACCAACCGCGAACCTCTCCAAGGCAGCGCGGGCCTACCTGGCCAAGCTGAGCATCAAAGACCCCGACGCCGACGCCGAGACGGCGGGGCTGATCTGGATGCACGCGCTGGCCGTTGGCTACAGCCCAGCGTATCTGACCGAGAACGGTGACGGCATCCGGCGTGACTGGCCGCGCATCCCGCTGCCAGCTGAGCGCAAGGCCCTGGAGGCGTCGGCAGCGCTGGGCGAGCGAGTCGCGGCGCTGCTGGACACCGAAGCCGACGTGCCCGGCGCGACGTGTGGGAAGATCGCCCCCGCACTCAGGACGATCGGCTTGATAACCAAGGCCGGGGGCGGCCAGCTTGACGCGGCCGGGAGTGATTTGGCGGTAACGGCCGGCTGGGGGCACGTGGGAAAAGGGGGTGTCACCATGCCCGGCAAGGGCCAGTTGCAGCAACGCGCCTACGACGAAGACGAAGGCAAGGCAATCGACGCGGAGGCCGCGGCGCGGGGCATGTCGGGCAAGGACGCGCGGCGGCTGTTGGGCGACAACACCTGTGACGTGTACCTGAACGGGACGGCCTACTGGCGCAACGTCCCGGCGGCGGTGTGGGATTACCGCGTCGGCGGCTATCAGGTCATCAAGAAGTGGTTGAGCTACCGGGAAGCGGACATCCTGGGGCGGGCCTTGAAGCCCGAAGAGGCGCGCGAAGTGATGAACATCGCCCGGCGCATCGCGGCGATCATCCTGCTGCAACCCGCGCTCGACGACAACTACCGGAAAGTGACGGTGGCTACGTACGCGTGGAGTACGGCGGGCACATGATGGACCTGATGCGCGGGGTAGGCTGCGGCGTGTGGGGCGGAGGGGGGGCAAACGGACGCGGGGCGCAACTGCGCTCGCCCGCGTTCGCGTTCGGACGCGCCCCGCCCTCACGGGCGGGGTTCGGATATGCGACCGGGAGCCGCTCCCCAACCCCGCCAGCCGAAGGTTGCCAACAGAACGACCCGCCGCGCCCGTTCCGCCGGACCCGGCCCGCTTTCGGCCGGTCGCGGCTCCGATACCGACGGTCCCCGCCGGCGGCGGCACGTGCAAGCCGCTTGTCCGTCGATGCTTGCCCGTGCCAACAAAGCCAGTCACGCCCGGCCGAGGCGTGGCCACAGTGGGACGAGCGCGCGCGGCAAGAGGTGAAACGACGGGTGAATTGCAGCGTGCGACCGCGTCCGTTTGTCCGAGCAGACCTATCCGGAGCAGCCTCAGCGGGCCAGCGCCGGCGCATTTCGGCGGCGCCGACGGCGCTTCTTCACGATTCCCAGGCTCGGCGGACGCGGTTCGCGCGGGCCCAGCCCGTTGGCCAGCGTTAGTACGTCGCGGGGCAGCTCGCAATACGCGTCGGCGCCGATTTCCTGCCACAGCCCGTCGGCGCGGGTGAAGATCCCGCCCGTGACGATGATGTTCATGGTCGGGCAGACGCCCACGTCCCGGATCCGTTCGATCATCGCACGCGTGCTCGCGATCGCCGCGGGTGCGGCCCCGAAGATCAGGAAGCCCTCCGGCCGCAGTTGCCCGACGGTCGCCAGCACCTCGTCATCGGGCACGCCGCCGCCAATGAAGTAAACGTCCCAGCCGTCGGCCTGAAAGAGATCGGCCACGATCTGCGCGCCGAGCTCCTCCGTCTCGTTGTCCGCATTGGCGATGAGGATCCTCCGGCCGCGCGGGGGCCGCTTGGGCAGATCGGCCTGCAACTGGTCCGCGACCGTGCGGTTGATGCGGCACGCCATGTGCTCCAAGGCTGCGTTGATGCGGTCATCGTCGTACAGGCGCTGCACCTGCGACATGGCGGGCCAGACGACTTCGCACAGCAGGTCCTCGGCGGAGGCTCCCTGGCGCAGTGCTTGCCCCGCCACCTCAAAACACTCCGCGCGTCGCCCGGCCAACAGCGGTTGCATGTAGCGAATCAACAGGGGTTCGGACATGATCGACTTCTCCGCACTGCGCTTGGGGCTGCAACGTCCACGCGTGGTCCGCCGAGGGACCGCCACAAGCTTTACTCACGCAGCCGGAGCATCCATGCCGCCGGTAAGAGGCGTAACCCCGAGACGCGCATCGGCCGTCAGCCGGCGTCCCGGCCCTCCGGGTCCACGCGTCGGTATCGGGGCGGTACAGGCCGCGACTGAAGGCCGTATTTGCCGGGAGATTGCTGGCGCGTGCACGCCCGCGGCCAATTCATGCGCGTCCGAAAACGCGCCCCGGCGGAGCAGCGTGACAGGCGAGCGTTTTCCGGAACGACCGCCTCGCCGGCGCGGGGCACACGAAAATCGGCCGCGTCCACGCGCGGCGCGCACGGGCGTATCCCTTGCGCCACGAGCAGCCGCAGGCGCCCGCCTGTTCGGCCGAAAAAACGCCGCGCCACGCCCGGCCGGCTGCAACGCGCCCGGCACTTTCCGGTATAAACGCTTGCCGCCCCGGCTGGAGCCGTTATAATCCCAGCCACTTGGCGGCGCGGATTGCGCGGTCGCAGTAACGAGTTGCGATAAAAGCTGCAGCCTCTGGCCGGAAAACGCCGATCCTCTATCTGCGTGGAAGATTCCGTTTCTGGCGCGGTTGGACTCTGTACGCCCAAGTAGGACACACGCCCATGCTAACTCGCCGCCGCGGAATCTTGTACGTCGCCGGGGCACTGGCCCTCACCGCTCCCCCCGGTATCTGGTTGCTCTCGAGCTACCCGAACAGCCCTTTGAGCGTCATTGCGCCCGTGCGGCCGCGCGCCGTGGACGTCCGGGCCCCCGCGCTGCTCCCCGTCCAACTCGCCCAGCAGGACCCGATGGCCCTGGTGCGCCTCGGACGTCAACGCTACGCCGACACGGTGCGGGAGTACCGCTGTGTGCTCCTCAAGCAGGAGCGGCTGGGCACCGAACTCACCCCCGTGCAGGAGATTGAGATCCGCTTCCGCGAGGCGCCGCGCGCCGTCTACATGCTCTGGCTGCGAAACGCCGACCAGGCCAAACGCGCCCTGTGGATGGACGACGCGAGCTTCGTCGACAAGAAAGGCCGGCGGACGGCGCATGTGGAGCCCGCGGGGGCGATTGCCCGCCTGTTTGTCTCCGACCTGTACGTGCCCATCGACGGTCCCGAGGCGAAACGGTCGAGCCGGCGCACCATCGACGAGTGCGGCTTCGGGGCGACCTTCCGCCTGCTGGAAACCTACAACGCGATCGCCGCCGAGCGCGGGGTCCTCGATCTCCGGTACGACGGAGTGGGCGCGGTCGACGGGCGCCCGACGTACGTCATCACGCGCGATCTGCCGTACGAGGACGCGAACGGACCGTACCCCGATGCACGCCTGGTGCTCCACCTGGATCAGGAGTGGCTGCTGCCGGTGGCCGTGTACTCGTACGCCGACCACACGGAGACGAAGCTGCTCGGAAGCTACGTCTTCACGAAGGTTGAGCTGAACCCCCGCTTCGCGGACGACGCGTTCTCATTCTGACGCCCCCCAGACTCACGCCCCCGTGGCACTGGCCGCCGCACCGACAACAACGCACCTGCCTATTGACCCTCCGCCGTGGCACAGGCCGTCGTGCGCCCGTGACCCGCTCTGGCGCCCGGCAGAGAGACGGACGGACGGCTGTCAGACTTTCAAGCGCCAGCGCGGGGTTGCCGGCAGCACTCGTTTCACGGAAGACCCGCCGCTTGCGCTCAGCACTCTGATTCGACCGGCCCCTCGCCGCACGTGCCATCCCGCCCATCCTCCGCCCGCGACGTCCCGCACTCCGGGCACCGCTCGGGGCTGGCGCGGAGGTTGTAACCATAGGTTCCGCACAGGTCACGCTGCCGGCGCGATATGTCGTGGCGCAACCCGCCTATTCCGCTTCCTCCGCGTTTGCCTCACTGGATAGAGGTCGGTAAATTACGTATTGAGCCGTCGCGAGTGGGCCGTCGTGCTCACTCGCGGGGGAGGGCAGGCATTGCCCCGCCCGCTGCGAGTTGGTCCGCCGGGGACTGGCCCGCCTTGCAATGTGCCACTTTTGTGAGGGGGTCAATGCCATTCGTAGTTGAAATTGCGAACGGCTCGGCACGTTACGCCACCTTCTCCAGAGTTCCTTTCGCGTGGACTTCCAACGCCGCGCGCAGCCGTCGCAGGTGTTCGTAG
>CAIWOY010000463.1 GCA_903914415.1 uncultured Phycisphaerales bacterium | reverse complement strand
CTGCAAGCAGAGGGACACGACGCCTGGCAGCGGCGTGCCGGGGACCGCCTTCGGGAGCTGACGCAGCCGCAGCTCATCGTGGAAACGCCCCAGACCGTTCCAACCGGGCAGACGATCACGTTGCACGTGCGGGCGCGGGACATCGACCAGGCGCGCGTGGAAGTCCGGCGGGTCGACCTGCACGAGTGGCTGGCGAATCGGCAAACGCGCGCGAGCGATGCTTTCCTGCCGGACTCCGGCTCGGTGCAGTTCGTGCAGGACCTGGACACGCGCGCGCGCCAGGAACACGCGTGGTGGGATTCCGACGCGCGCGACACTCCGCTGCGGTTCGCGGCGCCGCCTGGGGGCTACGCGGTCGTGGTCCGCGGCCGCGACACGAAGGGACAGGAGCACAAGGTCAAGCGCCTGCTGCTGGTGAGCGACCTGTCGCCGGTTTGTTTCGTGGGGCCGCGGTTCGTCGCGGTGTGGGCTGCGACGCCGCCCGGCTCCGCCGCCGGCGAGAAGACCGAGACGCCGGAGCTCAAGCCGACCGTCACGTTCTGGATGCACGGCTCGTACGTCCCGGTACAAGGGGCCGTCGTGGCGGGTGTGGCGCGTTTCCCGCTGCCGAACGAAGCCCGCGTGATGCAGGACAAACGCTGGGTCTGCCTGGTTCAGGCCGGCGAGCAGGTTGCGGTGTGTCGCGGCCGCCTGGAAGAAGCCGCGCCGGGACGCGACGGGACGGCGCAGGTGCTGATGATCGGCGGGCCGGCGACGGCCGAGGTCGGCGCGTCCGTCTATGTCTCCGGGGTGCTGCTCGATGGCGCTCGACAGGGAGGACCGCCGGCACTCCAGTTGCAGGTGCTCGATACGCTCGATCAGGTGGTCGCGGTGCGCGAGGTGGCCGTCTCTGCCGGCGGCGCATTTTCCATGACGATGCCCGTCGGGCCCGAGCTGGCCGGGAGGCACATACGGGTCGTCCCGCGGCTCGACGGCCGCGTGGCGGAGAATGTCGCGGGACGAGTCACGGCCGGCGTGCCGGCCACTGACACGCCGCGGTTTCGCATCCACTGCGACGTCCCGCGCTGGATTCCCGCGGAGAATCCCTACCTCTTCGGGGACGTGTCCGTCGAATGTCCCTGGGGCACACCGTCGTCGGGCGCCCGGGTCGTCTGTCGCTGGCAGGCGGTCCAGTTGCCCACCACCGAGTCGAACGGCGTGCCGGTGTTGGGCAGGTCCTTTGAGCGTGAGGGTTACGTCAACGCCGCGGGGCGCTATGAGCTGGCGCTGCCCCTGTCGCCCACCCGCTTTGGCTTGTCACGCAGCCCGCTGGCCATTCGGCTGGAAGTCGAGGCGCACTTCTGGAGCAGTTGGGAGGAGACGGACTCTGCGGACCTGCTGCTGGGGTCACGGCCGCCGCACACCTGGCTCACGCACGAGCCCGCCGAGCCGACGACGGGCCAGGAAGTCCGCTTCCGCGCAGGCTGGTTTGATCCCGGGAGTCTGGCCGTCGCGGACGTGCCGGCGCTGGAGGTTCGCCGCGGGGACCGGATCGTGGCGCGTTTGCCGCTGCTCGCCGATCCCGATGGGCTGAAGAGCGAAGCATGGTGGCCGTCCGAGCCGGGGGAGTACGAGGTGGCGGTGTCGATTCCCGTACTTGATCGCGAGGCAATCCAGCTCCGCGCCGCGGTGACGGTTCGCGCCGCCTCACCGAGCAGCGCGCCGGCGGCCCCGCGCGTAAAGTGCGACGCGCACTTCGCACGACAGGACGGGCGTGACGGCGTGCGCGTTCGGCTGGCGGGCGAATCGGCCACGCCGTTGGCGGTGCTCGCCGCGGCCGGCGATCCGCTCGGGGGCGTCGGCGTCGGGCGTCTTTCCGGCCTCACGGAGGTGTTTCTGCCCCTCGATACGCAGCCGACGACAGGCACACGCGTGGTCGTCGTCGGCACGAGCGCCGCTGGAACCCAGTTGCTGACGACAGAGCCGGTGGCGGGCGACCCCGCGCGGTCGGGCGAGTTGAGGCTGGAAGCCACGACGCAGCCGATTTGGCCCGGCACACTCGCGCAGGTCACCGCGCGGCTCGAGCCGGCGGGCCAGGCGGCGCGCGGCACGGTGCTGACGGCCCGGCTGACGGACGCGGGCGCTGCATATTCCGGCCACGGACCCTTCAGCCGCGAGCGTGACGAGACGGCCGGCGTGACGCTGGGCATCGCGATCGTGGGACCGGAGGGCGAATTGCCGACCGGCACCGGCGGCGCGGCGTACGCCCTCCCGCCACTGTTACGGAGCGCCTTGTCGCAGGGCGCGACCCTGTGGTGCGGTGCCGTGGATCTGGAGGCCGCCGGAAGCACGCTTTCGGTGCCGGTGCCCGATCGGCCCGGCGTGTATCGCCTGCTAGCCGCCACGGTCGCGCCAGACGGCGCCGTGGCGCGCGGGGCGATTCTGCTGGACGCGCGGCATGGGCTGCGGGTCCGGCCGGACGTCCCGCAGCACCTGACCGTGGGCGACCGCACGCGCGTGTCGGTGCTGGTGGAGAGTGGTGAGCGTAGTCCGGTGGACGCGGAGCTCCGGCTGGACGCGGGTGCGGGTTTGCACGTCGAGTCGCTGGCGGTCGTCGCTCCGAGCGGGTTGAGCGAGGGAGCGCGCCCCGGCGAAGCGGTCCCGCTGCACCTGGCCGCGGGCGGACACGTGTGGGTCCATGCCACGGTGGAGGCCAGCCGAGCGGGCGGCGGCACGGTGGTCGTCGAGGTGTCCGCGGGCGACATGCGGTCGCGCAGCGAACGCCCGTATGAGATTCTCAACCTCGCCGCGGCGGAGGCCGCGCCGCGCGCCGTGCAGATCAAACGGACGCTGGTGATCTGGACCCCGCTGGACCGGGACCAGGCCGCCTCGCAACCCGCACCGGACTCACTCGACGAGCCGAAGGAAAGCCGTCGGCAGTGGACATCTGTGCCGTGGTCGCCGAACGAGCGCCTCGTGCCCGGGCAATACGTGGAGGTTCGCGAGGAGTTCACCCTGGGCGAGCCGTCGCCAGGTGCGATTTGGACGCAGCGCGTTCCGACGACGTGCACAGCGATCCGCCTCATGCCCGGCAACCCGGGGCCGATCGGCCTTCGGGAGCTCGGCCGCGGCGACGAGCTGCGCTTCCGCGTATCGCCGCTAGCGCCCGGTCCGCACGCGCACCAGTACTACCTGGTCGTCGTCCGTCCGGGCACCGCCGTGCTGCCGCCGCCGGACCTCCGCAGCGGAGAGACTCCGATCCTGGTCACGGTCGTGCCGGCCGAGGTGCGTCTGGTCGCGGTCGAATGACGGGTGGCGTCAAGTGACGCGCCGCAGACGCAGCGCGTTGCCGACGACGCTCAGCGAGCTGAACATCATGGCGACGGTGGCCAGCGCGGGCGGCAACGGCGTCAGCATCGCGACCGGCAGCATCACCACGTTGTAGGCCACCGCCCAGAAGAGGTTCTGTTTCATCACGCGGGCGCTGGCCCGCGAGAGGCGGATTGCGTCGGCGATCAAACGCGGCGAATGCCCGACCAGGCAAATGTCGGCCGCTTCGCGGGCTACGTCCGCACCGGCGCCGATCGCGATGCCAACCTGGGCCGCGGCCAGCGCGGGGGCGTCGTTGATGCCGTCTCCGACCATCGCGACCGTGCGGGCGCTGGTCGCCAGCTCCCGGACGCGCTGCAGCTTCTGGCCGGGCGTCAGCTCGGCCTCGTAGTTCTCGATCCCCAGTAGCGCGGCCACGCGCCGGACGGCCGGCAAACGATCGCCCGACAGAATCCGCACGCGGATGCCCTGCGCCCGCAGCCGGGCGACCGCCAGCGCGGACTCCGGATGCAACGGATCGGCGAAGCCCAGCAACCCGACGATCCGCCGATCCAGCGCGACCCACACGACGCTGAACCCGTCGGCCGACAGCGCGTCGGCCTGGGCGCCGTGGGGCGCCGGGTCGAGGCTGTTTTCGCGGAGCCAGTCCGCGCTACCGACAATCACCTCGGTCCCGTCGACGACACCGCGGATGCCACCGCCGGGATGCGAGCGGAGATCCGTCGCCATCGGGGGGGTGATGCCGCGCTGGCCGGCGGCGGCGACGATCGCCCGGGCCAGCGGATGCTCGCTGAGCTGCTCGACGCCCGCCGCCGCCCGCAGCACCGCACTCTCGTCCGCGTCACCCAGCGCTTGCCAGCGCACCAGCGCCGGCCGGCCGATCGTCAACGTCCCGGTCTTGTCAAGTAGGACCTCTTGAATCCGACCGGCGGCTTCGAGGGCCGTGGCGTCGCGGACGAGGATGCCGTGGTCGGCTGCCCGGGCCGTGCCGACCAGCACGGCGGTCGGAATCGCCAGCCCCAGCGCACAGGGACAGGCCACGACCAGCACGGCGATCATGCGCTGCAGCGCCCAGAACGTCTCGGCACCGGCGACCCATTTCCAGCCGATGAAACTGGCCAGCGCCAGCACGATGACCGCCGGGACGAAGACGGCTGCCGCGCGGTCTGCGAGGCGTTGCCACGGCGGCTTGCTGGCCTGGGCCTCGGCGACGAGCTGGGCGATGCGGGCGACGGCGCTGTCCCGCCCGGTCGCCGTGGCCCGCATTTCAAGCAGCCCGTCGAGGACGTGCGTGCCGCCGAAGACCCGCTGACCCGCGGTGCGTTCGACGGGCAGGGACTCGCCGGTGAGCAGCGCCTCGTCCACGGTCGCATGACCGGAAACGACCTCGCCGTCGACCGGGACGGGGGTGTGGGCGGGGACGCGCACGAGATCGCCCGGACGGATTGCGTCTACCGAAACCGCCTCCGTCGTGTTCCCCGCCACGCGCAGCGCCGTGCGCGGCACGCGCTCGAACAGAGCGAAGAGCGCCGCGGACGCCCGGCCGCGCGCCCGGGCCTCGAGGTGCTTGCCCAGCGCGACAAACAGCACGATCATCACCGCAGCATCAAACAGCATCAACTCGTGGGTGTGCGTCGCGACTCCGATCAGGCTGCTGACCAGCGCCGTCAGCGCGCCAAGACTCACGAGCAGGTCCATGTTGGCGCTGCGGGCCGCCAGCGCACGGGCCGCCCCCGCCATCATCGGACCCGCTACGATGAACACGGTCGCCGTCGTGAGCGCCGCGAGCACGAGCCCACCGAGGCCCGACATGGCCGACGCAGGCCCAAGCAGGTGCCAGGCGAGGACCGGCAACCCGCAGAGTAGCGCGAGCAGCAACCGGTTCCGCTGCCGGCGCAGTTCCGCCGCCCGTTCGGCGAGCGCGGTCTCGGGATCGGGCGTGGTGGGGGCAAGTTGGGCCTCGTATCCGGCCGCCTTGACCACTTCGAGAAGCCGCGGCGGCGGCGGGGACTCAGCCGCGAGCCACACGGTGGCGTGCTCGGTCGCGAGGTTGACGCTCGCCGCCGCGACGCCCGGCACGCGGCGCAGGGCAGCCTCGACGGTGGCGACGCATCCGGCGCAGTGCATCCCGCGGATGTCCAATTCCAGGCGGTTGTTTGCAGGCGAGCTGGTCGACATAGGCGGTATTGATGATACGCGTACGCGGCCGGCGGGGCTGGGCGGCGGGGCACCCGATTTTGCTCCCCGGCCCGGGCCATGTATTGGTTGCATCGCCGGGGGACGGGAGCTAAACTCCACGCCCCGCAGAGCCGGCGGCTATCGGCGGATAAAGCGGACGTATGGGTCGTCCGTAGCAGGCTTTATCCGTCTGTCCACGCGGATCGAGGGCGTGATGGATCGAGGCGTGTGGATGGCCGTGCGAGGGTGGCGTGTGTCCCTCGGCACGGCGGATGGAGCGGCGCTGGGGAATCGGTTTGACGTGCTGCGGTCAAAGGAGATCCGGATGCGATCTGTGCTACGAATCTCGAGCGGGTGGGCGCTGGTGTTCGGGACGCTGCTCGTGTTGGTGCCCGCCAGCTTTGGCCAAAGCGCGGACTTGCAGGACGCGATCAAGCTCTTCGACGGTCAGGAGTACGTCGCCGCCCAGGAGGCGCTGCTCAAGATCGACCGCGACAAGCTCACGGACGCCGAACGCGCCCGGCTCGACGAGTTGCTGAAGGTCGTTCCCGAGGCCATCCAGGGCAGCGAGAAGGCCCGGCAGGCGCTGGCGGACGGGGATAAGGCGTACGACGCCGGCGACTGGGACGCGGCCGACCGGCACTATCAGGCGGTGGGCGACAATTCATACGCCGGCGCCGCGGGGCGGCAGCGCGCCACGGAGCAGCGTGCACGGATCGTGGAGAAGAGGAAGCTGGCCGACGCCGCCAAACCGGCCGGGACCGTCGAGGAAAAGTCAATCACGGTCGTTACCGAAGAAACCCCCGCAACCAAGGCGACGACCCGGCCGAGCGAGAAGCCGGCGCCCGAGGGCACGGTGAAGACCGCGGGCGTCCCGGACGAGGGCCCCCACCGCCTGACCCCCACCGAGCAACTGCGGATGCAAGATGAGCTGCGCTGGCAGCGCGCCGTCGCCCAGGCCCAATCGCTGGCGACCCGGGCGCGCGACGCCGCGGCCACCAACGACTTCGTCGAAGCCCGCAAGCTCGCCGACAGCGCGCTGCAGACCGTCGAGGCGGCGCGCTCGTACGCCGAACCGTCGTCCCGCTACGAAGCCGCCCGCGATGAGATGGTGCGGCTGCGCAAGGAGCTGGAGGAAGCCCAGCGCGTCTACGACGAGAACAAGGCCCGCACGGAACGGGACGAGATCGCCAAACGCATTACGGAGCGGCGCCAGCAGATCGAAGATCAGAAGCAGGAGACCGTCCGCATCCTCTTCAGTTCCGCGGAGCAGTTGCGCCGGGAGCGGCGGTTCACGGAGGCCACCGAGTCGCTGCGGCAGATCCTGCGGATCGACCCAGCCAACGCCAAGGCCCGCTACCAGCTCGAGATGGCCGAGGACTACGAAGCGCTGAGCGAGCAGCTCCAATGGCAGCGGGACCTCGGCAGCGAGGGCCGCCGCGCGCTGCTCAACGCCGACGAGGCGCTGATCCCCTGGGACTACGACGTGCTGTACCCCAAGAACTGGCTGGAACTGACCGCCCGCCGCAACGTGTCGGGGGCCGCGGGCGGCCGGGGGCCGCAGGACCAGGAGTTGCACCGCAAGCTCGACGAGCCGCTGCCCGAGGTGCGCTTCAGCGAGACGCCGTTCGAGCAGGTGATCAACTTCTTCGGGGAGCAGACGGGGACGAACATCGCCGTCGACTGGGGCAACCTGGACGAAGCGCTCGTGGCGCCGGCCCGCGAGCGGCCGGTGACGATCAAGCTGTCGAACGCGAAGTACCGCGTGGTGTTGAACGAAGTGTTGGCGCAGGTGGGCGGGGAGACGCGGCTGGGCTTCAACGCCAGCAACGGACTGATCCGGGTCGCGACCCAGGACAAGCTTGACAAGGACAAGTACATCATCGGGTACGACGTGCGGGACCTCCTGGCGGTCATGCCCGATGCGCCGCAGCCCAGCGCGGAGCAGAACATCGTTGCCGTGGACGCCGGCGGCGGCTCGCGGAGCCTGTTCAACCGGGGCGCCGAGACGCAACAAACCACGGGGAACCGGGAAGAAAAGACCGGGACGCAGATGGAGCGGCTCAAGCAGATCATCCGCGAGACCGTGGCGCCGGATTCGTGGATGGAGGCCGGGGCCGGTCCTGGCGGCGGCTCGATGCAGGACCTGAACGGCCAGATCATCGTCTACAACACGTCGACCGCCCACGAGCAACTGGTGGACCTGCTCGGCCGGCTGCGCGAGACCCAGGCCCTGCAACTGAGCGTCGAGGCCCGCATCCTGGACGTCAGCGAGAACTTCCTCGAGCAGTTCGGCGTGGACATCGACTTCGTGTTCAACTCCGGCACGGCCGCCTATGACCGTTCGACCACGCTTACCGATCCGTTCACGGGGGCGCCGGTCTTGATTCCCCGCCAGTATTCGCGGGCCGGCGTGTACCCGAACATTCCGGGGTACGGACAGGCCTTCGCCGGCGGCTCCGGCGGAACCCCCGTTCAGCCTTATTCCCAAGCCGCCTTTGTCCCCAGCGGCGGCGGGGTGATCCCACAGATCAACGACATGACTCCCATCGTCGCGCGCCAGGGCTCGCTGGACATCGCCGACCCGAGCCAGCTCAACACGGGTGTACCGGGCTCGTTCGGGCAGAAGGCCGGCCTGGCCCCAGCGCTGAACATCGCCGGCTCGTTCCTCGACAACCTGCAGGTCGACTTCCTGATTAAGGCGACGCAGGCCAACAAGCGCTCCAGCGTCGTCCAGGCGCCGCGCGCCGTCATGCAGAACGGCCAATCCGTGCAGATCCAGATCGAGACGTTGCGCGTGTACGTCGCCAGCCTCGAGCCGGTCGTGGGCGACGCGTTCGGCCTCGTGCGGCCGATCCCGGGCAACGCCAATAGCGGCATTCGGATGTGGGTGAACGGCGTGATCAGCTCGGACCGCCGCTATACGACCTTGTCCATCAGCCTCATGCAGCGGGGCGAGCCGACCTTCGACCGGTACGATGTTCAGGGCGGGACAACGCGCACATCACTGTCCCTGCCGACGTATAGCCAGATCATCTACAACACGACCGTCTCCGTGCCGGACGGCGGCACCGTCCTGCTCGGCGGCCTGAAGCAGGTCGGCGAGATCGAGGTCGACGCCGGCGTCCCGATCCTCAGCAAGATCCCCGTCCTCAAGCGGGCGTTCACGAACACGGCGTCGGTCCGGGACACGCGCACGCTGCTTATCCTCGTCAAGTCCAAGATCTTGATCCAGAAAGAGGTCGAGGAAGAGGCGTTCCCGACGTTCTCCGGCCTGGGCAGCTAATGTAGCGGCTCACAAGAACGTGAACATAATCGCCTGGGGAGCATGGGCCTCTGGCCCGTTTCGGCAGCGATTCGCACGGGCCGGAGGCCCATGCTCCCCGGTCCGTAACGTGCGGTTATTTCTGAGCCACTACGCTAACGGCG
>CAIWOY010000462.1 GCA_903914415.1 uncultured Phycisphaerales bacterium | reverse complement strand
TGGGCAGCGCCCGCGCGCTGGACCGCCTGTGCCAGGAGCACGACGCGTACCGCTGGCTCTGCGGTGGCGTGTCGCTCAACTACCACACGCTCAGCGATTTTCGCGTGGGCCACGGCGAGGCGCTCAACGCGCTCTTCACCGCTGTGCTGACGAGCCTGATGGACGGCGGGGTCGTGCAGCTGGCGCGCATCACCCAGGACGGCACGCGCGTGCGGGCCAGTGCCGGCACGGGGAGTTTTCGCCGCCGCACGCGACTGGAGGAGTTGCGCGCCCAGGCCGCGGCCCAGGTGGCCGCGCTGCAAAAGCAGGCGGAGGACGCGCCGGCCGAGACGGCGCGGCAGCACGCCGCCCGGCAGCGGGCGGCCCGCGAGCGCGCGGAGCGGGTGTCGGCGGCGCTAGCCGCGGTGACCGAGCTGGAGCAGATCAAGGCCGACACGGCCAAGAATCACCCCAGCAAAAATACCTCGCCGCAGGCCTCGACCACCGATCCGGAGGCGCGCTGGATGCGTGGGCCGGAGCGCAACTACGCGCCGGCGTATAACGTTCAGTTGGCGGAAGATCCCGAGAGCCGTGCGATCGTGGCGGTCGAGGTGGTCAACCACGCGACGGATCACGGCGAGGACGCGCCGCGGCGGGCCCAGGTGCTGCATCGCACGGGCCAAGCGGTGCGGGAGCACATTTTCGACGGCGGCTACGTGAAGCTCGCGAATATCGAGCAGGCCGCGCAGGCGGGGACGGCGGTATACGCTCCGATTTTGCCGGGGGGTCGGCCGCCGCGGACTTGTTTATTCCGCCCCCAGGATTCGCCGGGCGTGGCGGCCTGGCGGGCGCGGATGCGCAGCGTGGCGGGTCGTCAGGTCTATGCGCTGCGGGCCAAGACGTGTGAGACCGTGAACGCGGACCTGAAGACCTTCCGGGGTCTGCGGGCGTTCACGGTGCGGGGGCTAGCGCGGTGCCGCTGCGTGGTTCTGTGGGCGGCGTTGGCGTACAACCTCCTGCACTTCGGCCGCGTCTTGCTGGCCTGAACCGCAAACCAAGACCAGCCAGTCCGGCGAATCGATCCGCTGGCCAGCTTACGGCCGCAGCCCAACGCAGCGGCCGGCATCAGCGAACTCGCTCCCGCGCTCCAATTCCACCGCCGACTGCACATTTGCATTCAAGCGAGCCCCGAAGGCGGAAAGTTCACAAGCTCGGCGGGGGCGCCCGAACGTCAGCCCCCCGCCGCCCATCTCGCGCAAACCCCACGCCCCGCCTTTCTTTCCGCCCGTTTCCGATGAATACTTGACCTGTCCGCGCCGGGCACGTTCCCCGCCCGCGGGTCTCGCTGTTAGCTGAAAGCCGAGAGCTGACGGCTGAGCAACGGTCCCGATAACCAAGGCGCTCAATTAGGCTACACACAAAACAACGCACTTGAGCACCTTCGGCCCACACGCTCCAAATGCGGTTTCGCCCGTCACGTGCGCGTCACCCACACCGGACTCGACCACGCCATGTTGTTGTCGGCGAGCTTGACGCGCACGTAGTAGCACGCCGTCTTCGCGCTCGGGCACGCGTCATCGACTAACGTGTGCCGCGTCCGCGGACCCTCGCTGCCGCACCGGCTGATCGGCACCCCGTCGCGGACGATTTCGAGCCAATCCAGCCGCCCCTCGCCCGGCGGGATCGCCACCTCCGCCACGATCGTCGGTGGTTTGTCCGTCTCGACCGCCGCGCCCATCAGCGCATCGTTGACGGCGAAGTACAGCCACAGCTTCACGCCGGTGGTAGCGAACGTGCGACGGGCGCGGAGCGCATCCAGCAGCGTCTCACGCGACAGCTCCGGCGCCCACACGCCCGTGAGGCCCGCGCGGTACACGTCGCGTTTCCAGCATACGCCATGCTGCCAGATCAGCCCGTGCTGATCGGTCCCGCCGACGACGCCGACGCGCAACCCGCGCGCCAGCCCGTCGCGGAAGAAGCACCCGCGCAGCCCGCCGCGGTGCCGGATCGGCTCGTTCCCCTCGTACTCATACGCACCGTGCACGGAGCAGATCTCGACCACCGGCGTCAGCTCGGCGTCGAGCACGTCCCACCGCACACCCGTCCAGCCGATGTGATGCGGGATCGCAATCGCCCGATGCGCACGCACGGCGGCATAAAGCTCCGGCAAGTCGCGATACCGCTCATCGGTATGGTCGAACAGCGGGATCGCCGGATCGGCGGAGTAGATGTTGCAGTGCCCCCATCCATGCGGCTGCGTCGTCCGCGCCGTCGTCCATTCCTGCCCGAAGAGCGTGACAAACTCGCCCGGGCGCTGGTAGTGCTCGACGATCGCCTTGTGCTCTTCCCACTGGGCGTCGGTCAGGCGCTTCTGAATGAAGTGATCGTGGTCGGTCAGAACGTGGAAGTCGTCGCGGAAGACGTCGCGCGCCCGCAGGTACGATTCCTCCGGGTCCCCCATGCCGTCGCTTTGCCACGAATGCCCGTGGATGTCGCCGAGGTACACGCGCAGGCCCTCGGCCGGGCCGGTCGATTTGGGCCACTCGTAGCGCGGCGTCACGCCGGTGAGGCATCGAATGGTGCAGCGCGAGGCCTCGTTGAACGGCTCGACGGGCGGCGGGCCGCTCAGATCGGTGAAACCGCCGATGCGGTGCAAGACGTTGAGGCCAAGATCGCGGCGGGTCACCCACAACGCCCCGTCGCCGTCGAACACGCCACGCAGCAGCCGCCCGCGACCGCCCCAGCCGTCCTCCGGCAGGCGGTACAGCGGCGAGCGGCCCTCAGTGGAGTAATACTGCACGTAGAAGTTGTGCGACGCGCGGCCGAGCACGCACACCACGCCCCGCGGCGACACGGCGAGGCGCACCAGCTCGAAGCCCTGGACCGTGCCGCGCTCGTCGCGCGAGGCGGGCTCAGGTTGGTCCGGCGGCGCGTGCCATGTGTTGTCGCGCGTGCGTAACGCAGCCAAGCGGTACCAACGCGGAACGTCCCCCCCGTCCTCACCGCGACGGTTGGTGTGCCACGCGACATACAGCCACTCGCCGTCGGGCGAATACGCGATGGCCGGCGCGACGTTGGCCGCGGGGTGGTTCGAGACCGGCCGCGGCTCCATGCAACGGCCGCTGCGGGAATCAACTGTCACCACATACACGTTCTGCGTGCCCGGGCGGTCCTGGCGGTCGAACGCGACCGCGAAGGCGCGACCGTCCGGCGCGGCGGCGATGGCGGGATGGCAGCAATCGCGCTCGAGGTCGGCGGCGATCTCGAATACACCTTCGCCGGGGCGACCGTCCGGCGTGAGGAAGTGGCCGAGGATCGTGAAGGTCTTATCCCGCCGGCATTTCGCCTGCCAGACGACGAGCGCTCTGTTTCCCACGACCGCGATAGCCGGATGTCCGTGGAACTCGCCCTCCGTCGAGCCGGAGAGGCGCTGGACGGGTGCAAACTCGCCCGTCGCGAGACCGAGCGCCCGGACATTGACCGACCAGCCGTCCCGGCCCACCTGTGACCAGACAGCGACCAACTGGTCGCCGACGAGCGCGAGGTCGGACTCGTACGCGTCGCCCGCGGAGTCCCCGGACGCGCTCAGTTCGAGCGCCGGTCCCCACGCACCTTCCTGCATCGAGAACGACCGCAGCCGGATGACCTCACGCTCCTTCGTCGCCTCGGCCCAGGCGGTCCAGAGGCGTCCGGCGTGCGGTACGAGCGTCAGCGCGGGCGCAATCTGGCGCGCACCCTTGTCGTAGCGCTGCCCCGTACCCAGCGCCAAAGGCGTGCCGTCGGGTCGCAGGAGCGTCGCCGACGGCTCCTCGCCCCACGGCAGATCGGCCCACGCCAGGGCGCCACGCCTGGGCAACAGCACGCTGCCGACGCCCGCGGCAAAAACCTGGATCACATGCCGACGTGAGATGCGAATCGGTCGATTGCGCTCGTCCACGGCTTACCTCTCGCAAAGACAGTCTTCAGACGAAGTGTCACGCAAAGATGCAGAGGCGCCAAGAAAAAACGGCAGAAACTTTGCGGCTTTGCGCCTTTGCGCGAGACCAGTACGATTCCTGGCGTAAGGAGCACTTATGAGTGAAATCGTGCGGACGCGGTTTGCCCCGTCGCCGACCGGGTATCTCCACATCGGCGGCGCCCGGACCGCGTTGTTCAACTACCTGCTGGCCAAGCGCCTCGGCGGGAAGTTCGTGCTGCGCATCGAGGATACCGACCAGACCCGCAACATCGCGGCCGCCGACCAGAAACTGCTCGAGGACCTCCGCTGGCTCGGGCTTCAGTGGGACGAGGGGCCGGAGGTCGGCGGACTGCACGGGCCGTACTACCAGTCGCAACGCCGACAGCTCCACGACGAGCATGCCCGCAAGCTGCTCGACGCCGGCCAGGCCTACTATGCACTGGAGACCCGCGCGGAGCTGGACGCGATGCGGAAGGCCGCGCAGCAGCGCGGCGAAAAGGGCTTTCGTTATCCGCGGCCGGCACACTTCCCGTCCGAAGCCGAAGCCCAACGGGCCCGCGACGCCGGCCGGCAGGTCGTTATTCGCTTCAAGATGCCGGAACGCGATTTCATCGTGCCGGACCGGATTCTCGGCGACGTGACGATCGGCGCGGCGGAACTCAGCGACTTCGTGATCGTCAAGAGCGACGGCTGGCCGACCTACAACTTCGCCGTCGTGGTGGACGACGCGGGGATGCACGTCACGCACGTGCTCCGCGGCCAGGAGCACCTGATGAACACGCCGGGGCAGATCGCGCTATACGAGGCCTTCGGCTACACGCCGCCGGCCTTTGCGCATCTGCCCATCATCTTCAACATGAGCGGCACGAAGATGAGCAAGCGCGAAAAGGACAAGGTCGTGCGGGACGCGGCGAAGGCCGGGCAACTCGACGACGCGAAGCTCATCGAGCTGGCCGGCCTCCACGACGCGGAGTTGATTGCCGCCTGGCGTAAAGGCGACACGCAGCTCCCCAGCGAGGCCCTCCAGCGGCTCGCGAAAGCTCTGGCCGTGCGCCCGCCGGAGATCGAGATCCACGATTTTCGGCGGAGCGGCTATCTGCCAGAGGTGCTGAACAACTTCATCGCGCTGCTCGGCTGGTCGCCAGGCGACGGGCGGGAGAAGTTCACGCTAGCCGAGCTGTGCCAGGCGTTCAGCCTCGAACGGGTCGGCAAGACCAACGCCCGGTTCGACCGCGACAAGCTGCTCGCGTTCAACACGTCGGCGATTGAGGCCGCCAGCCCGGAGCGAAAGCTGGCCGCGTTCCACGACTGGCTGAGCGTCAGCGAGCCGGGGCCGCTGACCAGCCTGGACGACGTTCTGTTGACGCGGCTGATCGAGTGCTGCCAGGGTTTCCGCACGTTCCCCGACATCGAGTTCAAGGCCGGCATCCTGTTCGCGCCGGACGCCGCCGTCCGGTACGACGAGAAAGCGGTCAAGAAGTGGTTGCTGAAGGACGACGGGCTCGGTAAACGGGTGCTCGAGGAGCTGAGCACGAACCTCGCGGGCCTGGCGGATTGGTCCGTCGGCGCGCTCGACGCCGTCGTCCGCGCGTACGCGGAGAAACGCGGCCTGGACCTTGGAAAAGTCGCCCAGCCGTTGCGGGTCGCGGTCACCGGCACGACGATCAGCCCCCAGATTGCGGACACGCTGGCGCTGCTCGGCCGCGAGCGGACGCTGGCCCGGATTCGGCGAGTTCTCGCTACGACAGGGCAGCCGTCCGCGCCGGGGCCATGACCCGTTTATGCTCGGTATCCGCTCCGTGAGAGCCCCGTGCCCCGCTGGCTTCCCCGGCCAGCGCGGAAGTGTGACTGGGCTCCACGGCGAGCGTCTCTGCGAACAGGCACTGCATGAAACAGACGCGACCCACGAGCCACTCGGTCCCGGATTCCGGAAAGCCCTCGCCGGCGTTCCGGCAAGTCGCTGCCAGCCTCTTGCTCATCCTCATAACCGCGGGCGTCTATCTGCCGGCATTCCGTGGGCGTTTCATCTGGGATGACGACTCTTACGTCGAACAGAATCCCCTGCTTCACACCGTCAGCGGCCTGCACCGCATCTGGTTCGACCCGCAGGCCTCTCCCCAATACTACCCGCTGGTGTTCACCAGCTTCTGGCTCGAGTATCACCTCTGGGGCCTCAACTCCGCCGGCTACCACATCGTGAATGTCCTGCTCCACGGGCTCGGTGCGGTCGCGCTGTGGCGCGTGCTCGCGGCGATCCGGCTGCCGGGTGCGTGGGTAGCGGCGGCCATCTTCGCCGTCCATCCGGTGCAGGTCGAATCCGTCGCCTGGATCACGGAACGGAAGAACGTCTTGTGCGGCGTCTTCTATTTCGCGGCCGCGCTGAGCTACTTGCGTTGGGCGACCGCGACGATCCGGCCGCCTGCGCGAAAGGACGCGCCCCGCTCCGGTTTGCCGCCGCGCGGCTCCAGCGCCTCGTACATGTTTTCGCTGGCGCTCTTCGTCGCGGCCCTGCTTAGCAAGACCGTGGCCTGCACGCTCCCGGCGGCACTGCTGCTGGTCTTGTGGTGGAAACGCGGTCGCGTCGCGCTGCGCGATCTTCTCTTCGTGACACCGCTGTTGCTCATGGGGCTGGCCTTCGGCCTGCTGACTGCCGGGATGGAGCAGTACCGCGTTGGGGCGCAAGGCGGGGAATGGAGCCTCTCGCCCCTGGAGCACGTCCTGCTGGCCGCGCGGGTCATCTGCTTCTATGCGGCCAAGCTGCTGTGGCCGCATCCGCTGGTCTTCATTTACCCGCGCTGGCACATCGACATCACCGCGTGGACGCAGTACGTGTATCTGGGGCTCGTCCTGGGGGTAATCGGCGGCTTGTGGCTCGCGCGCCGGCGCCTCGGAGCGGGACCGCTGGTCGGCGTGTTGTTTTTCGCGGGTACGCTTTTCCCGGCGCTGGGTTTCTTCAACGTTTACCCGATGCGGTTTTCGTACGTCGCCGACCATTTCCAGTATCTCGCCAGCGCTGGGCTGATCGCGTTGCTGGTCGCCGCGGCTGCCGCGCAGTTGCGCCGCCTGGGCAAGCGCGGGGTGGCCGGCGCGCCGCTGCTCGCGGTCGGCGTGTTGGCCCTGCTCGGCTCCACGACCTGGCGACGAGCCGCAGACTACACGCACATCGAGGGCTTGTGGCGCGACACGCTCGCCAAGAACCCGGACGCCTGGATCGCGCACATCAACCTGGCGAACATTCTGTCGAAGAGAGACGAAGTCGCGGATGCGGTCGACCACTACAAGCAGGCTCTCCGGCTCAAGCCCGGCGAGGCTTTCGCCCACCACAACTGCGCCGCAGCCCTCGTCATGCTGGACCGCTTTGCCGAGGCGGCCGAGCACGGTCGCGCAGCCGTGCAACTCGAGCCGCGCTGGCCGAATGCGCATTTGACCCTGGCGATCGCGCTGGCCCTGTCCAACGAACCCCGCGAAGCCGTCCAGCACTTTCGCACGGTGCTGAACCTCGAGCCGTCGAACACATCCGCCCAGGCTTGCCTGGCCTGGATTTTGGCGACGCATCCCGATGCCGACATTCGCCGGCCCCGGGAAGCCGTCGCTCTGGCTGAGCAGGCCGCCCGCGGATCGGCCAGCCCCAGCCCGACGATCCTGGACACGCTGGCGGCGGCCTACGCGGCCAACGGCCAGTTTTCGCAGGCCGTCAAGACGGCCCAACTCGTCCAGAACCTCGTCGCGGCCAGCGGGCCCCGCGAGTTGTCGGAGGCCGTCCAGGCCCGGCTAGACCTCTACCGCCAGGGGCAGGCGTTTTACGGATGGAACGCGAACTCCGGCAACATGGGCGGATTCTGGCGGCCGGCGTCCCGCCCGGCTTCTCCGTGAAGCGGCGGCGGCGCGCGACGTCCCGCAGGTAAGCGTGCTTTCTGTCAAGGCCTGGCAGGCCCTGTTCGCGCCGCCTGGGCAATCGGCAATAATGGGCTCGTGCTGAGAGTTGCGGCCCGGTCGGTTGGAGACGATATGACATGCTCGACGCGCCTTGTGACGGTCCAGCGCCGGCTGCGGAGCGCCGCAGTCATACTCGGCTCGGCGGGCCTGCTCTTGTGCCTGACCGGCTGTCAGGGGGCGATCGTCGGGAACTGGCGCCTGACGGACGCAGTGCCGAACCGGCAGGTCTTCAGCATCGACAACGCCACGTTCCGCGGCGACGGCACGTACAGCGCAACCACGACGATCGAAGGCGTTACCAACAGCGAGAAGGGCTCGTACGACTTCAACGGCTTCAAGCTCCGGCTGCAGCCGCAGGCCGGCGGGCAGCGGTCGTATACCGCGAGCCTCAAGCTGGACCGGCTGGAGAT
>CAIWOY010000461.1 GCA_903914415.1 uncultured Phycisphaerales bacterium | reverse complement strand
CTGGCCAGCAGGTCGGCCGCGCAGCGCTGCGCAGCGCTGCCGTCAACAGTGGCGTGACGCAATGGTTGCACGTTGCGAATTAGATGGCCCCCTCCGCACCGGGCAACTCCGAGCGCCACGCGGATCGCGGCCCCCGGCGGGGGGTGGGCCGGCAGGTCGGTGTGACGCATCACGCCGGGCCGCCCTGCCGCACCGGGCCGGCGGGCACGTGACCGAAGACCTTATGCACCGCAGACACTTGGAATCGAACCCGAGCGGCGACGTAGCAAGCGACCATCGCGGTCGTCCGGTCAAGCGGGACGGCGGCGCCGTGGGGGCCCGCTGGCGTAACGAGTTACGTCACCTTGCCGATCAGGCGCGGGATCAGGCGTTTCTTCTCTTGGAAGATCCACTTGTAGTAGTCGGCGCGTTTGAGCTGCGAGCCGCCCTCGGCGTCGACGATGACGGCCACGTGCCGGTGCATCTGCAGGGCACTGGCCGAGACCTGGGCCGTGATGGGGCCTTCGAGTGCCTCGGCGATAATGTCGGCCTTCTTCCGGCCGTTGGCCAGCAGCAGAATCTCGCGGGCCTCGAGGATCGTACCGACGCCCATCGTAATGGCGAAACGCGGGACTTCTTCCGCCTTGTCGAAGAAGCGGGCGTTATCCTCGATGGTCTGTTTGGTCAGCGTCTTGAGCCGCGTGCGGGAGCCGAGCGACGAGCCGGGCTCGTTGAAGGCGATGTGGCCGTCGGCCCCGATTCCGAGCACCTGGATGTCGATCCCGCCGGCCCGCTTGAGCTCCTGCTCGTACCACTCGCAGAACTCCTCGACGTCGCCCGCGTGGCCGTAGGGCACGTGGATGTTCTTCGGATCGACGTTGATGTGGTTGAACAGGTTCTCGTTCATGAAGTAGCGATAACTCTGCGGGTGCGACGGCCGCAGGTCGAGGTACTCGTCCAGGTTGAACGTGATCACCTTGGAGAAGTCCAGCCCCTGCTCCTTGTGCCGGCGCACCAGCTCCCGGTACAGCCCGACCGGCGTCGAGCCGGTAGCCAGGCCCAGCACGCTGCTGGGCTTGCGCATGAGCTGCCGCTCGATCATGTCGGCGGCGATCCGGCTCATTTCCTCGTACGTTTCCGCGATGATGATTTCCACGGTCTGGTCCTCCAACTGCGCGGGGCACAGGGCCAGCCGGCGCCGCGCGCGTCACGTCAATTTAATACGGATTCTGTAAAAAAACAAGCGGCTCGACTTGAACAGGCGGTTTTCGGCCGATACAGTGAGGTTTCGTCGGATGCGCATCCGATCCGGACAAGGATAAAATGGTGCCCGCCAAGGTCCACGCCATGGATTGGTCGGTGCTCCAGGTCATTCACCGCCTGGGCGCGATCCCGCAACATCGGCTGGCCGAGCAGATCGGCCGCCAGCGCTCGACGATCAACGGGGCCGTGCAGCGCCTGGTCGCGTCGGGCTGGCTCTCCCGCGTCGGTCAGACCGGTAGCGGTCGCGGCCGGCCCGCCATCCTGTTGGCCGTCAACCGGTCCTCCGGGTGCTTTGCCGGCGTCGACATCGCCGCCCACCAGTTGCACGCCGCCGTCGTCGCCGCCGACAGTACGTTGTTGGCGCATACTTCGGCGCGGCTCGGCGATAACCGGAGCCCGGCCGGGGTGATCGACCAGGTCGATCTGCATCTGCGCGGGGTGCTTTCGCGGGCCGGCTTCACGGTCGGTGATCTGCTCGGACTTTGGGCGGGCGTCAACGGGGCCGTCGATGGCCACGGGGTCGTCGTCACCTGTGCTTCGCTGGGCTGGCACAACGAACCGTTCCGGGACGAGTTGCACGGCCGCTACGGGTGCGATGTGCTCGTGCAGGGCGCGTCGGCCACGATGAATGCCGCGGCCGAGGCGCTGCTCGGTGCCGGTCGCGATGCGGACAGCCTGGTGTACTACCACGCCGGCCGCGGCATCAGCGCCCGCTTCGTGCAGCGCGGCCAGCCGCTGGCCGGGGCCACGCAGCGCGCCGGCGAAATCGGCCACGTGGTCGTGGCGCCGGGCCTTGCGCGGTGCCCCTGCGGCAACAACGGGTGCCTGGAGGCCGTGGCCTCGGGGCCCGCCATCGTCGCGGCGATTCGCAGGCTTCCCCGCCAACGGCTGCCCGACACCGTGCGGAAGATACTGCCTGTCACCGCCGAAGATGGGGCCGCACAGATCGTACAGGCGGCGTTCAAGCATCGCGTCCGTCGTCGCCGCGACCCGCTCAACACTCTGCTGGCAAAGGTGACGAGCTATTTGGCGATGGGGGCGGCGATGGCGGTCGCCGCGTACGACCCGCAGGTGCTCGTGCTGGGCGGCTACCTGTTTGAGGACAACCCGGCCTTACGCCGCGAGATTCAGGACGCCCTGCGCCGAATGGTCCTGGACTGGGACAATCGGAATCTGAGCGTGGTGGCCGGCGAGGTGCTGACGCAAGACCGGGCGGTCGGCGGGGCCGCCGAGGTTTGCCAGCGGTTCTGGGCCAACCCGCGCGGCGTGCTGATGCCGAGCTGACGTAAGTCTAACGGGGACGGTGCCGGAGAACATGCATGAAGCTGGTGGTCTTCGAAGATGACCAATTCGACCGTTTCCTGCCGCTGACCTGGATGCGCGGCGTGTTCGAGTTGAAGTGCGGCGCCGTCACGCTGGCGGCCAAACTGGCGCGCGCAGCGGGAGCGGCCGTCGACGCCGTGCTGGTGCGCGACTATCTGGAGCCCACGGTCGCGAAGCGCTGCCGGCCGGCCACATGCAATGACCTGTCGAGCCTGCGCGGGCAGGAAGTGCTCTTCGTGAACGCACGCGTCGTGGGCGCGCACTGGCGGCCGCCGGTCGAGCGCGTGGCGCAGTGGCACGGCGAGCAGTTGGCGGCGTGGCGCACGAGCGAGAACGTGGCCGGCATCCGCGACTACGCCGGCCTGGTGGCGGCGGCCCGCAAGGCGCCGCGGGCGGACTTCTCGGGCAAGTGGTACGAGTACATCTGGGACGTCATGTTGACGAACCCCGAGGAGGTCACGCTGGATTTCAAGGCCGCGGGACGCAGCGGCATCGAAGGAAAGATGCACGAATCGGCCGTGATCTTCGGCCCCAAGGACCAAGTCTATATCGGTGCCGGTGCGGAGGTGCATCCGTTCGCGTGCATCGACACGCGGCACGGCCCGGTGACGATCGAGGCCGGCTGTGAGGTCCACCCGTTCACGCGCATCGAAGGGCCGTGCTACGTGGGGCCCAAGTCGATCCTGCTCGGAGCGAAGGTGCGCGAGGGCTGCAGCATCGGGCCGATGTGCCGGGTCGGCGGCGAAGTCGAGGAGAGCATCATCCACGGCTACTCTAACAAGTACCACGACGGGTTCCTCGGGCACGCCTATGTGGGCGAGTGGGTCAACCTCGGCGCACTCACGACCAACAGCGACCTGAAGAACGACTACGGCAGCGTCAGCGTGACGCTGGGCGGCAAGCCGATCGATACCGGCTCGACCAAGGTCGGCAGCTTCATCGGCGACCACGTGAAAACCAGCATCGGCACGCTGCTGAACACCGGCACCATCATCGGCACGATGGCAGTCCTGGTCGCGACCGGGGCCCCGCTGCCCAAGTACATTCCGGCGTTCGCCTGGTTCCTCAATGGTGCCGTTACCAAAGGCTTCGGGCTCAACCCGCTCATCGCTACGGCTCGTACGGCGATGTCGCGGCGGAAGGTGGAAATGACCGGGGAGGATGAGCGACTTCTGCGGCATGTGTTCGAGCTGACAGCAGCCGACCGCCGCGAGTACGTACACCGGTCTCGCAAGGCAATGTCGCGGTAGTAACTAACTGGGTGGAATCTGGTTCCATCCTGAAAGCAGCGGCCGGCGGCTGGCCGGTCGAGAGGTTACGTAGACGATGACGATGACAATCAACCCGATTCGGGCGGCTCGCAGCGAGTCCGCCAAGGCCCCAGGCCACAATGGGCTCGACCTGATCTTTCGCCCCCAATCGATCGCGGTACTGGGCGTTACGAACTCGCCGGGCACGGTCCCGCACGACATCTTCGTGAACCTGCTCGATACGCGCTTCAACGGCGTCGTATACCCTGTTGCGCCGCGTAAGAAGCACATCGCGGGCGTGCGGGCGTACGACTACGTCGTGGACATTCCCGACCCGGTCGATCTGGCCGTGCTCGTGTTCCCCGGCAACGTCTGCGAGAAGGCGCTCGAGCAGTGCGTCGAGAAGGGGATCAAGGCTGCGATCATCATTTCCGCCGGCTTCCGCGAGGTCGGCCCGGCGGGTCTGGCCCGCGAGGAGCGGATCAAGGCCATCGCCGCCCGCGGCGGGATGCGGCTGATCGGGCCGAACTGCCTCGGCGTGATCAACACCGAGCCGCAGGTACGGCTGAACGCGAGCTTCGCCCGGGCGATGCCGGCGGCGGGGCACATCGGGTTTCTCTCGCAGAGCGGGGCGCTGTGCACCGCGGTGCTCGACTACGCGGCGGGCAAGAACATCGGCTTCTCGAAGTTCGTCAGCCTGGGAAACAAGGCGGACGTGAACGAGACCGACCTGTTGCAGTACCTGGCCGACGATCCACAGACGTCCGTCATCCTGATGTACCTCGAGGACATCGCGCACGGGCGCGAGCTGATGAAGGTTGCGCGCGAGGTGGCCGGAAACGTGGCGAACCCGAAGCCGATCCTGGCGATCAAGGGCGGACGGACCGCGGCCGGCGCCGCAGCGGCCCAGTCGCACACCGGAGCACTCGCGACCAGCGACGTCGTGTGCCGCGGCGTGTTCGAGCAATCCGGCATCATGCGCTGCAGCTCGATCGAGGAGATGTTCAACACCGCGCAGTTGCTGGCGTATCAGCCGCTGCCGCCCGGCGGACGGATCGCGATCGTGACCAACGCCGGCGGCCCGGGCGTGATGGCGACCGACGCCGCCGTGGATCGCGGGCTGGAGCTGGCCCGCTTCACGCCTGAGACGACGGCGAAGCTGAAGGCCGCGCTGCCGGCGGCGGCGAACATCAAGAACCCGGTTGACGTGATCGGCGACGCGCGCGAGGACCGCTACGCGGCGGCGCTCGACGCGGTGTTCAATGACGAAGGCGTCGATCAAGTGCTCGTAATCCTGACGCCGCAGTCGATGACCAACATCACGTCGATCGCGAACACGATCTGCGGGATGAAGCAGCGGTTCGCGTCGAGCGGGAAGACGCTGTCGTGCTCGTTCATGGGCTCGAAGGACGTGGCGGCGGGGATTCGGATCTTGCAGGAGCACGGGATTCCGCACTACATCCTGCCGGAGTGGGCGGCGGAGGCGATGTGGCACGCCGTGTGGTATCGCCGGTGGCTGACGCGCGAGGTGACCGAGGTCAGGACGTATCCGGTCGATCGGCCGCGCGCGGCGCGGGTCATCGACGCGGCGCCGGATGGATATATGTCGGAGGCGCAGGCGCTGGAGGTGCTGCGGGCGTATGGGTTCCCGGTCGTCGACTTCGCCCTGACGCAGACGGCGGATGAGGCGGTCGCGGCGGCGGAGCGGATCGGCTATCCGGTGGTGCTGCGCGTCGTGTCGCCGAAGGTTCTGCACAAGTTCGAGATGAAGGGCGTTGTGCTGGACCTGAAGAGTGCGGCCGAGGTGCGGCAGGCGTATGGGGCGATGCGCGACCACCTGCTCAGGCACGTGGAGGCGGCGGATATCACCGGAATCCTGGTGCGGAAGATGATCCCGGCGGGGAAGGAAGTCATCCTGGGCGTCAACCGCGACCGCGTCTTCGGGCACCTCGTGATGTTCGGCCTCGGCGGAATCTACGTCGAGGCGTTCAAGGACGTCACGTTCCGCGTCGTGCCGGTGCGCGAAGGAGCCGCGGGGAAGATGGTCCGCGAGGTACGGGCCGCGGCCCTGCTACAAGGGCTGCGCGGCGAGCCGCCGAGCGATTTGGCGGCGATCGAGGAGGCGATCCTGCGGCTGTCGCAGTTCGCGGACGACTTCCCGCGGATCGCGGAGCTGGATATCAACCCGCTGATCGTGCACCCGGCGGGGCAGGGGTGCCACGTGGCGGACGTGCGGATTCGGTTGGCAGAGAACGGCAGCAAGTGATCTTGGGACTATTACGCCGGTGTCGCGGCGTTGGGAGAGTGCGAGCATGGCGAAGAAGGAAGTTCTGGAGCGCGTGATCAAGGTAACGGGGAAGGTGTTGGGTCTGGAGCCGAGCGAGATCAAGCCGACGGACAACTTCGTGTTCGACCTGGGGGCGGAGTCGGTGCAGAGCGTGGAGCTGGTGTCGGCGTTCGAGGCGGAATTCAACATCGACATGGACCAGGAACAGGCCATGGCGGTCGCGAGCGTCGAGGCGGCGGCGGACTTCATCGCGAAGTACCTGAAGTAGGGGAGCTGTCAGCTATCAGCTATCAGCTTTCAGCTATCAGCCGGATGCGCCGGCCGGGAGCGGTTTTGGCCGGGAGCGGGCACGTTGGGGGGCAAGAGTGCCAAGAGCGCCGGGCGGTTGGCACAGTTCCGGATAAGAACGCCGCTGGCAGGGCGGGAAGGGGAAGTGTGCCAAGTGTGCCAACTGTGCCAAGGTGTGTACCCCCCCTTGGCACACTTGATTATCCGGACCCAACGCAAGGCAACCGCCAAGACGCCAGGAGCGCCGAGGACGCGAAGGCCGTGAGTTGGTCAGAAGCGAGCTCATAGAAGACCTATCCGCCGTCAGCTCTCAGCTTTCAGGCGGACCTCCGGGCGCGGAGAGTCCGCGGCACCGATCAAGTATTCATCGGAAACGGGCAAAAAACCAGGCGGGGCGGCGGGGTTGGCGGAGATTGGCGGCGGGGGCGCGATTCTGGCGGCGGGTGGCGGAGTTTCACCACAAAGGACACGAAGAACACGAAGGAGAAGCTCTTTGTCAGAACTCGGGGAAACGAGTCCAGGAATCACCGCGGAGAACGGAAGGACGCGAAGGGCGAAGGAAGGGATCGAGGGACCAGGGGACCGAGGGATCGAGCGGTGGAAGGGCGGGCGGGGATCAGGGTTTTGGATTGGGGCGGGGGCGGGCGCGGCGGCGGGCCTGGGCGTGGAGCTTCCGCTCGGCGCTGGTCAGGGGGCGGCCTTTGAGGAACGCGAAGTCCGCGTCGTACTCGCGGGTCGCGGCGGCCAACTCCGCGGCGGTCATGTCCGGGTATCTCTGCTTGTGATTCTTCACGGTCGTCTCCGGCGCCGAAGGCGGCGCTTCTCGCGCTCGCGCAGCGGGCGAGCATGGATAATAAACGCGACGGCGGGCGGGTCGAAAGCGCAAGACGGCCCTCACAGCGGGACGAGCCCCGGGGGTGCGGCAAGCGCGAGGTCGTCAGGCCGGGTACCGCACGAGAAGTTCGCGAACGTCGCGGAGCAGTCGTTCCACATCGGCTTTCTGGAGGTCGCGGACGTTATGGGCGGCGTCGTTGCCGATGGCGATCAGAGCCTCGACGTGCTTCATCGTGGGCTTGTCGATGTGCTTGGCGTTGTACAGCGCCATATTGTAGTGAGCGAGGGTGGGACGATCCCTCGCGAGGGTGCAGCCAGCGGTCGCGCACCATCGGCGGAGGTGCTCCTCGAGGACCGCCCTTCCGAGCACGCCCGCGGCGACGACGTAGGTTTCGGCCAGGAGGTAGTCCGCCTGGTCGAGGAGGTCGGAGAATGTCTCGGCACGCACGAGTTGGTCGAGGCGAATCAGGAGCCCGCCCCTCAGGGTATCGCGAATCGCCTGGAGCGTTCCGAGCAGGCAAAGTGCTGCTGCGTGGCTATTCTGCGCGTCCGAGAGAAGGACGGATTTCCATGGGGTTGCGTGTTCGCCAAGTAGTTCGGCAAGGTGGTGACACTTCGCGATCCACTTACTGAACAACTCCAGATCGACATAGATCGGGGGGCCGTTCGCCCCGTAATTGCCGCGGAGCGGGAACTTCTTCTCCGAGACCTCCTGGCCCTCGCTGATGAGCTCCTCAACGTAATGCGCGATGGTTTCAGCGGTTTTGTCGTTCATTGCACGAAGCCTGCGGTGAAGGTCGCGGGGGCTTGCTCAGATCACGCACCCGAAGCATACGATCAGCCACCGCCCGGGTCCAGCGCGTTGCCATCTCTGCAACCTAGCGCGGGCGCGGGGCGCTCACCTGCGCTTCGCGTTCGGATCGCGGAGGCGGGGGCGGGGAAGGCACTTCCTCCCCCCTCGCGGCTCGGGTTGGAGCGGCGACGAGGGCAGCGCGGAGGCCGCGCGGCAACTCGGTCGGGACGCAGGCAGGCCGCGGACCCGGCACGCGGTCGCGTGAGCGGCTCCCCTGGCTCAACGCGAGGAGGAGAGGGTCTTGGCTGTCGCGGGGTGGCTGGCGCGGACTTCGGCCATAAAGACCTCGAAAGCCCGATGGAGGTCACCAAAGGACTTTCCTGCGTTGAAGCGCCAGCTATCGACGCGCCAGGGTCTCTCGCGCCCAGTAAGTTCCCTCGTCGTGTTGTTCACGGCCCCGGTTTTGTAGTCGAAAACGGTCTCGATCGTGGGGTCGGAATACTGGATTGCGATGCTCGGAGTCTTCTTGGGCTTGCCGTTCTTGAAGTAGGTGGCGACGGCCAGGAAGTCCTCGGAGTCGTAGACGTGCCAACCCGCACCACGTAGTTCAGGACCAAAGCGCTGGGCGTACGCAACGAGGGTTGCGAGGCGCGGCACGTCTGACACGACGGCGGGTGAAGCCTGTTTGTTTATCGTAGGCTCCGCGCTCGACAACTGGACCGAGGCGATTCGCGCGAGCTTGTAGTGCTTTCGGGTGGGAAGGCCTGGCTCGACGGCAACCAATTCGTCAGTGGATACCGAAAGCGGAACGACCTCGCGGGCTTGTCCTGGGCGACTGCCTGCGTTGTAGACGATGGTGACCACCTCGCCTGAGCCTGCGATCGTACGAAGCACGTCTGCAACTGACTGCATGGTTCCTTCCTCCCGCGGCTCCCGATGCCGGGCGATGGCGGCGCGTCAGAAACGGTGCCGCGCAGCGCGCCGGAGGGCCGTGCCCTCGTTGGCGGCGGGGCTCGCCAGCGGGACTCTGGCCGGGCCGGAGCGTCGGGCGAAGCGCCCTGCGGGGCCGCGCGCCTATGGCTCTCCCTCGAGAAGGGCATCGAATTCCTGCTCAGTGAGCACGCGAACACCTAGAGCGCGCGCCTTCTCGAGCTTGGACCCCGGCGACGATCCGCAAACCAGTATATCAGTTTTGCTCGTGACGGAGGAAGTGACTTTCCCGCTCAGTTGCTTGATGAGATTCTCAGCTTCGCTGCGCGAGTATTTCTCGAGGGTGCCGGTGACGACGACGGTCTTGCCCGCCAGCGGAGCGGTGGTGGGCGCGTGGGTACGGGGCTGTGTCATATTCACGCCGGCGGCTTTGAGATCGGCGATGGTCTGCTGATTGACGGGGTCTTGGAACCAACCCCGAATTGAGTCAGCGACCTCGGGGCCGATCTTCTCCACTTGCTTCATAAGGTCAGCTTTACTGGCAGCGGCGATGGCATCCAGATCGCCGAAAGCGTCTGCAAGGGACTCGGCAAGCGTCGTACCGATGAATGGGATATTGAGTCCTGCCAACAGCCGCGCCAGGGGGCGCTCCTTGCTGATCTCGATAGCCGCCAGCAAGCGGTCGGCCCGCAAGTCGCCGAAAGCGACCAGCTTTCGATCATCCGTTGCCGGTGCGAACTCGAGGCCGACCAAGTCGGCGCGCCGGTCCTTGAGTCGGTACAGGTCCGCATACCCGCGAACCAACCGTCGGCGTACCATGTTGTCTACGATCTGCGTTCCGATCCCTTCTATGTCCATCTGGTCCCGGCCGCAGAAAACGCGCACTTTTTCGGCAAGTTGCGCGGGGCACAGTCGGTTCGGACATAGTAGATCGACCATGGAGTCGACCTGTTCGACGGGCTGGTCGCAGCCGCGCCCGGTTTTTTCGCCTGGCTTGGGTTTCATCCGGCAGATGCGCGGAAGACCCTTCCGTTGCCGCCTCTGCAGGTAGAGCTCGCAAGCCGGGTTCAGGCACCAAAAGGCCGTCATCCCGGACTTAACGGGTTCTCGGATTAGGGCTGTTCCGCATGAAGGACACGCGGCGGGCGCCCGGATCGGTCGAGCACCTTCGGGGCGCTTCGGCAGCATCACCCGCACAACCTGGGGGATGATCTCGCCGGCTTTCTCGACGACGACCGTGTCACCGATTCGCACGTCGAGCCGGCGAATCTGATCGAGGTTGTGCAGACTGGCATTCTGCACGGTGGTGCCGGCGAGCTGGACGGGGTCGAGGTTGGCGACGGGAGTAATTGTGCCGAGCTTGCCGACCTGGAAATCGACGGAGAGCAGTCGCGTTTGGGCCTGCTCGGCGGCGTACTTGTACGCCATGCACCAGCGGGGGGCTTTGCTGGTGGTGCCGAGGCGGTCGCGCTGGTCGAAGCGTTCGATCTTGACGACGAGGCCGTCGGTGTCGTATTCGAGCGTGCGGCGGCGGGCGTCCCACTCGTCGACGAAGGCGATGACCTCGTCGATGGTGCGGCACTGGCGGGCGTGCGGGCTGGTGGGGATGCCCCAGTCGCGAAGCAGGGCGAAGAGCTCGGTGTGCGTGCGGACGGCTTGAAGCGGCGAAGGTGGTGCTTCTGCCGGATCGGGCGGGCGAGGGCGCCCACCCCACCCGGGCATGGGGTCGATTTCGCCGACGCCGTGGGCTTGGAAGGTCAGCTTGCGTTTGGCGAGCTCGCGGGGGTCGAGCTGTTTGAGGGTGCCGGCGGTGGCGTTGCGTGGGTTGGCGAAGGGGGCTTCGCCGGCGGTCCCGGCGCGCCGGGACTCGTTGAAGGCCTCGAAATCGCGGCGGGGCCAGAAGACTTCGCCGCGGACTTCGAGGATGCGCGGGGGATCGCACGAGTTCTTCGGGCTAGCAGGGCCAGTCGAGCCGCGGTAATCGCGACCCTCCCCCGGCCCCTCCCTGGGAGGGAGGGGGGTTGCGGGGCGTTCGAGCTTGAGGGGGATGCTGCGGATGGTCTTGAGGTTCTGGGTGATGTCGTCGCCGGTCTCGCCGTCGCCCCGGGTCGCGCCGAGGACGAAGACGCCGTCTTCGTAGCGTAGCGACACGGCGACGCCGTCGATTTTGGGATCGACGACGTACTGGTAGGGTTCGCCGGCGAGGCCCTTCTTGACGCGGGTGTCGAAGTCGCGGAGCTCGGCGGCGGAGTAGGTGTTGTCGATGGAGAGCATGGGGACGGCGTGGCGGACGTGAGCGAAGCCCTCCAAGGGTTGGCCGCCGACGCGTTGCGTGGGGGAATCGGGGGTGCGGAGGTGCGGGAAGGCCGCTTCCAGCCCTTGTAGCTCGCGCAGGAGCGCGTCGTATTGCTCGTCGGTGATTTCGGGGGTGTTGAGCTTGTAGTAGAGGTCGTCGTGGCGGCGGATTTGCTGCCGGAGGGCGTCGATCCGTCTTGCGGCGCTGGGTTCGTTCATGTTAAACCGCCGTGCGCGATTCGGAGCCGGCTTCGTGGCGGGCGGTCGTCACGTGGGCCGTTGGCGAGCGTGAGCGTTTCGTCCTTCTACGGCCGGCAGGGGCGCCGGCCGCTACATTTTCCATCGCGCCGGCCGCTACATTTCACATCGCGCCGGCCGCTACATTTTCCATCGCGCCGGCCGCTACATTCTGCGGCGTACGGTCATTCAGGGCTTGCTGGGGGCGGACGCGGGGACGGCCGGGGCCGGGCGCGTCGTGACGTCCATCTGCAGGCCGGTCATTTTGATTGAGCAGGAGGCCGAGCGGCCGTCGGGGACCTCGACCTTGGCCTGGCCGGCGACGAAGACGTCGATGGTTTCGCCGGGGGCGAGGGTGAGCGTGAAGGTGAGGCTGTCGCCGACGGTGCGTTGGGCGGCGCCGTTCTCGGTCGTGTGCTGGACGAGGACGAGGTCGCGCAGCAGGCGGCCGCGCTCGCTGCGGGCGTACAGGCGGAGACCGACGGAGGCGTCGGGCAGGGCGAGCTCGGTCGTGGAGCGGGCTTCGAACTCGTACTGGCAGCGGACCCGAAAGTCGAAGTCGGTCTGACGATCCGTCGCGTTCGTCAGGGCGTGGCCGATCTGGAAAAGGCCTTCGGCCTTGCCGCCATTGGTCACGGTGGCGGACGCGGAGCCGTCGCCGGTGGGTTTGGCGGTGGCGTCGGCGTCGGCGGTGGCCTCGAGGCGCGGCTCTTTGGTGACGCGCGGCAGGGTGATGTTGAAGGGCTGGTCCTGCGGCAGGTGCAGGGTGGTGCCCCCGACCTTGTCGAGCGGGCGGGCCTTGGGCCGGGCGGAAAGCTCGCTGCCGAACTGGGCGTTCATGCAGGCGGGCAGGAATGCAGCGGCGGCGGCGAGGAGCGTGAATGCCGTCCGGCGTCGTGCGTCAACGCGTGTCGTCATGTGGTCGTCTCCGTGGCAGGACGAGACGCATTGAAACGTGCGGCGGCGGTTCGGGCAAGGCGCGGCGGTGCGGCGTCTGCTGCGGCGCTCCCGGTCAGCGCGGATTCAGGGCCGCCAGCAGGCCGAAGTGTCCGCAGTCCTTGCCCTCGCGGCGAAACGAGTAGAACTGGTCGTTGTGGCAGAGCGTGCAGAGGCCGGCGGTCTCGATGTGGGCGGCGGGGACGCCGGCGTCCAGGAGCTGGGCGCGGTTGGCCTCCCAGAGGTCGAAGTACATGCGGCCGTCGCGGCCGACGAAGAAACGCTCGCGGTCGCGCAGAGCCGCCGCGGCCTCGTACACGTCGCCGTGCACCTCGTAGCAGCACGGTCCGGCGCCGGGGCCGATGGCGGCGAGAAGATGAGCTGGTCGGCAGGTGAAGTGCGAGGCGAGCAGGGCGGCGAGCTTCGCCGTGGCGCGGCCGACGGTGCAGCGCCAGCTCGCGTGCACCATGCCGAGCACGTGTTGAACGGGATCGTAAATGAGGACGAGCGGGCAGTCCGCGGAGAAGGTCATGAGCGGGAGGGCGGGCACGTTCGTCGCGGCGCCGTCGGAGCGGGGCAGAGGTCCGCCGGGGGTGGGCTGGTCGATGAGCACGAGGCCCGTTTTGTGGACCTGTTGGCAGTAGTGCAGAGCGGCGGGGTCCAGCCGCCAGTCGGTGAGCATGAGCCGGCGCTGCTCTAAGCCGCGGTCGCGGGCATGGGGGGCGACGTTCATCGGGCGGGTACAGAAGGCGTGCGTGAGGCCGGGCTCCTGGCGGAGGCGGTCGAACTGGGCGTAGCGGCGGCCTTGGATTTCGAGGAAGTGCATCAGTTTGTTCCGGGTTGCAGGAGGATCTTGATGTTCTCCGGCTGGGCGGCGGCGGCGAGGGCGGCGAGGCCGTCGGCCAACGGGCGTACGGTCGTGATCAGGTCGTCCACGTCGATCCGCCGGGACTCGAGCAGGCGGAGGGCGCGCGGGAAGTCGCCGCAGCGGCTGCCGACGACGCGCACCTCGTTGATGACGAGCGGGGCGAGGTCGACGGGTTCGGGCGGAGTATACGTGCTTTTGAGGGCAATTGTCCCGCCGGGGCGGCAAAGCCGCAGGGCGAGGCGGAGGCCGTCGGCGGTGTCGGTGCAATCGACGACGAAATCGTAGGCGGCGTCGGCGGGTATGCGATCAGTTGACAACGTTCGGAGGCCGTTTCGCTCGCACAACTGGAGTGTGTGCGGGTTGCGGCCGATGACCGTCAATTCGCCGGGCTGCAAGGCGAGGACGCGGGCTGTGAGCAGGCCGAGGCGGCCGGAGCCGAGGACCGCGACGCGCGTGTCCGGGGCGAGGGGCTGCACGTCGAGGACGTGGGCGGCGGCGGCCAGCGGTTCGACAAAAACGGCCTGCCGGTCGCTGAGCGAGTCGGGGACGAGATGGCAGTTGCGCTCGGGGACGGTCAGGTACTCGGCGAAGGCACCGTCGCGGCCGGCGATGCCCAGGACGGTGCGGTGGGGGCAGTGATTCGGCAGCCCCCGGCGGCAGAGCGGACACTCGTGGCAGGGGCAATTGATCTCGGCGACGACGCGGCGGCCGGCGAGGCGCGTCGAGCCGTCGACGACGGTGCCGACGAACTCGTGGCCGAGGACGCCGTGGAATTGCATGTAGCCGCGAGCGATTTCGAGGTCGGTGGCGCAGATGCCGGCGAGGCGGACGCGGATGAGGACTTCGCCGGAGGCGGGCACGGGGGTCGGGTGGTCGGTCACAAACTCGACGCGGGTGGGTTTCGCGGTGGGGACGACCAACGCGTGCAAGGTGGGCTACTCTTCCTTGGCTCCGGGCCACAGCCAGCGGATCAGCTCGCGGGTGTCGTAGATGGCTTTTTCGAAGCCGTTTTTGTAGGGCAGGCGCTGCGCTGCGGGGATTTCGCCGGCGTGGGCGAAGGGGTCGGTGCGGTTCTCGGCGAGCCAGGCCTCCCAGGCCTGGACGTCGCCGTGGTGGGCCTGGCCGGTGAGCTGCATAAGCGAGTTTTCGCACTGGTGGACGACGGCGAAGTCGTCGTCGCGCAGGGCGTCGATTAGGCCGGCGAGGGTCTCTTCGGCGGGGTAGCTCGCGAGGCCGCGGGCCGCGGCGATGCGGGTGTGGCGATCGGTGTCAAGATGCAGGCGGTCCAGGAGCGTCTTGCGGACGCCGTCCTGGTACTCCGCGGGGACTTTGCCGGCGGCGGACAAATCCGCCAGGGCGTAGGCCGCGTCACCGCGACAAATGTCGTCGGGCGGGCGGACTTCCTGGGGCGGGTAGTCGCGGTAGTTGAGGACCTTGAGCGCGGTCTCCGTGGCGCGGGGGTCGCCGGTGCGAGCCAGCGCCCGGATCGCCACGCAACGGGTTTGGGGGTCGTTCTCGAGGCAGGCGATGGCGACGAAGCCCTTGATCGCCCACTCCTGGTCGTACTTGTTGCTCTGAGAGATGCGGACGACAGAAGCGCGGCGGACGTCGGCGTCCTCGGAGGAGACCGCGAGGATCATGTACTGCTGCGGCGACTTGCGTGGGGCGAAGAGCTTCTGGGCCATCTCGTCGAGCTTGGCGTCAACCTTGGGGGCGGGGTCGTTGCAGCCGGGGGCGAGCAGAGTCGCGGCGGTGCCGAGAAGCGGAGCGAGCCACCGGGGTTTGCGGGCGAGGCGGCGGAGGGCGTTACCGCACCTCGCTTGGCCGTCGCGGGAGGTTGACATAGCGTTCCGCCTCCACCAGCTCCACGTACTCGATCGGCTCGTTCAGGAAACGCGAGCCCACGCGCTGGAAACGCGTCGGGTTGTCGCTGACGTAGCAGCGAATCGTACCGGGCGGTGCGGCGGCGGACAAGGCGGCGGATTCCGTCAGGTGGCGTTGCACGGCGAGCGAGGTTTCGCGGCCGCTGTCGACGATCTGCACGTCGGGGCCCAGGCAGGCGGCGACGGCGTCGCGCAGCAGCGGGTAATGCGTGCAGCCGAGCACCACGACGTGGACGCCCTGCGTCCGCAGCGGGGCGAGATAGGTTTCCGCGGCCAGCTTGACCAGGGGGTCGTCGGACCCGCGGCCTTCCTCGACCAGCGGCACGAAGAGCGGGCAGGCGAGGCCGATGACGGGTTGCTCGGGTGCAAGGGCGCGGATGGCTTTGACGTAGGCGCTGCTGGAGATCGTCGCTTCGGTGCCGATGACGGCGACGGGCTTTCCTGCGGCCAGCCGGACCGCGGCGCGGGCGCCGGGCTCGACGACGCCGATGACGGGGACGGGCAGCTCGCGGATCAGGTGGTCGAGGGCGAGGGCGCTGGCGGTGTTGCAGGCGGCGACGACGAGCTTGGGGTCGAACTGGAGGAGGAAGCTGGCGGTTTCGAGGGCGAACTGAGCGACGGTGGGCCGCGACTTGATGCCGTAGGGCACGCGGGCGGTGTCGCCGAAGTAGACGATGTCCTCGTTGGGGAGGATCTGGCGGAGGTGGCGGACGACGGAAAGTCCGCCGAGGCCGGAATCGAAGACGGCGATCGGTGCGTTGTTCATGCGGTCGTCCTTGACGCGGGGTTGGTCATGGGGTCATCGGGGTCATCGGGTGTGTATCGTAACGTGGGTTGCGGCGGGGGCCTAGGCCAAACTGAGGGGCTGCAAAGTTGGAACGGGGTTGACCACAACGCGTGATGCGTGGGCGCCTAGCGGGGCAGGCCGGTTGGCGGCTCACCCCTGCTGACACGCCCCCTAGGGCCGGCGCCACAGGGCTGCCACGCGGTGGACGGCGACCCGTCCGAGGCGGTATGCTCGCACTTGTGGCGCGGGGCGATACAGCTCGTCGTTGCGGACGTATCGGCGCTGACGCCGATTAGCCAGCATGGGAATGTGACCGACAGGGCTCGGCGCCTTGACGGTGGAGAGCGGTTGATGGGCGCGGTGAGGCAGGCTGCGGTCGTCGCGCCATCCGGAATAGGGGAATACGATGCATGACACGATGAGGTACGGAAAAGCCGATTGGGCGGAGACCGAGAGAGCCATCCGCGTTTATGCGGAGGCGCGGGGAGTCTTCAGAAAGGCACAGAAGAAGTACAGCCAGCTGCTCGGAGGCAACGACAACCAGGTGGGCGTATGCGGCGAATACTGGGTCAAGCGCCGTTACCTGAAGCGCGGCTACCAAATCGTCGAGGTTCCAGCGAGTAACAACCGGGGTTGGGATTTTCGCTGTGCTCGGCGCGGCAGTAAGCTCCGCGTTTCTGTGAAGGTCGTTTCGGATGAGAGCCTGACCGGCCTGCAGATGCCGATGAAAGAGGGTGCTGCCTGGGACGAGCTCGCGCTCGTGCAGTTGGATGACCACCTTT
>CAIWOY010000460.1 GCA_903914415.1 uncultured Phycisphaerales bacterium | reverse complement strand
TGATGTACAGGGTGGCGGGGTTCAGGAAGTAGAGTGCCGCGGCCGCCATGCCGCCGCGCGGGCTCAGCAGTCGCCGCCCTTCGACAAAGAGGGCCAGGGCGATCGCCACGTCGGCCAGACACGCGGGCAGCCGCAGCCAGATGCGTAAGGTCCCCTCGTTGACAAAGGTTGGGTCAAACCAGGACCACGCCGCGCCGAACGCGCGCATCACGAGGACATACAGCGGCGGATAATCGCAGATCGTGGTCGATCCGTGATAGAGGCCGGCGAGCCCCTGCGTCGCGAGGATGCGCGTCCAGGTGACGTACCAGGCGAGGTCCCAGTGTCCGAACGTAAGGCTCAGCGCGACGCGGGCCGCGATCCCCAGCGCCAGCACCGCACCGAAGCCGGCCCAGCCCGCGTACCCGCTCTTGACGGTCGTCGCCGGCGACACGGCCGGCGACGGGGCGGGAAGCAAGCTGGCGGCGGAGTTGTCGGGGGCTTCAACGCTCAATGGGCCGCGCCTTTGTTGGGTCACGCGCGACCAACTGTCGGCCGCGTGTGACTTGTCCCGGCAGCCTAGCGAAGTCCGGCCGCGCTGTGAATAGGCCGGTGCGTGCGCCCAGCGGGTCGGGTGTACCGCCGGATCTTGGCGGGTGGCGAGGATCAGAGCCCAGAGCGCAAGCGACGGGTTCCCGGCCCACGCGCGCCAACCGGAAACGCAACGTCCTCCGGCAACCCCGCGCTGGCGCTTGTGGCTCTTCTGGCCGGGTCCCACCCCGTACTGCCGGGCAGCGCGGAATCGTCGCGCCCCCGGTCGGCCTACCGCCGCTTCACCGCGATCTGGTACATCCGCCGCCCCTCCTTCAGGTACTTGATCTCAAAGTTCGTCGCGACCCGGGCCGCCTCGACGCCGAACTCGGGATCGTCGAACGGCGTTTCATACAGCTCGGGGTGGCTTCGCAGCAGCGCGCAGATGATCTCGAAATACTCGGCGTGATCCGTCTGCACCGCCCAGTGCCCGCCGTGGACCAGGCCCTGCACGGCGGCGGCGACGAACGGCGGCTGAAACAGCCGGCGCTTGTGGTGGCGTTTCTTGGGCCAGGGGTCGGGGTGGTAGACGTGCAACGCGGCGAGCGACTCGCGCGGACACACGACCCGCACAAAGTGCGCCCCGTCGAGCCGCAGCAGCCGCACATTGGGAACCTGCCAGCGCTCCATGCGGTCGACCGCGAACCGATAAAACTCGTTGGCCCACTCGATCCCGAAGAAGTTACGCTCCGGGCGGGCCCGCGCGCGGCGCAGCAGGAACCCCGCCTTGCCCGTGCCGATCTCCAACTCTACCGGCCCCTCGCGGCCGAAGACCCTCGGCCACGAGAAGCCCTCCAGCTCGGACAGCGCGACGGCAACGGGTTGGGTCGTCATGTTCCTGCGGCTATCGGACGCGGGCGGGCCGCGGCCGGTAATGAAGAAGGTCCATCCGCCCGCCGATGAACAGAATACGGGCCGGTCTGGTGCCGGCGATCTCGATTTGGCTCTTGTAAAGGAAGAACCGCCGTGGGGCAACCGACGCAGCCGCTCGTGGAGCGCAGGCGCGACCCGCGCCAGCCCAAGGCGTTTTCCCTCTGGCTTCGCCCGCGGGGCAGCTACCAGCGCATCAGCGCCTGGATGCTGGATGTGTCGGCGGGGGGGGCCGCCCTGCTGACGCCGGCCGACCGCGTGCCCCCGCTCGGCGTCCGCGTCGAACTCAGCGAAATGCACACGACCGACCCGCTGGTACGCGCCGGGGCCGGCCCGCTGCCGCGTTTCGCCCGCGTGATCCGGCATGACGCCAGGGGAGGGCTGACGCGGCGCATCGCCGTGCAATTCGAGGCCCAGGCCGAAGACGGGCTCGCCGGGCGTGCTCGGCAGGCCGCGCTGGCGAGCCAGCCGCGCGCCCAAGTCCTGCCCATGCCGCCGCCGGTCGCGGTCTCAAACAGCGGGATCGTCTTGCCGGTCTAAGTCGCGGCAACAGAGGCGTAGAGTGCTGCGCCGCGCAGGCCGTGGGACGGCAGTGGGGCTACGACGGCCGGCGCGGACCGGCCGTTTCCGTTCACCCCACCAGCCACGCCGCCAGCAAATCCACCGCCGCCAGCGCGTCCTTCTTGTGCAGCGACTCGGTCACTGTGTGGATGTAGCGGGTGGGCACGGACAGCGTGATCGTCCTGGTGCCGGCCCGCGTCCGCTGCAGGGCCCCGGCGTCGGTCCCGCCGCGCGGCAGAATCTCGCGCTGGTGCGTGATCTTGTGCTTCTTCGCCAGGGCGACGAACTCCTCGAACAGCCCCCGGTCGCTGATGCTGGCGCTGTCCATCACCTTGATCGCCACCCCCTTGCCGAATTCGGTGATGGCGTCGTCCTTGGTGATGCCGGGCGTATCGCAGGCGAGCGTCGTGTCGATGCAGATGCCGATGTCGGGGTCGACGCCGTACGCCGCGGTCGTCGCCCCGCGGAGGCCGACCTCCTCCTGTACGCTGGCGACAAAGTAGATGTCGTAGGGCGACCCGACGGGCCCGCGTTTCGCCGGACCGTCCTGCTTGCCGCCGGCGCCGTCCGCCATGAGGTAGCCCAGGCCGAACGCCTTGCGCACCGCGTTGATGCCGACCCACACGGCGATGCGGTTGTCCATCGCCTTGCCGCAGACGGCGTCGCCGAGCAGCTCGGTGGTTTGCGCGAGGGTGACGGGGTCGCCGATCTCGACGAGCTTCTCGACCTCCTTTTTGGGGCGGAAGAGGTCGACGCTGAGCTCGCGGATCTCGGGGATCTTCTTTTTTTCCTCGTCGGAAGCGATGTGTACCGGCTTGCCGACGGGGTTGAGCACGCCGAGCAGGTCCTGCCGGCCGTGGACGACGACGCGCCGCGCGAAGAGATTGCGGGTGTCGAAGCCGCCGACGTTCTGGAGCCGCAGGAACCCGTTCTCGTCGATGAAGCGGACGTAGAATCCGATCTCGTCCATGTGGCAGGCGAGCATGACGCGGCGGGGACGGTCGTTGCCGGCCGCCTTGCCGGCCCGCTTGGCAGGCTTCCTCGTAGCGCGTTTGAGGCAGATGAGGTTGCCCATGGGGTCGGTCCGGGTCTCATCCCACAGACCGCCCGTCGCGTGCAGAATGAGTTCGCGGACGCGCTCCTCGCGGCCGGACACGCCGGGGGTTTCGGTCAGACGTTTCAAGAACTCGAACGGACCAAGGTCGGAAGCTGTGCTCATGGGTCACCTGTGTTTGCGAATGTTTCCACGCCGCTCCAGAATCCAGTGTGGACGTAGTGTACGGGCTGCGGGCCCGGTTGTCAGGGCGCACGAGCTGCATCCGGCGGCCGCGTCGGCGGTAAAACCACGGGCGGGCCGCCGCGCGGTGGTCCTGCGCGGACGGGCGCCCGCTACAGCCACGCGACCGGACGTGGTACGATCTCGCGGGGCCGCGGCGGCGCGGTCGGTTCCAAGCATAACTTTGGGAAGCGAGTGGCAGATGATGACGAGCAACCCACGGCGGCGCGGACTCGGTGTCCTGGTCGCGGTCCTCGTGGTGGCCACGACTCTGGCCCAGGAACCCTCCTCTGCGCCGAGCCCGGCCACACGGCCACCGTCCGTGCGGTCCGCCGAACCACAAACGCAAGCCGCGGCGGCGACACAACCGGGCGCGACCAGCGCACCCGCCGAGAGCGCGGAGGCGCACCTCGTCAGAGTGGGCTGCGCGCCGGCGAGGCTGGATACGGGCGAGCCGCCGCCCACGAATCGCTGGGTGCCGTTCTGGCCGGACCTGGGGCCCGGGACGCTGGGCTGGTTTGCCGCGCTCGCGATCCTCGCGCTCACGTTGCGGCCCCGGCCGCTGCTGTCGCTCCGCAACCTCGACGGTCTGGTCCTGGCGGGCATGTGCCTGCTGCTCGTGCTCCGTGAAGACACGCGCCTGGCTTGCTACCGCCAGACCGGGCAGTGGTGGGCGTATCTCGGCCTGACCGCGGCCGCCGCGTACTGGCTGGTGCGCGGCATCGGTCTGTTGCTCGCGCGGCGGACACAATCTTCCGTGCAGCCGGTGCCGAGCGGGCCGCTGACGGTCTTGGTTATCGTGGGACTGGCACTAGCCGTGCACCAGATCGCGACGGCCCCGGTGTCTGACGGATCGCGCGATGGCGTCGTCGGCGGCCTTTACACGGCGGCGACCGGCCGGCTGCCGTTTGGGGAGCCCGACGTACCGGATTCCCGCTCGCCGCTCCTGTATCTGCTGCACGCCAGCGCCCTGCGTGTCGCCGAGCCGACGATTCTGCCCGATGAGAATACAACCCGGTACGGCATGAGCTGGAAAAACCGTGACGAGTGGCTGGGCCAGCAGTGGTGGCAGTCGGCCGACCTCGCGGCCGAGCGGCTCGTGAACGTGGTGCTTTTCGTGGGGCTGCTGCTGGGGCTGTACGTCCTGGGGCACCGTTTGCACTCCTGCCAGGCGGGCTGGACAATGGTGGCGATCTTCTGCCTGTTCCCGGGGACGCGGGAGTGCCTGCCAAAACCCGAGATCATGTTGCCGGCCACGCTTCTGACGTGGACCGCTACGCTCGCCGTGCTGCCGGTCATCGGCGGCATCCTGGGCACGGTGTCCCTGGTTCTGGCCGGCGTGGCGTGGCCGTGGGCGTGGTTGGGGCTGCCGGTGCTGCTGGCGTATTTCTGGCGGCGCCCGTGGCAGGGCCTCGGCAGCGTGCTTGGGCTGTTGGCCGGGGTCGCGGTGATCGGAGTGGGGCTGCTGGACCTCGTGCAACCGGCGCTGCCGCGGACCGCGGGAGCTCTGAAGCTGGCGGACCTGCCGCCGGCGTACCAGGCCCGCCTCGCGCAGGACGGGACCGTGGTCGTTGACCGGCGCGAAGCGGCTGGGCAGGAGTCGCCGCCGGCGCTCACGGCATCTCTGTGGCGCTGGCTCGTCACGAGCGAGGGCACGCCGCTCAAGCAGATCGTGGACAAGACTCCCAGCTTGCGGATCGATTGGCCGAATGAAATGAACGAGCGCTCGGTGGCGTGTTACCAGGTCGAGCCGACCGCGGCGGCCCGCGCGGTGCTGCAACCGTCGTACCGGGCCGCAATCGACGCGCTGCCGTCGCCGACGCGTCTCATCGTGGGCTTGCGTACCGTGCTGGAAGCGACGTGGACGCCGGCGCAAGCTCCGCCCGCCGCGCTGCCCGATCCCTGGGCGACCTGGACCGGGGCGGCGGCCCCCGTGTATCGGGAAGCCAAGTGGGTTGTGAACACGCGCCGGGCGGTGAAGGCGGCGGTCGCGCTGCTGGTGATCTGGGCGACGTTCGCCGTGTTTTTCGGGAAGCGGGCCCGGCCGCGGCACCTGATCGGGGCCCTGCTGGCGGTGGTCGCGGGGACGCTGCTCGCCAGTGAGACCGGGGCCGTCATGAATCTGGTCTGGCTGCTGCCGCTGGTGACGGCTCTGCTCGCAGCCCAGGAAAGCGAAGAGCCACTGCCGCCGGCGGATGAGCCAGCCCTCGCGCCGGCGGTCGCCGGCCAGCCGGCCGAACTCGACCCCGAACCACGGATCACTGTGAATAAGTGATTGACCGCGCCCCGTCCGCGCAGTATCGAAACGGCATGACGCCGCGCGAAACGATCGCGGTCCTTGATTTCGGCAGCCAGTACTCGCAGCTCATCGCGCGCCGTGTGCGCGAAACCCACGTGTTCAGCGAGTTGCTGCCGCCGCACACCACGCCCCAGCGGCTGCGCGAGTTGGGCGTGCGGGGTCTGATCCTCTCGGGCGGCCCCGCCAGCGTCTACGAGCCCGGCGCACCCCGCTGCGACCCCGGCGTCTTCGACCTCGGCGTCCCCGTCCTCGGCATCTGCTACGGCATGCAAATCGCTTGCCAGCTCCTCGGCGGCGAGGTTCACGCTGGCCAGACGCGCGAATACGGCCGCGTCCGCCTGCACATCCGCCAGCCCGCCGACATCCTCGCGCACCTGCCGCCCGAGATCTCCGTCTGGATGAGTCACGGCGACACGGTCACCGCCATCGGCGACTGCTTCGAAAGCCTCGCCGACACCGACGCCTGCCCCGTCGCTGCCGTCCGCCACAAGACGCGCCCCGTCTTCGGCGTCCAGTTCCACCCCGAGGTCACCCACACGCCCAACGGCGAGCAGATCATCCGCAACTTCGTGTACGAAATCTGCGGCTGTCGCGGGGAGTGGCGCGTCGAGAACGTCATCGACGCGTCCGTGCAGGCGATCCGCACCCAGGTCGGACCGACCGACCGCGTGATCTGCGGCCTCTCGGGCGGCGTCGACAGCAGCGTCACCGCGGCGCTCCTCCACCGCGCGATTGGCGACCGCCTCGTCAGCATCTTCGTCGACAACGGCCTGTGCCGGCGGCGCGAGGCGGAGATGGTCGAGCTGACGTTCCGCGACCATTTCAGCATGGACCTGCGGGTCGTCGACGCCGGCGACCGCTTCCTGGACAAGCTGGCCGGCGTCAGCGACCCGCAGCAAAAGCGGCAGATCATCGGCCACGAGTTCATCGAGGTGTTCAAGCAGGAGTCGCGCCAGATCCAGGGCGCGCGCTTCCTAGCGCAGGGCACCATCTATCCCGACGTGATCGAGTCCGGGCACGGCCCGGCCGGGCATTCCGCGGTGATCAAGTCGCACCACAACGTCGGCGGGCTGCCGGCCGAGCTGGGCTTCGAGCTGGTCGAGCCCCTGCGCGAGCTGTTCAAGGACGAGGTGCGGCTGGTCGGCGAGGCGATCGGCCTGCCGGAAAACGTCGTCTGGCGGCACCCGTTCCCCGGGCCGGGGCTGGCGGTGCGGATCACCGGCGCGGTCACGCGCGCGCGCCTCGAGCTGCTGCGCTCCGCGGACGAGATCCTGCTCGAAGAGCTGACGGCGGCCGGCTGGTATCGCAAGGTCGCCCAGGCGTTCGCCGTGCTGGTGCCGGTATCCAGCGTGGGCGTGATGGGCGATGGGCGTTCGTACGAGGGGCAGCACTTGTGCGTGATCCGGCTGGTTGAGTCGCGGGACTTCATGACCGCCGACTGGGTCCGGATCGACTACGACGTGCTCGCCGCCGTCGGCAACCGCATCATCAACGAGGTCCCCGGCATCAATCGCGTCGCGTACGATGTGTCCAGCAAGCCGCCGAGCACGATTGAGTGGCAGTAACGCCGGGTCGGCGAGTGCGGGGGGGCCGCGCGGCTATTCTGCCGCCGCGGCTTTGTCCTTCTCCCACTTCGCTCCCTTGGTGAACCAGCCCTTCATCAGCAGAGCAATTACCGGCCCGCCCACGGCAAACGCCCCGAGGATGATCCACAGGGCGCTGGGGGTTCGCCAAAACGGGATCAGGCCCCCGGCCAGACGATCGCGCAGGATGGGTTCGTCGGCAGGGAACTCGGGCACCCAGCGATTCAACATGTGACCCGAGAAGAGGCTGACAATGGTCTTGGCGAGGAAGTACGGCACCATCGACAGGCCGAGGTAAGTCCCCTCCTGCCCTTCCGGAGCGATCGCCGCAGTGTACTCCGAAAGTCGGGGGGACCAAATCAGTTCGCCGATGGACAGCAGCACAATCGCCACGATGGATGTGACGTACGTCGCGAAGCCCCAGGACGGGATAGCGATCACGAACATCGAGACGCCGGAGACGATCGCCCCGTACACGAGCATCTTGTATACGTTGAAGCGGTGGAGGATCGGAATCAGCAGGATGAGCCCAATTACGATCAGGATGGGATTGATCGCGTTCAGCGTGCCGATCTTCGCATCGGGTCCGATGACCCGCAACCAGTACTTGGGCCACAGCAGCCCGTTGTAGAGGAAGACCGCGCGCACGCCCAGGAGCAGCGCCACCAGCACCAGGAACCGCCAAAACACCGGCTCCGCCAGGACGGCACGGGCGACCTGAAACATGTCCCGCGACTCCGCCGGCGGTGCGGCCTGGGGCGTTTCATCGGGGCCGTAAAGCTGCTGTTCGCGGTGGACCATGAGGAACGTCACGACCACGCTGGCCGCGGCGCAAAAAACCCCGACCGTGAAGACGTGGGCGTAAGACAGACCGAGCCACTGGCGCACGATGTCGATCAGGAACCCGCCCGCGGCGGCCCCGATATTCATGAACAGGTACCAGAGGTTGAACCCCGCGCTGCGCGAACGGCTGGTGGTAAAACGCTTGTTGGCGGCCTGGAAGTTCGTTTGCACCATGGCCATGCACGGGGCCATCAGGAACAGCGCGAGGATCACGGCCAGGCCACGGTACGGCAGGTTCTGGTTTACGGAGACGACTACCACCGCGGCGCGCAGGAGCAACAGGCCAAACATGGAGGCGTACATGGAGCGCTTAATGCCGAGCCAGTCGGTCACGACGCCGAAGAAGAACAGACAGATCGTGACCGTGGACGAGAACAGCGTGTAGATGTACCCCGC
>CAIWOY010000459.1 GCA_903914415.1 uncultured Phycisphaerales bacterium | reverse complement strand
GGCCCCGGCGGTCGACGTCCGCGATTCCGTGAGCGCGAAGCCGCGTGGCGATGTGCTCGGTGACGCGGAGGATATTCTCCATCAGCCGGGGCGGGTCGCGGAAGATGGCCGTGTTAATGCGCTGCAAGAGGTAGCGCCGCGTCGCGCCGGGCGGCTGATATGTAACGAGATAGGAATCGTGTATGTGCCCGCCGGAGAATCGCTCGGCGCTCGCAAGCGGACCTTCGATCGCGAAGCGACTTGCGACGGCCGCGACCTGGTCGGGCGTCAGTTCCACAGCTTCTCCGGGTACACGCCGCGGTCGATCAGCCCCCGGACGATCTGCGTCACGCGGGCCTTGTCCTGCGGGTGCGTGACGCCGCACCAGCGTTCCTGCGTCGGCAGGACGCGGACGCGGGCGTGGCCGCGTTGCATGGCGTCCTGGACGACCTGCGGGAGGTAGAACTCGGCGGTCGTCGAGGTGCCGTGGTCGCGGAGGAAGGTTTCGAAGCCCTCGCGCAGGAGTGCGAACATCGGCGGGTGGAAGGCCCACAGGTTCATCGACACCGGCTCGTCACCGGTCAGGCGATGCGCCTGCCCCCGGGCGTCGACGTAGCGGACACCGCGGCCGTCGCGCTGGAGGCCAAGCGTCTCCGTGATGCTTTCCAGCCAGCCGTCGGGCGTGCTGCGGCAGACGCCGCGCGAAACGGCGCCGCTTTCGCTCAGCGTGTCACGGAGCGTGTAGCCGACAAGGGCGAACGTCGGGGGCGTGGCCGTGGGCGCTTGCCGCAGGAAGTCGCCGAGGGCGGCGAACGCGGTCGGGCCGTAGAAGTCGTCGGCGTTGGCGGCAACGAACGGGCCGTCGACCAGCCGCTCGGCCACGAGCAACGCTTGCCCCGTGCCCCACGGCTTGGTGCGGCCGGCGGGCACGGCGAAGCCCACGGGCAGCGCCTCGAGGTGCTGGTGGGCGTACTCCACGCAGAGGTGGCCGCGGTAGCGCGAGCCGATCGACGCGTCGAACGCCTCCTGCATCTGCGGGCGGATGACGAAGACGACGGTGTCGCAGCCGGCGCGGCGGGCGTCGAAGACCGAGTAGTCCATGATGGTCGCGCCGCCCGGACCGACCGCCTCGAGTTGCTTGAGGCCGCCGTAACGGCTGCCGATGCCCGCGGCGAGGATGACGATGGTCACGCAGGTTCCTCCATGTGCACCGTTGGTGCGAAGTTCGACTTCGCACTACCACCGCGGGTAACGGTATCATGGCGGGCGTCGCGATGCGACTGGTAGGAGGCTTCCCATGAATACAGAGGCGGAAACGCACGTGTCCGCGTTATCGTCCGAGCCGAGCCGGCGCGACCTGATCCGCCTAGGGGCGATCGCGGGCCTGGGAGCGGCGCTGGGCGGCGTCAGCGTGCCAGGCTGCACGGCGGCGGGGCCGGGGGTGCGCGTCGGGGCGGCACCACAGGAACCGTTCGCGGCGCCGCCGCTGGAGCGCGTACGGATCGGCTTCGTCGGCGTGGGCGGGATGGGCTCGAATCACGTCAATCAGCTTCTGAAGGTCCCCGGCGCGGAGATTCACGCCGTATGCGACATCGTGCCCGAGAAGGTCGCCCGCAATCAGGACGCGGTTGAGAAAGCCGGGCAACGACGCCCAGCGGGCTACGACCGCGGGCCGTGGGATTTCCAGCGCCTCTGCCAGCAAGAGGATCTCGACCTCGTGTTCACCGCGACGCCGTGGGAGTGGCACGTCCCGGTCTGCGTGGCGGCGATGAAGGCGGGCAAGCACGCCGCCACGGAGGTGCCGGCCGCGGTCACGCTGGAGGAGTGTTGGCAGCTCGTCGAGACCGCCGAGAAGCAGCGGCGGCACTGCGTGATGATGGAGAACTGCTGCTACGACCGGGCGGAGATGATGGTCCTGTACATGGTGCGGCGCGGCCTGTTCGGCGAGGTGCTACACGGGGAGTGCGGGTATCTGCACGACCTGCGGTCGGTCAAGTTCAGTACCGAGGGCGAAGGGCTGTGGCGGCGGGCCCACGCAATGACGCGCAACGGCAATCTGTACCCCACGCACGGCCTCGGTCCGATCGCCGAGTGCATGGACATCAACCGCGGCGACCGGTTCGATTACCTCGTGTCCGTGAGCGGCCCGTCGCGCGGGCTGCAACTCTATCAGCAAGAGCATTTGGACGCCGGCGACCCGCGGCGCGACGAGAAATACGTGCTGGGCGACGTGAATCTGACGCTCATCAAGACGGTCAAGGGGCGGACGATCTACCTCGTCCACGACACGAACCTGCCGCGACCGTATAGCCGGATACATACGCTGCAGGGCACGCGCGGCGTGAAGATGGGTTACCCAGATCGCATTCACATCGAAGGCCGCAGCCCAGCCCACGAGTGGGAGCCGCTCGACAACTATGCGGCCGAGTTTGAGCACCCGCTGTGGAAGTCCGCGGCGGTGAAGACGGCCAGCGGCGGCCACGGCGGCATGGATTACCTGGAGGATTACCGGCTGATCCGCTGTCTGGTCGCCGGCGAGCCGCTGGACACGGACGTGTACGACGCGGCGGCCTGGAGCTGCATCTCCGCGCTGACCGAGCAGTCGGTGGCTCACCGTAGCCGCACGGTGGACGTGCCGGACTTCACGCGCGGGGCGTGGAAGACGCGATCGCCGGTGGGCATCGTCGAAGCGTAGGGTTGGGCGCCTGCGGGCGGGTGGCGGCGCCGGTTGCTTCGCGCGGGACGGGGCACACGCACACAAATCTCCGTGCCAGCGCAAAAAAGCTCCGAGCCGGGTCTTGACACGGCCCGGCCGTGTGCATAAAGTTCCACAAACTGGCGATTTATTCACCACGAGGCGATATGACGTCGAAGCACGACAGGCAAGCCGCTCTGCTCCGTCTGGTCCGGCAGCGCGCCGTCGAAAGCCAGAGCGACCTGGTGCACTTGTTGAAAACGGCCGGTTTTTCGGCCACACAGACGAGTGTGAGCCGCGACCTCCGCGAGCTGGGCCTGGTCAAGCTGGACGGCCGCTACCAGCGCGTGGAGCGCGTGCGCCGGCCACACGCGACAGCCGGCGCAGACCCCTTGCACGAATTAGTCAGCAAGGTCGACCCCATCGGCGCCAACCTGATCGTCGTCCGCACTCCGATCGGGACCGCCAGCGCGGTCGCCGTCGCGCTCGACCAGCAGCGCAGCCCCGACATCGCCGGCACGGTCGCCGGCGACGACACGATCTTCATCGCCGTCCGCAGCCGCAGTGCTCAGGGCCGCGCCCTGGCGCTGCTCAGGCAATTGAGCACGCCGCAATGAGCGCCCGGCGGCGTGCGAGCCGGCGGGGCCCATCGGTCGGGCGCCGTGATCCAACTGCTTTTGTGTTCCGGGATGCCCAGTGATGAGCAAGAAAGTTGTCCTCGCGTACTCCGGCGGCCTCGACACGACCTACTGCGCCGTCTGGCTTCACGAGCAGGGCTACGAAGTCCACACCTGCACCGTGCAGACCGGCGGCTTCGACCGCAGCGAAACGCTCGCGGTCGAGGCCCGGGCCCGCACGCTCGGCATCGCCGACCACTGCACGATCGACGCCCGCCGCGAGCTGTTCGACGACTACCTGCGTTACCTGATCTTCGCGAACGCGTTGCGCGGCGACGTGTACCCGCTCAGCGTGTCGGCGGAGCGGATCGTGCAGGCCAAGCGCTGCGCCGAGTATGGGGTCCAAGTCGGCGCGACGGCCCTGGCGCACGGCTCGACCGGCGCCGGCAACGATCAGGTGCGCTTCGACGTCGGCTTTCGCATCTTTGCGCCCGCACTCGCGATCCTCACGCCGATCCGCGACCAGGCCCTGACGCGCGAGCAGGAAGTCGCATACCTCGGCGAGCGCGGCGTGCACGTGCCGCCCAAAACCAGCGTGTACTCGATCAACCGCGGGTTGTGGGGCACGACGATCGGCGGCGCGGAGACGCACCGCAGCGATGGCGTGCTGCCGGAGGACGCGTACGTCCTCACGCCACGCCCAGAGCGCCGCCCCACCACGCCCGAGGAGGTCGCGATCCGGTTCGCGCGCGGGGTGCCGGTCGCACTGGGCGGCACGGCGCTCGACCCCGTGCGCCTCATCGAGACGCTCAACGAGCAGGCCGGCCGGCATGGCGTGGGGCGCGGCGTGCACGTCGGCGACACGATCCTGGGCATCAAAGGCCGGGTGGCGTTCGAGGCCCCCGCCGCGCTCGTACTCATCGCCGCCCACCGCGAGCTGGAGAAGCTGGTGCTTTCGCGGCAACAGCTCTCGTGGAAACGCACGCTCGGCGACCTGTACGCGTCCCTGCTCCACGAAGCCCGCTTTTTCGACCCGCTGATGCGCGACCTCGAGGCCTTTTTGCTCTCGTCGCAGCGAACGGTGAGCGGCGAGGTTCGCGTGCGGCTTTTCGCCGGCCAAGCTACTGTTCTCGGCGTGACCAGTCCTTACTCGCTGCTCGGGGCCGGGGCGCGCTACGGCGAGACCAGCAGCCTGTGGACGGGTGCGGAAGCCGCCGCGTTCTCCAAGATTTATGGCCTGCAGGACTGGCTCCTGGTCCGCGCCGCGGCCGAGGGAGATGCCGCCGATGCGACTGTGGATTGACAAGATCGCTTCGGCGACGGCCAACGTCGCGCTGCGCCGCGATGTGCGCCTGACGCCGGACATCGTGGCGCGCGAGGGGTACGTCATCGCGGGCCGCGTGCACGGCGAGAAGACGACCTACAACCAGCTCGAGGACCTGTACGGGCGAATGGTCACGGTGCACGACGGCGACGTGATCGCGGGCGTGCTCGGCGAGCGACATGCGCTGCAGGGCTACGCCGGCGACGTGCCGCCGGTCATCGCGGTCGGCGACACCCTGCAACTGCTGAACCTGGGCGGCGTCATCGGGCGGTGCACGTCGCAAAACCCCGATGTCGGCCGCCCGTTCGACGTCGAGGTGCTCGGCAGCGTGCTCGTTTTCCCCGATTTTGAGGATCGCAACGGTGTCCCGGCGCACATCGGCATGAACGCCGTCACGGCCCCGCCCGGACGGCTGCCGCCGGTGCCGGTGGTCTATGTGATCGGCACCTGCATGAACAGCGGCAAGACCTCGGCTGCGTGCCAACTCGTCCGGGAGCTCGCCAAGCAGGGCAGGGCGGTCGGCGCGTGCAAGCTCACCGGCATTTCACTGCGGCGGGACGTGCTGCACATGCAGGACTACGGCGCGCGGTGGGCCGCGTCATTCACGGACGCCGGTGCGGTTTCGACCAGTCCCGCGAGCGCCGTCGGCGTCTCGCGCACCCTGCTCGGACACCTGGTCCACGCGGGCGCGGAGGCCATCGTCGCGGAGCTGGGCGACGGGATTGTCGGTGAATACGGCGTCGGGCAGATTCTGGCCGAATCGGAGCTGATGGACCTGGCCGCCGCAATCGTGCTGTGCGCGAACGACCCGGTCGGCGCGTGGGGCGCACAGCAGCTTCTGCGGCAGCGTTACGGGCTCGCGATCGACGTGGTCAGCGGCCCGACGACCGACAACGCCGTCGGCACGCGCTACGTGCGCGAGCAGCTCGGGCTCGCGGCGTTCAACGCGCGGACGCATGGTGCCGAGCTGGGCGGGTTTGTGGCCGGCAAGATCGCGCAGCGGGCAACGGAGGTGCGGCCGTGAGCCGGCCCATCCACGTCGCCATTCTGGGCGGGCGCGGCTACGGCGCCGGCGAGCTGTTGCGGCTGCTAACGCAGCACCCCGTCGTCACGGTCGTATCCGTGACGTCTTCGTCGCGCCCGGGCGCGCCGCTCGACGAGGTGCATCCGCATCTGCGCGGCTTCTACGACATGCAGCTCGCCGAGTCGGTCAACCTGGAGCGGCTTGTGGCGGCGGAACACGCGGTGGTTTTCTCCGCATTGCCGCACGGCACGAGCGCGCCGGCGATCGCACGGTTGCTGGGGGAGGGCGAGGCGCCCGCCCAGCCTGGGCGTACGGCTCGGCAGGAGCCTCGCCCTCCCGATGGCGTCCGGGAACGACTGCGAGTCATCGATCTGTCGGGGGATTTCCGGCTGCGCGACGCGGACCGGCATCGGGAACACTACCCTGATACGCCGCTGCTGCCCGAGCTGCGCGAGCGGTTCGTATATGGATTGCCGGAGTTGTCACGCGACCGAATCCGCACCGCGCGGTGCGTCGCTAATCCGGGCTGCCTGGCCGCGGCGTCGATCCTGGCGGCGGCTCCGCTGGCCGAGGCGGGATTCGCCGGCACGCTCGCGATCGACGCCAAGACCGGCTCGACGGGGTCCGGTCGGGAGCTCAAGGAAACGACGCATCACCCGACGCGACATGCGGATTTCCGGGCGTACAAGCCGCTGGCCCACCAGCACGAGCCGGAGATTCTACAAGCGCTCGGCGATCCGCGCGGCCAGCGGATTCAGACCAGCTTCGTGGCCCAGAGCCTGGACGTGGCGCGCGGCATCTATGTGACGGTGCATACGACGCTGCCGGACACGATGCTCGGCGGTCCGGCGCCGTACGGCTCGGCAGGAGCCTCGCCCTCCCCCGCCAACCTCGGTGGTTCCGCACTCGCCCGACGTTACCGCGAGTTCTACGCGGGCAGCCCGTTCGTGCGCATCGTCGACGAGCCGCCAGCGTTGCAGAATGTCGTCGGCGCAAACTTCTGCGACATCGCGGTCGCGTGCCGGGGGCGACAGGTGATCGTGATGGCCGCGCTCGACAATCTGGTGAAAGGAATGGCTGGTGCGGCCATTCAGAACATGAACTTGATGTGCGGCCTGGCGGAGACGACCGGGCTGTGGGCGCCGTCGTTTCGACCGGCATAGGAGATTCTCTTGCGACATTGGGTCAGCATGTTCGATTACGAACCGCGCGAGCTGGCCGAGCTCGTCACACTCGCCCGCCGGCTCAAGGCCGGCGAGACCGGCGACGAGGCCGCCGCGCTGCGCGGGCGTATCCTCGTCATGGTTTTCTTCAACCCGTCGCTGCGGACGCGAACCTCGTTCGAGGCCGCCATGCTGCGGTATGGCGGGCACTCGATCTGCCTGAACGTCGGCGGCGACACGTGGCAGCTCGAACACCGTGACGGCGTCGTCATGGACGGCGCAGCCGCCGAGCACATCCGCGAGGCCGCCCCGGTGTTGAGCCGCTACGGCGACGCGCTGGCAGTCCGCACGTTTGCCGCCCTGAAGAACGCGGCGGAGGACGCCGCGGACCTGGTGATCCGCAGCTTCGCGCGGCACGCGACGGTGCCGGTGATCAACATGGAATCGGCCGCCGAGCATCCGTGCCAGGGGCTCGCGGACTGGATGACCGTGGACGAGAAGCTCAGCGGGACGCGCGGCCGCCGTTTCGTCGTCACGTGGGCGCCGCAGGCCAAGGGCCTGCCGATGGCGGTGCCGCACTCAGCGGTGCTGGCGGCGGCTGCGGCAGGCATGAACGTGACGGTCGCCCATCCGCCGGGGTACGAGTTGAACGCGGGTATTCTCGACCGGGCCGCAAGCTGGTGTCAGGGCGCCGGTGCGACGTTCAACGTGACGCACGACCAGCGCGCCGCGTGCCGCCAAGCCGACGCCCTGTACGTAAAGAGCTGGGGCAGCACCGCGCTGTACGGCCAGCCGGACGAACAGAAGGCCAGTTTTCGGCGCTACGCGGATTGGATGGTCACGCCGGATCATATTGGGCCGCGCACGATCATGCTGCACTGTCTGCCGGTGCGGCGGAACGTGGTGATCGCCGACGGCGCGCTGGACGACCCGCGCTGTGTCGTGGTTGATCAGGCGGAGAACCGGATGTGGACGCAGGCCGCGATTCTGAGCCGGGTGCTGAGCCCGACAAAGTAGCGCCGGCCCCCGTGAGCCCGGCAACGTAGCGTCGGCCCCCTGTGGCCGACGTAGTGGACGAGAAAGCACTGCTTGAGAGCAGTGGCACACACCGGGTGCTGGTTGCGCCCGGGGCACCGAGGTCACTGATGAAACTGCAAGCCAATCTGAACGCGCTGCGGACGGCGATCCCGTACATTCGTGCGTACAAGGGCCGTGTCTTCGTCGTCAAGCTGGGCGGGCAGCTCTGCGAGCCGGGCAAGGTCCTCGACAACCTGGTGGACCAGCTCGCCCTGCTCCACCAACTCGGCATCAAGCTGGTCGTCGTGCACGGCGGCGGACCACAGGCCGACGCGCTGGCCGCGCGGCTGGACGTGCCGGTCCGGGTTTTCGCCGGCCGCCGCATCACGGACGATGCGACGCTGGAAGTCGTCAAGATGGCCTTCGCTGGCACCGTCAACACGAACGTCGTGTCCGCGTTTCGCAAGACCGGGGTCCCGGCGGTCGGGCTGACCGGCACCGACGGCGGGCTGCTCACGGCGCAGAAGCGACCGCCGCAGAGCCTGCGCGACCCCGCGAGCGGGGAGACGCGCGACGTGGACCTCGGCCACGTCGGCGACATCGTCGCGGTCAACGTGGACATGCTGAAGCACCTGCTCGCGGGCGAGCTGGTTCCGGTCGTCTGCGCGCTGGCGGCCGACGCGGCGGGGCGGCTTTTCAACGTGAACGCGGACACGGTCGCGGCGCACCTCGCGGTGGCCGTCGGCGCGGCCAAGTACTTCCTCATCAGCAACGTGGACGGCGTGCTGCGCGATCCGCGCAATCCGGGTACGCTGCAATCGTACCTCGATCTCGCGGGGCTCGATGAGCTGACCGAGACGGGTGTGATCGGCGGCGGAATGCTGCCGAAGCTGGCCGCCTGCCGCGACGCCGTGGCCGGCGGCGTCCCGCGCGTGCACATCATCAACGGCCTCGTGCCGGACACGCTGCTCGGCGAGGTGTTTACGAACGAGGGTTGCGGGACGCTCATCGTCGCGAAACGCAACGGGCAGAAGAACGGCAACGCGGAGGCGACGGCCAAGTGATCGACCGGCTGGCACGTTATGTCGCGATCCCCAGCCTTTCGCGCCAGGAGAGCGCGCTGGCCGACCAGGTCAGCGCGGACCTGGCGCGACACGACCTGCTCGTGCAGCGGCGCGGCAACAACGTGTGGTGTACGCTCGGCGACGCCGCGCGGCCGCGGCTGCTGCTCAACTCGCACCTGGACACGGTACCGGCGGCGGCCGGCTGGACGGGCGATCCGTGGCAGCCACAGGGGCGGCCCGCGCGGGTCACGGGTCTCGGCGCAAACGATGCGAAAGGCTGCGTCGTCGCGCTGCTCGAAGCCGTGCTCCGCCTCCAGGCGCGGCTGCAACGTGGCGAGCGGCTTGGCGGCACGATTGTGCTGGCGTTGACCGCGGAGGAGGAAACCAGTGGGCAGGGGCTCGGCACAATCCTGCCGGAACTCACGCCGCTGGACGCCGCCCTCGTCGGCGAACCGACGGCCCTCGTGCCCATGACGGCACAGCGCGGGCTGCTGGTGCTGCGCGGCGTGGCGAGCGGTCGCAGCGGACATCCGGCCCACACGCCGCCGAGCGCGGCCCGGAACGCCATCCTGACCGCCGCCCACGACTTCACCGTGCTGCAGAGTTTTGACTGGGGCCCGCCGCACCCGCTCCTGGGCCGCTGCCATGCGCATGTAACGCGGATCAACGGCGGCATCGCGAACAACGTCATCCCCGATGCGTGCGAGTTCATCCTCGACGTGCGCACGACGCCCCTGGAGTCGCACCAGGTGCTGTACGGGCGGCTTGCTGGAGCATTGGCCAGCGAGCTGCACGTGCATAGCGACCGGCTTGTACCGATCGAGCCGAGCGCCGACAAGCCCATCGTCCGAGCCGTCGTGCAAGCCCGGCCCGGCACTCGTCCGACCGGCAGCCCGGCCATGAGCGACATGGTGTTCCTCGCCGGGATTCCGAGCGTGAAGATCGGCCCGGGCGAACCGTCCCGCTCGCACACCGCGGACGAGTACCTCGCGGCGGACGAGCTGCTGGACGGTGTGGAGACGTACGAGCGGATCGTCCGCGCGTACTTCGCGTTGGTGCGTGGAGAGTGAGCCGTGGGCAACGGCCGCGTCGGCCGTGAAACCATCTGACCAGGGCGCGGCAATGAGCCAGCAACCGAGACGCTTGTGGGACAAGGGCACGCCGGTGGACGAGGCGGTGCACCGGTTCACCGTGGGCGACGACCCGCAGTGGGACCAGTACCTTGTGCACTGGGATTGCCTGGGCTCGGCGGCACACGCGCACACGTTGGCCACCGCCGGCGTGCTGACCGCCGATGAGCTGGCCAGGCTGCTCGCGGGCCTGGCGGAGATCGACGCGCAGCACCGGGCGGGGCAGTTTGCGATTCCGCCGGAGCTTGAGGACGGGCACACGGCGATCGAAACGCATCTGGCGCAGCGCTGCGGCGAAGCGGGGACAAAAATCCACGCGGGACGCTCACGGAACGACCAGGTGGCGACCGCCCTGCGTCTGTTCATGCGGCACCACGCGCTGCGGTGGCTGGAACTGCTCGGCGAGTTCGTGGGCGCGACACTGGCCCGCATCGAGACCGACGGCGACGTACCGATGCCCGGGTACACGCACATGCAGCCGGCGATGCCTTCGAGCGTCGGCCTGTGGCTGCACGCGACGGTCGAAGCGGCGCTGGAGCAGATGCACGCGACGGTCGACCTGCTGCGACGGCTGGACGCGTGCCCGCTCGGGACCGGCGCCGGTTTGGGCGTGCCGCTTCCTCTGGACCGGGCGCTGACGGCGCGGCTGCTCGGCTTTTCACGCGTGCAACGGAGCCCACTGGACGTGCAGAACGCGCGCGGCCGGATGGAAACGTACTTCGTGCGGGTCGCGGCGGACATGGGCGCGGTGCTCGCGAAGCTGGCCAACGACTTGTGGCTGTTCTCGACGGCTGAATTCGATTTCTGCCGTCTGCCGGACGCGCTGACGACCGGTTCCTCGATTATGCCGCAGAAGCGGAACGCGGACGTGCTGGAGCTGCTGCGGGCGCACGCCGCACGGCTGCCAGCGCGGCTGGTGGAGCTGGCGCTGGTGGCCGGCAAGTTGCCGTCGGGCTACCAGCGCGACTTGCAGCTCACGAAGGAGCCGACGATCCGCGCGGCGCTCGAGATTGAGGAGATGCTGCGGGTCGGGACCCACGTCGTACGGGATTTCGCGCTCAACCGGGAGAAACTCGCGGCGGCTATGCGGCCGGAGCTGTACGCGACGCACGCGGCGCTCGCGCTGACGCAGAGCGGCGTGCCGTTTCGGGAAGCGTATCGACGGGTTGCGGAGGAGCTGCGTGCCGGACGCTTTCAGCCGGCGGAGTTGGCGGCTTGGCGCGAGAGCGACGGGTGCCTGCCCGCCGGCGTGCTGGGCGAAGTGCGAACCGAGTGGTTATCGCTCAAGAGCCGCGCGGAGGAGCTGCGGAAGCGAATCGAGAGAGCCGAAGCGGCGTTACTGGCATCCGATGGGGGCGACCCGGGAGCATAGAGCACGCGACGGCGGCCGTTACTCATCCGCCGAATACCCGCTGAAATGACGCCATGTCCGCGAGGTCCACGTCACCGTCGTGATCGAAGTCGAACGCGGCAAGGGTCGCGTCCGCGCACGTCGGCGACGGGGGAATCGGCGGCAAACCAGGGCCGCCGATGCTGTCAGCTAACGCGGCGGAATCAGCGGCGTTCACGTGGCCGTCGGCGTTGAAGTCCCCGCCGGCGATCGTCTCGCACGTGTCCACGACGCCGTTACCGTTGCAGTCGGAATTCGGCAGCAGCACGACGCGCACGTTGTCGTAAACCACGAAGTTGTCCGCGGCCGGGTTCGCGATCGACGCGTACGGGTCCATGTAACCGAGCATGGCGGTGCCGGCGGTGACCGGCGGATTGGTGATCGTCGCGAGGCGCACGCCGTTCAGCCGCCATTCGATCTTGTTGCCGATCTGGCGGACCTCGACCTCGACCCACTGCTTACCCGGCGCGCCGAGCGTCTCGAAGGGCGGGGACGTGAAGAGCTGCTTGCACAGCGCGTCCGTGTGGTCCAGGCTGTGGAGGACGTAGACGCCGGAGCCGATCGCGTACTCCGTCGGGCCGGCGTAAGCGCGGTAATCGTCGGCGGCACCGCCCTCGCCGGAGACGGCGAACGAGTAGCCGTCGCTGGCGGCGTTGTTGGGCCAGACGACGCGCGTGCCGCTCTGGTTGAGGCCGGCCAGCATGAACTCGGTGGAGCCGCTGCCGCCGCCGGCGCCGCCGTTGTAGTTGAGCCACATGTCGAAGCGGAGGGCGTAGTCGCCGCTGAGGCTGAGGCCGACGGGGTAGGCGCTGAGGGCGGCGGCGGCGGCGACGGCGTCGTTCTTGTTGACGGTGAACTTGACGCCGACGGTCGTGGCGCCTTGCGAATTCGGGGCGGGCGGGATGCCGCGCGTGCTGTAGTCAAACGCGAAGTTGGCGGTGTAGTCGCTCGACGAGGTGTAGAGGTGCCAGTTAGAAGCCGACGTGCCGCCGTCGAAATCGTCCTGGAAGACGACGACCTCGGCATTCGGGTCGGCAACGGTGCAGCATCCGTTTACGAAGCGGGTTTGGAGCTCATTCCATAGCTCCGTCCGCGTCCCGTCGTAATTCAGGGCCCACATGCCCACGCCCTGCAGGTTCTGGTCCTGCGCGAGCTGATACTTCAGCCCCAGGCTCTGCGCGTCGTCGTACCAGACCTGGTGCCAGACGCCCGACACCTGGTAGTAATACCACGGCGTCTGCGAGATCGTGTCCCACTGCCGCCCGTAGGTCTGCGAGTTCG
>CAIWOY010000458.1 GCA_903914415.1 uncultured Phycisphaerales bacterium | reverse complement strand
TGCCCCGGCGTGGAGCAGATCATCAATCGCTTCCAGGTCGGCACGACCAACATCCCCATCGCGGTCGGCCTGATCCTGATGATGTATCCGCCGCTGGCGAAGGTGAAGTACGAGGAGCTGGGCGACGTCTTCCGCAACGTGAAGGTGCTCGGGCTCTCGCTCGTGCAGAACTGGGTGATCGGCCCGATCCTGATGTTCGCGCTCGCGATTCTGTTTCTGCGCGGGTACCCCGAATACATGGTGGGGCTCATCATGATCGGTCTGGCCCGCTGCATCGCGATGGTGATCGTGTGGAACGAGCTGGCCAAGGGCGACACCGAATATGCCGCCGGGCTGGTCGCGTTCAACTCGATCTTCCAGGTGCTGTTCTACTCGGTGTACGCGTGGCTGTTTATCACGGTTCTGCCGCCGCTGTTCGGGCTGAGCGGGGTCGCAGTCCACGTGACGATCGGCCAAATCGCCCAAAGCGTCTTCATCTACCTGGGCATTCCGTTTCTGGCCGGGATGATCACGCGCTTCGTGCTGCTGAAGCTCAAGGGGCGGACGTGGTACGAGCAGAAGTTCATCCCGCGCATCTCGCCGATCACGCTGATCGCGCTGCTGTTCACGATCGTCGTGATGTTCTCGCTCAAGGGCGAGTTCATCGTGCAGCTTCCGCTCGACGTGCTGCGCATCGCCGTCCCGCTGTGCATCTACTTCGTCGTGATGTTCCTCGTGTCATTCTGGATGGGCCGCAAGATCGGCGCGGATTACTCGAAGACGGCCACGATCGCGTTCACTGCGGCCAGCAACAACTTCGAGCTGGCGATCGCGGTCGCCGTGGCGGTATTCGGAATCGGCTCGGGGGTCGCGTTCGCCGCCGTGATCGGGCCGCTGGTCGAGGTACCGGTGCTGATTGGGTTGGTGAACGTGGCGCTCTGGTTCCAGCGGCGGTACTTCGCCGAGCGGGAGCCAGCCGTGGTCACGCCGGCATGAACGGCCGGCAAACCGGCTCAGGTACGATGTCACGTCGGAACGACGGACAGGTGAGTGCGGCCCGTCAATAAGATACGTGGAGGTGGGCTGAGTGCCGGCATTCCTTACGACTTTCCCAGGCCATCCTGAGTTTGAGAGGGCTTGTGCGCACCTCAACTCAACCGGGGCACGCTATGAGCTCGTGTCTCCTTTGCCTGGGTATGGCTGCGTGGGTGTGCCGGCCATCGTCGTTGAGCAGGAGGAACGCGCGCGGCTTGCCATTGCGGATGGCGGTGCTTTCACGTGTTCCGGCTGGGTCGAGTTCCGGCCGGCCACGCTGCCTGTGCCCGCCTCAGCGCCGCTCGGTTTTGCAGCAGATACCTTTGGCCGCTGCGCCATCATGGTTCTGGCACCGTGCGTGGCGGACGAGGCAAGGATTCGGCTGGTGGCCCACATTTCCGGCAACCTGGAGCCAGTCATGCCCTTCCTCAACGCGACCACGGCCAGCGGGCTCTACTGCCCGGACGGACCGACATTCACCTTCATGGAAGGCCCGCGAATGATCTCGCTCTACTCGCGCCGCATCACGGTTGCCAAGGCGGACGAGATCGTCGACGCCTGGCGGACGCTGGAGCAGGTTCGGGTCTGGGTCAACGAGGTCTGGCAGCGGCGGGAAACCATCTCGCCGTGCCACGAAACGCGCCATCGGCCGCCAGCCTTGGAGGTCTACAGACGCCTCCCGGGCACAAATTGTCGAGCGTGCGGCGAGAAGACGTGCATGGCTTTTGCCTTGCGTTTATGGAAGGCCGAGGTTTCACCGGCGCGCTGCGAACCGGTCTTTGCCGGTCGATTCAGCCACCTCCGGCCGGCCTTGCTGAGCATCTGTGCAGGTCTGGGAATCGACATCAAGGGCTTGGAGGATGGGCAAGAGTGAGCTTGGCAGCGGGTGCCGAGGCCGCGCAATCACGTTTTGTCGCCGGTTCACACGCGTAAGCCTGGTTGCGCCCAACCGCATGTAAGGCAACAAGTTGGCGCACGCAACCGTGCGACGGCGGGCCGTGCCGGCACACGGATTCCCGCAATGAAGCGCAGTTCGCGCTTGACTTGGCCGGCCAATTCAAGGAATATAACCGTCTATCCGAATATACGGTTACCAACGGAGGCCGCGGCGTGCGCAACAGTGCCGAGTTCTTCAAAGCCCTTGCCGACGAGACCCGCCTCCGCATCCTCAATCTGCTCGTACGCGGCGAGTTGTGCGTCTGCGACATCATGGCCGTGCTCGACATCGGGCAGTCTAAGGCCTCGCGGCACCTAGCCTACCTGCGAAACGTCGGGCTCGTCGACGATCGCCGCAACGGCGTGTGGATGCACTACTCGCTGGCCACGCCGCGCGGCCTGACCCACCGGCGGGTTCTGGAGTGGCTCGCCGAAGCGGCCACCGAACTTCCGCAGGCCGCCGCGGATTTGAAGACCCTGCGGGCGCAGCAGCGGCGCGCCCAGCGGTGCGGGCGCGGCCCCGCGGGCAACGGGGACCGCAAGCTTGTGGCCGCGGCGGTGGAGAGACGCTGAGAAATGTCCCGACCGGCGGGCGTACGCCTGCTTGGCAGGTGCGCTGTCGTCCGAGACGGAGAGTGAGAAGCAAGACCCTTAAGTTGGAGAGCAGGAATGAATCGGAAATGGGCTGATCGAGTAATCGTGGCGCTGGTCCTCACGTTGGCGGTCGGAGCGAGCGCTCTGGGACAGGATACGCCGACACCGCAGCCGAACGACGCCCGCCAGGCGGTCGGCGCTGCGAATCAGGTGGCTGACAAGCCTGCGCAGGACACGACCGAGCTGGCCGCCGTCACCATCAACCGGGCCGCCAAGGCCAACAAGTACATGTTCGTGTTCTTTTACCGCGACGAGGACGAGCCAACCCAGGCGGCGCGCAAGACGTTCGACGCGGCGTTGGGCAAGCTCGCCGACCGGGCGCTGTCCGCCGCAGTGAACGTCACGGATCCGTTGGAGCGGGAAGTGGTGGTCAAGTATGGGCTTGATCGCGCGCCGACGCCGCTCGTGCTGGCGTTGGCCCCCAACGGCGCCGTGACACGGAGCTTCGCGGGTCCGCTGATCGAGTCGCAGCTCGAGACCGCCTTCGTCAGCCCGGGCATGCAGAAGTGCCTCAAAGCGCTGCAGGACCGCAAGCTGGTCTTCATTTGCGTCCAGAACGGCAAGACGCAGCACAACGCCGAGGCCACGCAGAGTGTGAAGGAGTTCGCGGCCGACGCGCAATACGCGAAAACCACGGAGATCATCGCGCTCGATCCCGCCGACGCCGCCGAGGGGAGCTTCCTGACGCGGCTCAAGGTGGACCCGCAGACGGAAGAAGCCGTCACGGTCTTCATGGCTCCGCCCGGCACGATCGTCGGCACCTACAAGGGCGAGATCAAGAAGGACGTACTGGTCGCAGCAGCGAAGACTGCGGCCAAGGGCTGCGACCCGAAGAGCGGCTGTTGTGCCCCGAAGAAACCCGTGACCCCGCCGGCACAGCCGCAGGGCCCGCCTCAGCCGCAGCAGCCAGGCAACACCGAGAAGAAGCCGTAACCTAAGGGACGCCCATGCACCTGCGAAAGCTCGTTTGGCGCGAGATGTTCGAGCGCAAGAACCAGCTCGCCACGAGCTTCCTGGCGATTCTGCTCGGCATCGCCGTCGTCGTCTCGATCAAGAACATCATGTTCTACTCGGAGAAGGCGGTTGCCCGGCAGCTCGACGCGCTCGGCGCCAACGTTCTGGTCCTGCCGAAATCGGTGTCGCTCCAGGACTACTACAGCGCCGACATGCAGAATGACGAGTTCCCCGAGGAGTACGTGCAGCGTCTGGCGCTGTCCGACCTCCAGGGACTCGACAATCTCTCGCCGAAGTTGTCGGTGCCCGTGAAGCTCAAAGACCGGGGTTTCACGCTGACCGGCATCCTGCCGAAAAGCGAGTTCCAGGCCAAGGCGATGTGGGCCGGCGCCGGCATCTTTTCGCGACCGGCCGAAGGCTGCGGGACGGTCGCCGACGTGCCGGGCGCATTCCGGCCCGAGGCGAAGGAAATGCTGGTCCGGCAGCGTGTGATCGAAGATCTGAGCAACACGGAAGTGCTTATCGGCGCAGACGTGGCCGCGATTCTCGGGACGAAGGAAGGCGACCGCCTGGATGTGCTCGGCCGCAACTTCACGGTCACCGCGGTCCTGCCGCAGACCGGCAC
>CAIWOY010000457.1 GCA_903914415.1 uncultured Phycisphaerales bacterium | reverse complement strand
GCCCTCGCGCTCGGCGATCTGCCGGCACGAAGCGCAGAAGCAGATATCCAGGAGCCGACGCACCGCCTGGTGCCAGCCGAGCGGCCGCGCCGCGGCCCGGTCGGTGGCGGTGTCCGGCGCCCAGTCCACCAACTCGTACCCGGCGGGCTCGTAACGGCGGAGGTCGTCGAGCGTGGCCCGCAGCAACTCCCGCAGCTCCGGGTTGCACGCGCAACCGCCGGCGAACGGGACCTCCTGGCCCCACGCGTTGCGCTGAGACAGGTGCCGCTCCTGGTCGACCAGGGCGCGGACGGTGCGGACGTCGACGCGCAAGAGCAGGTGGACATTCAGCGCCGCCGCCCGCGCCCGGACCTGGGCCAGCGCATCAGCGCCCGTCACCCAGCGGGCCTTCGCCGGCCGCAACGCCACCCCCGCGTACGCTTTCGTGCTCGTGCGGTAATGCCAGCCCCCCTCCGTGTGGAAATGCGGGGCCTCCGCGGTCGATCCCAGCCGAAACTGGGTCTGCGCGCCGGTCACGACCGGAATGGTCAAATGCTCGATGCCCACCTCGCCCGCCACACGTTCCAGCAGGCGGCCTTCGTCCGCGGCGAAGTCCCAGAGCGCGTACACGACTCCGAATTCAGCCGGCATGGTCGTCCAAACCCATTCGTCCGCCGCGCGGATCGGCTCAAAACCGGTCCCACGGCCGGAGGGTAGCCGATTCGGACCCCTTCGGCTAGCATTCCGACGGGGAGCGGTTTCGGAGCGCGACGTGCCCGCAGACTCGAGCGAGCAGCGGTATTGCCCCGGCGAGGAGCATATCAAGATCTCCGAGGCCATCTGCATCGGCCGCCGGCGCGCGAACTTCCGCAAGTGTCCCGGCTGCCAGTTCAACGATGACGAGCGGGGCATGCCCGCCTTCTTCGGGGCGGGCGCCGTCCAGGCGCGGAACGTGCCCCTCGCGGTACTCGAATCGGAAAAACGCGACATGATCCATAAGGTTTTTAAGGCGTACGACGTGCGCGCCACCGTACCCGACCCCCTCAACGAGGATGTCGCCTGGCGCATCGGGAACGCGACCGCCCAGTTCCTGCGGACCTGCCTCACCGGCTACGACCGCAGCGACTCCACGATGAACACGCTCATCGTCGGACGCGACATGCGCAAGCACAGCCCCAAGCTCTGCCGGGCGTTCATCGAGGGCGCCGCCGCCGTCAGCACCCCCGTCGTCGACATCGGGATGATCGACACGCCGCAAATCTACTTCGCCGCCAACCACATGCCCTGCTGCGGCGGGGTGCAGACGACGGCCAGTCACAACCCATCGAACTACAACGGCTTCAAAATCTGCGGGCCCAAGGGCAAGCCGATCGGCGCGGAGAGCGGCCTCAAGGAGATCGAGCGCATCGCCCGCGCCATCTCGCGGCACCCCGTCGCCGAGGCCGCATCGGTCCGCACGCTGGACCTGTCCGAACCCTACCGGCAGTACCTGCACCGCTTCCTCCGCCCGCCGCGCCCGCTGAAGGTCGTCGTGGACGCGTCGAACGGCATGGCCGGGCGGTGGTTCCCGATCCTGTTCAACGGCGTGCCGAACCTCACGATCATCCCGCTGTACTTCGAGCACGACGGCGAGTTCGTGCACCCGCCGAACCCGCTCGTCCCGGCCAACCTGGAGCCGCTGCGGGCGGCCGTCCGCGAGCACCAAGCCGACTTCGGCGCGTGCTTCGACGGCGACGCCGACCGCTGCGTATTCGTGGACGAGCAGGCCGAGCCGGTGCGGCCCGACCTGGTCACGGGCCTGCTGGCGGTCGATTATCTCCGCGAGCGCCCGGGGGCCACGGTCGTGTACGACCTGCGCTCCAGCCGCATTGTCCCGCAGATCATCGAGAAGGCCGGCGGCCGCCCGCGCCGCGAACGGGTCGGGCACGTCTTCATGAAACGCACCATGGCCGAGAACAACGCGGTCTTCGGCGGCGAGCTGAGCGGACACTTCTACTTCCGCGACTTCTACTTCTGCGACTCGGGCATGATGGCGTTCATCGCCGTCCTCAACGCCCTGACGCGTAGCACCAAGTCCCTCGCGCAGCTCATCGAGCCGCTCCAGGTGTACGTCAGCAGCGGCGAGCGGAATTTCGAGAACGAGGACAAGGAGGGGACGCTGAAACGCCTCGCCGACAAATATCACGACGCCGAGATCGACCACCTCGATGGCGTCACGGTGCAGTACAAGGACTGGTGGTTCAACGTTCGCCCGTCGAACACGGAACCGCTGCTGCGCCTAAACGTGGAAGCGGACAACGGCCACCTGCTTCAACAGGCGCTCGCGGAGTTGACCCCGCTGCTCGGCACGCCGGTGGACCACTGATGTCCCGGGCAGACCACGCCGAGCCCGGAGCGCCGGCGACGGGTTCCGATCGCGTTGTACGGCCGGGCAGTCCTTTCTTCCACAGCTCTCTCCCCAACGGCGTCGAATTCGCGGCCGACGTGCTCCCGCAACGTCAGACCGTCGCCCTCGTTTTTC
>CAIWOY010000456.1 GCA_903914415.1 uncultured Phycisphaerales bacterium | reverse complement strand
GACGCGATTCGTTCGGCCCGCCGCACTTGGCCGACGATTGGCCATTGCTGGTGACACGTCGTCGTCGCCTGCACAACGCCGCCCACCCTGGGGACCGGGGACACCAAAACACATTCTGATTACGGACCCAAGGCGCGTTTGTCGCCGAAATAGCCGGTTCTGGCCGCCCTCCGCGCCCCCCCTGCGCGCCCACACCGCCGCCTGCCGGCGACGCGCTCCTGCTCGCGCTCCGATTGCCGACGGCCACGGTTTCGCCGCATAGTTCGCCAACTAGGCGTTCGGTTCGTTGTGCTCCACCGTCAGCCGCAGAGGGCTGACGCTACAGCAGCGATTTGAGGGCCGTCACGACGTAGTCGACGTCGGATTCGGTCAGGTGGTTGTGGAACGGCAGGGCCATCGTGCGCTGCGCGAGGGCCTCGGTGATGGGGAAATCGCCGGGGTTGTAGCCGAGGTCGGCGTGGTAGAACGGCTGGAGGTGGATGGCTGGGAAATGGACGTTGAAGCCGAGCCGCGGGTGGGAACGTGGAAGGCGGAGGGGATACGCTCGGGCTTACCAAGGATCCTCGTCCTCGTCCGCCGCGGATTTCTTGGCCGGCTGGGTGGCGGCGGCCTTGGCGCGTTTCTGCTCCGCGCAGAGTGGGCACACCGCCGGGGCGCCGGGCGGGACGGCGAACCACGTGCGGCAGTCCTTGCAGAGCGTCGCGCGGCAGACCGTCATTTGCCCGCATCTCTCGCACTTGAGCGGCCAGGCCTTGAAGCTCATGGGCTGCCGGGTGGTATAGCTCGCCCGGCAGGCCGGGTTCGTACAGGCGACATACAGCGTCGCGACTGGGGTGGCCTGCTCGAAGCGCCGGTCGCCGCCGCCCGGCGTAATCGCCCCCACGAGCCGCGTCACGGCAATCAGGACGATGATGAGGACGGCCACAAGCACGGTGATTTGCGTGAGCGGGGAGCGCCACAGGGCGGCGGGTTCCTGTCGAAAGCCCTCCCGCCAAGTCTGCCAGCGGTGCGGCAGTCCGGCCAGGTGCTCCCGCACCGCGTGCGGGAGATTCGCGATTCGAGACGGGCGTTTGTCGCTCACAGGCTACCTCCGCGTCGGCCGATAACGCTCGCCGGCTCGGACTGGCGGTGGCCGCCCGCCATTATGCCGCGCCGGCGCCAGGGCACCATATTTTTCCTTTTGACAACCTCCGGGGGGGCCGTACAATGCCGAGTCCGGCTCGTGGAGCCGATCCGTCTTTGAGTATGCGCCGGCAGTGTTGACTGTAACTTGCCCGTCAACGCTGCTGTAGCTCAGCCGGTAGAGCGCGTCCTTGGTAAGGACGAGGTCATGGGTTCAATTCCCATCAGCAGCTTTTTTCTGACGCGACGGGTCGGGACCGGGCGCGGCGTTGAGGCCAGGTAGGAATTTGGGACGGTGGCGCTAGTGGGCCACCCCGGGTGACTATCCCACCCGGGCGACGAGTGGAGAGCTTCTATGGCGAAGGGTGTTTTCGAACGGACCAAGCCGCACGTGAACGTTGGAACGATCGGGCACGTCGACCACGGCAAGACCACGCTGACGTCGGCGATGACCGCGGTGCAGGCAGCCCGTGGTCTCGGCACGTACAAGTCCTACGACGAAATCGCGAAGGCGTCGGAGAAGGACGGCCGCCGCGACGCGACCAAGATCCTGACGATCGCAACCGCGCACGTCGAGTACGAGACCGAGAAGCGCCACTATGCGCACATCGACTGCCCCGGGCACGCCGACTACGTCAAGAACATGATCACCGGTGCCGCCCAGATGGACGGCGCGATCCTGGTGGTCAGTGCGGCGGACGGCCCAATGCCCCAGACGCGCGAGCACGTGCTGCTGGCCCGGCAGGTGAACGTGCCCGCTCTGATCGTGTTCCTCAACAAGGTGGACCTCGTGGACGACCCGGAGCTGCTCGAGTTGGTCGAGATGGAAGTCCGCGAGCTGCTCACCAAGTACAACTTCGACGGCGACAACATCCCCGTCATCAAGGGCTCGGCCACCGATTGCCTCAAGGCCGCGTCCGCCAAGAACGAGGCCGGCTACAAGGCCGTCGTGGAGCTGATGGCCGCCCTCGACGCCCACATCCCCGAGCCGGTCCGCGAGCAGGACAAGCCCTTCCTGATGCCGGTTGAGGACGTGTTCAGTATCAAGGGCCGCGGCACGGTCGGCACCGGGCGTATCGAGCGCGGTGGTGTCCGCGTTGGTGACACGGTCGAGATCATTGGCCTGCACGCCAAGAAGGACTTCAAGACGGTCATCACCGGCGTCGAGATGTTCAACAAGACGCTCGACTCCGGCATCGCCGGCGACAACGTCGGCTGTCTGCTCCGCGGCGTCGAGAAGCAGGAGCTCGAGCGCGGCATGGTGCTCGCCAAGCCCGGCTCGATTACGCCGCACACCAAGTTCCTCGGCGAGGTGTACGTGCTGACGAAGGAGGAAGGCGGGCGGCACACGCCGTTCTTCCCGGGCTACCGCCCGCAGTTTTACTTCCGTACGACGGACGTGACCGGCTCGATCATCGAGCTGCTGGCGCGCGACGGCGGAAAGGCCGAGATGTGCATGCCGGGCGACAATATCCAGATGCGGGTCGAGATCATCAACCCGATTGCGATGGAGGAAGGGCTGCGCTTCGCCATTCGCGAGGGCGGCCGGACGGTCGGCTCGGGCGTCGTGACGAAGATCACGGAGTAAGTTTGGACTGGCGAAGCGCGCCCGGAAAGCTGTGTGGCCCGCGGGCCGCGAGGCGCCCTTCGCCGTTGACGGCTCGGATCTAAGATGGCCAAGGCACAAAAACGTGAACGGGTCTGGCTGCAATGCACGGAGACCGGCGATCTGAACTACCGGACCTCGGTCAACGTCCTGGGCGGCGTGCCCAAGCTCGAGCTGCTGAAATACAGCCCGCGCTTGCGGCGACGGACCAAGCATAAGATCAAGCGGAAGTAGCGGTCCGCGTGCAGCCCCCGGCTTTCAGCCCGGCGTCCGCGTTCTTTTCGCTACAAGCGCAGGGCTGACCGCGGAGAGCTTGTGAAGGAGCGTAGCTCAATTTGGCAGAGCAGCTGATTCCAAATCAGCAGGTTGGGGGTTCGAGTCCCTCCGCTCCTGATCCGACCTGAGCCGCGGGCCCGGTCGGGAGCGCGGCGAGTCGAGTCCAACGTGGCGCGAGACGAAAGCGAGAGCAGTGTGGCAAACGCGATCGAGGGACAGTCCGAGGCGTTCGACGAGCAGCGGCCGGAGCGAGCCGAGCGGCCGGAACGCGCGGCACGCCCGGGCGGCGGCCCGTTTCACGTGCTGAAACCCGGGCAGGGCACGCGGCTACGCTGGGGCACGGCGTTGGGGGCCGGCGCGCTGGCGCTGGCGGGAGCGCTCTTCATTCGGGAGCAGATTCAGCTCATCAACTTCGGCGAGCAGTACGACTTCATCATTCGCACCTCGATCTGGGTGGGGCTGATGCTGGCCGCGTTCTACGGCATCTTCGTGTTGGTGGGCCGCCACGAGAAGACCATCGAGTTCATGACCGCCACGGAAGGGGAGATGAAGAAGGTCAACTGGTCCACGCGGCGGGAAGTGTGGGGGGCCACGAAAGTCGTCATCGTCACGGTGCTCGCCCTTGGATTCATCCTCGCCATCGTCGACCTCGCCTTTATTCTGTTCTTCAGCGCCATCGGCGTGCTGCGGATGAACCTCATTCAGAAACTCTTCAGCAGCGGTGAAGCATGACGAGTGCGACGGAGCACGAGGTCGCGCGCGAAGGCGCCGGGCCGGAGCCGACCGTGGAGTCGGTGGCGATTCCCGCCGGCGGGGAAGTCGTGCCGCCGCCCGCGGCGCCCGCAGCCCCCCCGGCGCACGGACCCGAAGAAGTCGCGCTCTGTCGGCCCGGGATGAACTGGTACGTCCTGCGCGTGGCCTCCAACAAAGAGGACCAGGTCCGCGAGGCGCTGGAGCGCAAGGTCAAGATCGAGCAGCTCGAGGGCCGGGTCGGACGGGTCCTGGTTCCGACCCAACGGGAGAAGCGGATGCGCGGGGGTACGGCCCGCGTGTACCACCGCAAGCTCTACCCCGGCTATGTGTTCGTGGAGATGGCCACCGACGACGACGGCCGCATCCCCGAAAACGTCTGGTTTGTGATCAAGGAGACGACCGGCGTCGGCGACTTCATCGGCTCGGGCGGCAAGCCTTCGCCGATGCCGCTGGACGACGTGAAGAAGATGCTGGCCGCCGCCGTCAAGCCCGAGGGCACGCCGACGCTGGCGAACCTGGCGTTCAAGCCGGGCGACAAGGTGAAGGTGAGCGAGGGCCCGTTCGAGAACTTCGAGGGCACGGTGGACGAGATCAACACGCAGAAGGGGACCGTGCGGGTGATCGTGGCGATCTTCGGTCGCCCGACGCCGATCGAGATGGAGTACTGGCAGGTCGAGCAGTTGTAGCTGCTGGCCGTGGCCTTGCGTGATGGGCCAGCCAGTGACTGCTGGGCGTTGGGCGTGCTGGCGGCGGGGCAGCCCCCTGGAAAGCCGTCGGCAGTTGTATTATACTGGCGGTTCTTCGTGCCGCGCGGCCCCATGGTGCGGTCGTCTGGCGACAGGTGAACGGTAGGAACGGACTATGGCCAAGGCCATCATCGCGAAAGTGAAACTGCAGGCTCCGGGCGGCAAGGCTACGCCGGCTCCGCCGGTTGGCCCCGCGCTCGGCCAGCACGGCGTGAACATCGGGCAGTTCGTCGCGCAGTTCAACGAGCGGACGAAGAAGATGGACGGCATAACCTGCCCGGTCGAGATCACCGTCTACAAGGACAAGACGTTCGAGTTCGTCGTCAAGAGCCCGCCGGCCGCCGTGCTGTTGCTCAAGGTCGCCAAGCCGCTGGACGCGACGCTGGCGATCGTTGAGAAGGGCTCCGGCGAGCCGAACCGTCACAAAGTCGGGCGGGTGACACAGGCGGACGTACGGCAGATCGCCGAGACCAAGGCCAAGGATCTGAGCGCATTCGACGTGGAAGCCGCGATGAAGATCGTGGCCGGCACGGCGCGCAGCATGGGCATTGAAATCGCCGACTGAGAGGTCGGTCGCAGGAACCGGTGATAAGGTGATAAAGTGAAAAAGTGATAAGGGGCCTGGGTCTGCGCGACCCCGCCTTGCCACCTTGTTACAACTTTTCACTTCATCACGGACAATTAGGTGGCCGCACCACGGGCCGTAGTAGTGGGAGCTTTGCGATGCGTTTTCGCAGCAAGCGTTACAAGAAAGATCAAGAGAAAGCCCCTTCCAAGCCGCTGCCCCTCGACGAGGGGCTCAAGCGCCTCAAGACCTTCTCCAAGGCCAAGTTTGACCAGAGCGTGGACCTGGTCTGCCACCTCGGCATCGATGCCAAGCAGGCCGACCAGGCCATCCGCGGGTCGATCGCCCTGCCCAAGGGCATCGGCAAGACCAAGCGCGTGATCGCGTTCTGCGGCGAAGCCGACGTGGCGGCCTGCAAGGCGGCCGGCGCGATCGAGGCCGGCGCCGAGGAGTTGATCGACAAGGTTCAGAAGGGCTGGGCCGAGTTCGACGTCGCGATCGCCCACCCCTCGCTGATGGGCAAGGTGGGCAAGCTCGGCCGCGTGCTCGGGCCGCAGGGCAAGATGCCGTCGCCCAAGAGCGGCACCGTGACGCCCGACATCGTCACCGCCGTCAAGGAGTACTCGGCCGGCAAGGTGGAGTTCCGCAACGACGCCGGCGGGAACATACACACGGTCGTCGGCAAGCTGAGCTTCTCGGAAGAGGACCTCAAGGCGAACGTCACGGCGTTCGTGGACAACATCCGGCGGATGAAGCCGGCCAGTGCGAAAGGCCACTACATCAAGAAGATTTGCCTCAGCGGCACCATGACGCCCTCGGTCGAGATCGAGGCCGCGGCCGCGGCGGCGGAGTGATTCGACATGAGCAAGCAGGTCAAAGACATCCTTACTCGCGAGCTGGCGGCCCGCTACGGTGAAGCGACCAACGCCGTCTGGGTCGAGATGATCGGCGTGGACGGGATCACGACGAACAGCTTCCGCCGCGATTTGCGCGCCCGGCACATGAAGCTCGAGGTCGTCAAGACCTCGCTTTTGCAGCGGGCGTGCCAGGACGGGCCGATGGCCCGGCTGGCTGGTGCTCTGGGTGGGCCGGTCGCGCTGCTCACCGGCGGGGAGACGGCGATCGACGCGGCCAAGGTGCTCGAGGAATGGCTGCCGAAGTTCCCCAAGAATGCCGTGAAGGTGCGCGGGGCGCTGCTGGACGGCGAATTCCTGGACGAGGCACGCGTCGAGGGCCTGGCGAGGATGCCCAGCAAGCGAGACCTCCAGGCGCAGATCGTTGCGCTGGTCCTGTCGCCTGGCGGCAAGCTGGTCTCGGCCATTCTCTCGGGCGGCGGCAACGTCGTGGGCTGCCTGAAGGCGATGATCGATAAGCTTGAGAAGGGCGAGCCGATCGCGAAAGCGAGTTAAGAGTTGCGAGTGGCGAGTAACGCGTCACGGAAACTGCTTCGCTCGTTACGCGCTATTGGTAACTCGCTACTTGGAGTTGATGCGTCCTGACTGTTCCGCGCGCGGATTAAACGAGGCCGCTGGGGCCTCCGCTATCAGGGCGATCAGGAACGTTTGCTACGGAGTGTGACACAATGGCAGAGTTTGACGCCGCCATCAAGGACATCGGCGACAAGATCGCCGGACTGACGCTGGTCCAGGCCAAGTCGCTGGCGGATTACATGAAGGACGCGTACGGCATTGAGCCGGCGGCTGGCGGGGCGATCATGATGGCCCCGGCGGGCGGTGCGGCGGGCGCTGCGGCTGCGGCCGTCGAAGAGAAGACCGAGTTCAACGTGGTCATCAAGGCCGTCGGCGACAAAAAGCTTCAGGTCATCAAGGTCGTCCGCGCTGCACGCGCCGACCTCGGCCTGAAAGAGGCCAAGGAGGTCGTGGACGGCGCCCCCAGGATGCTGCTCGAAGCCGTCAACAAGGAAGAGGCCGAGAAGTGGAAGAAGGAACTCGAGGCGGCCGGCGCGACCGTCGCCGTCGAGTAGCCGCCCCTTCGATTGCAGGTACGCACGGGAGCCCCGCCGCCGACGCGCCGGGCTCCTTTTGCTTTTCCGCGGTTCGGCGTACCCTATCGCTCGGCCGCTGACCCGCGCGGCGGTCTGCGGGGCGGTCGGCGGCGATAACGCGTAACGCGCGTGAGCGGAGGACGCGACCATGAGGCGTGTGCAGGTCTTGGCGTTGGCGCTGGTGTCACTGGCGGGGCTGACCGGATGCATGGTCCAGGCCAGCCGCGATTTCTCCCTCACGGTGCCGTGGCAGCCCTATGAGCGTCTGGTGATCCGCACCCACAACGGCCGCGTAACCCTGGCCGTGGCCGACGTGGCCGAGGTGCGCGTCGACGCGCAGACGTGCGTGCGCGCGTCCGACTACCATCAGGCCGAGGGGTACCTCAACCAGATCGAGGTGCTCGCGCGGGCGGACGACAAGGACGCACGCACGCTGGTGGTGGAGCTGCGGGTCCCGGCGGCGCTGTCCACCCTCTCGCCCGGCAGCGCGCTGAGCATCACGGTCCCCGCGCCGTGCGCGGCCGACATCGACACGAGCAACGGCGCGATCTCCGTCGCGGACATGCGCAGCCGCGTGGCCGCACGGACGAGCAACGGCGCGATCGAAATCCACGACGTGGACGGGACCGTGACGGCCACGACACACAACGGGCGAATCGACGTGCACGCGGTGCGCGGCGACGTGGCGGCGAAAACCAGCAACGGCGCGGTCGTGCTCCGCGACATCCTGGGCGCGTGCCAGGTGGAGACGGCGAACGGCTCGATCGAGATCGTCAGCCACGAGGGCGACGTGCACGCGGCGACGTCGAACGGGGCCGTCCACGTCGTCGCGGCGCCGCCGGACGAGGGTGCGGTGGTCGCCCGCACGAGCAACGGGCAGATTCGGTTGGTGCTGCCACGGACGATGACGGCGCGGTTGAGCCTGCGGGCCGGGAACGGCCACGTCAATCTCGACACGCTCGACGTGGTGGCGGACATCAAGCGGCGGGAACGCGAGTTCGTGCGGGGGACGCTGAACGGCGGGGGCGCCGGCGAGATCCTCGCCGAGACGACGAACGGGTCGGTCACGGTCGATTTCCGCTGATTCCGGCATTTCCGGGAAAAGCGCAGCCGGCCCGCTAAATCCGCCGCATGGCGTGGACCATGGGCTCTTTCCAGAGGAATTCCTCGAGCCGTTGCAGGCGCTCGGCCGACCCGACGACCGTCACGCGGCCGTGCAGGCCGTCGCGGGCCTTGCTGACCGAGTAGGAGCGGAGCCGGACGCGGCTCGTGTCCACCAGGCGCTTCACGAGTGCGTGCACGTCGATGCTCGGATCCAGCTCCATCTCAAAGACGGCCACGACCCGCCACTCGTTGATGCGGCCTTCGACCAACCCGAGCCCGAACAGCACGCCGCTGGTGAGGAGCGTGCCGGCCACGCCTAGCGCAAATTCGCCGGCCCCGAAGGCCATGCCGACGCTGGCGACCGCCCAGATGGTGGCGGCCGTCGTCAGCCCCACGATGGCCCCACGGAACTGGATGATCGCACCGGCCCCCAGAAAGCCGACGCCGGTCACGATTTGTGCCGCGATGCGCGTGCGATCCACGGTGGGGCCGGTGGACATGCGGACCGAGATCAGCGTGAACAGCGCCGCCCCGACGCAGATCAGGATGTTCGTGCGAAACCCCGCCGGCTTGTCGGCCAGCTCGCGCTCCAACCCGATCAGCGCCCCGGCCGCGACCGCCGCCAGCAACTTCGCGATCTCCGTCCAAAACTCGTCCATGACGCTCCCTGCTCCTGTCGCAACTTGAATGCGCCGCGCGGCGGCGGTACACTCGCCGCGTGGTTAATACCACCGCGGTTCCCGTAGCTCAACTGGATAGAGCGTTGGCCTCCGGAGCCAAAGGTTGCGGGTTCGAGCCCCACCGGGAACGTCGGCCGGTCACGCGCCGGCCCGTGACGCTTCGTGGGGCAGGGGGTTAATAGCGAATCTCGAACCGCGCCTCATCGCCGCGCGCCGGCACCGTCGTCCGCGTCGCACTCGCAATGTAACCTTCAAAGTGCCGCGCCACCGCCGCCAGAAAATCCTCCACGTCGCCGGCCATGCCTTCCGCCTCCAGCTCGACCCGGCCGTCCGCCAGGTTCCGCACGTACCCGACGACGGCGCGGCCGCGGGACAGCTCCTGGGCCATCGCGCGGAAGCACACGCCCTGCACGCGGCCGGAGTACAGCACGCGACAACGAATCGGCCCGCTGCCGGCCGCCTCGGCCATGCTAGTACTTACTTGCACAATTGTGAATAATATTTCTTCGGTCCCACGGGATGTACTTCGCGCTTGGTCCACTCGAACGGTGCGGCGGTCGGATTGTACGCCTGCACGAATCGGTCAATCGCCTCGCGCACTTGTCGCGGGG
>CAIWOY010000455.1 GCA_903914415.1 uncultured Phycisphaerales bacterium | reverse complement strand
CTAAATGGGACCCCGGCTCCCGGGCTCGACCCCGGAGCGGTTCAAAACCCGAATAGAAGGTTGAGCCCATTCCAGCTTCTTCGCCCTTGACAGGCCCGGCTTCATAGAAGGCACAGAGACGCAGAGCAGCCACCGGCCCCAACCCAATGTAGCGGCCGACCCGCGTGAATGTAGCGGCCGACCCCCGTGTCGGCCGTAGAAGGCCGGAGAATCTTCGCGGCGCACGAAGATTCCGAACGGTTGTAGTACAGAGCGGGACACTCACGGGTTCTGCGTCAAGAACTTGGCACGCATCGCAGCGCGTAGGGCCGGTCGCGTCCGTCCGCGACCTGCCGGTCCGCTTGGCGCGCATCGAAGTCCCGGAGGGACGACCGTGCGTAGCCGGGGGTGGAGTCCGCCGCGGCGGACGCAACTCCCGGTACGCGACACCTCCGCCCCCCTCCTTCTTCCATGTCGCCGAAGCCCCGGCAGGGGCGCGGGAACGCTGGACGAGCCGCAGGCATCGAGACACGGAGAGGGACACCCATGTCGGCGGGGCGGGATTGGCGAGCTATGAGTGGCGAGGAACGAGTAGCGAGTTGAAGCGGAGAGGGCGCGGGGACGTGGGGACGTGGGGACGCGAGGGCGCGCGGCCTCGGGGCCGCGAACGCCTATTCGGCCCGCGGCTTGGGGCCCTGCGGCAAGTAGGCGTCGATGGCCTCGATAATTCTAAACACCTCGGTGCGCGAAGGGTCGTTCTGATTCCAATGCGCCTCGGCCCGGGTTGCGGCCTCGTGGCGGCGACCGATGATCTTCGAATAGTCGGCCTGGGCTTTCTTCCGTCCGAACTCCTGCCCGAACTCCTTCTCCCAGAGGTGCTGCACGCGCGCGAGCACGTCGCGGCAGTCATTGAACTGAGCGCCCGTGTCCTCGAGGTGCAGTAGCGTCCAGACCTCGTAGCACGGAATTGAAAGAGCAACCTTGACGTTATGCTGCTCTGCTCGGCTTCTTGCGGCTTGTGCTTCGCGCTGCCGATCCGCTTCGCCCTCGACGTCAATGAGCGTCCAAACCGCATCGTTGTCGTTCACGTCACTGCTCGCGGTCAGCTCTTTCCTTTGGCCGACCGCTTGCTCCACGACTGTATCCGGCGAGGCGCCTTGGCACGCGGCGGGAACGACGTTCAGCGTGGCATGCTGCTTGACCATCCGCTTGAGCTCTGCGAAATAGGCGGGGGCCGTTTGCGTATCGTCGCACACGATGACTACTACGGGGAGCGGAGTGCGCGTATCCACGCTGCGTTCGCCGTAGCGCCAACGGGCCTCTCGCGCCGGCTTGGAGTGCTTGCTCTTGTGGGCACCCGGCACGGTTCAGTCTCCCAACGGGCCGGGTGACGGCAGCGCACCGTAGCGCCCCTGCAAGTAGCGCCTCCGCAGATTGAGGTTGTTCCGCTCTTTGAACTCGGCGATGGAATACAGGCGGCTGGCTCCGGTCGCGTCCTTCTCGGTGAAGTAAACCTGATCGCGCCTCAGGGGCGCGGACCTTGCCTCGGCATCGAGGACAAGTGTCTCATGCGTCGCGAAGATCAGTTGGCCGCGGATGCTCTTCGCCGGAGTCTCGCAGTTGAATTGGCGGATGAGCGCCTGAAGCAGGACAGGGTGAATTGACGCGCCGATCTCGTCAATGAAGTAAGCCCGGATTTCGTCGCCGTGCATCAGGTCGTGAATGTAGGGAGCGAGTTCCACGATCTCGAGTGTGCCGAGCGACTCCTGGGAGTAGTCCAGACCGACGGGACCGTGTAATCCGGTGTGGGCAAAAGTCAATCTGAGCTCGTCTGTACTACGACGCGGCGCCCGCTCTGCTTCGGTGACGGACTGGTCGGCCACCGGCACCTTCTCCACCGTGTAGTCCTCGATGCCCACGTCGGCGGCCTTGAGCCAATTGAGCAAGAAGTTTCCAAAACCTGCCCTGTCACCAGCAGCACGGCGTGCGGCGGGCGCCGAGCCATAGCGTGGCCGGGCCCAAAGGCGAGGGTAGCCGAGTAGCCTCCGTATTCCGACTGCCAACCCCCGGTCAAGGCTCGGTGCCAGCCTCTCTGCGAGCGAGAGCAGCGCTGCGTTGGGCCGGAATGACTCGGCCAACAGCGCGAACTGGTCCTGCTCTGTCCAGGGCCCTGTTACGTCTTGCCCGTGGCGCTCAAACAGGACGCGCTCCTCGTCAGGCGCAAGCTGCGTAAGCTTCTCGAGGACGAACCGCGTACTTTCGAACTCGACCACGTATTCGTACACGTGCGTGTCAACCACAGCGCGTAACCCAAGCATGGCGGGCGCTTTAGCGCGACTCCCGCCGAGAAGAAACGGATCGTAGGGGCCGAGACCGTGGTCCGACGTGAATCCAGCGGAGTGCTCGATGAGGTAGCCGAGCCCCCGCGCCGCAAGAAGAAGCCTCGATTTACCTGACGCGTTTGGACCGTAAACCGCCACGCAACGCAGCAGGCGCAGAGGCTCGTCCTCGCCCTCGACCGGCACTTCGACGACGCCGCGCTCGTTGCCCGGGTCGATGTCGCTTGCGAGCAACGAGAGGTGAAACTCGTCGCGGAAAGGGCCGAAGTTTCGACCGAACAGCTCGATTAGCATCGGGCTCTCCAGCGGATCGCCGCGCAGTTTTCCTGCGCTGCATGCGCTCTTATACCCATAAATCGGTCCGCACGTGCGGCCGGCGGGGAAGAAAAACTGAAATCCGCGCAGAAATCCTGCGCGCCGCGCGGAGATCGGCGATCCAACCTGCGTGCGGGGCACCCAAGCACTTGTGTCCCAGTGTCGCGGCGGGCCTACGGATGGGTGGTCGGCGCGGCCGCCGGCGTCGGACGCATGAGCGGAGCGCTCGGGGAACCGCGCGAAGCGGGGTCGTTTGGCGCGGATGAGGCAGGGCGTGCGGGGCGGGATGCGGGGGCGCGGCTACAACGGACATTGTTCCGCGAGGGCGCCGAGATGGGGCGCGGGGCGTGGGGAAGCGCGGGCGTCCCGTTCCGGCCGGAGGGCAGAGCGAAAGGGCGGCGACGGCGTGCGGCACGGGCGGGGGCGGGACGCAGGGCGTGGCAACCGTCGGTCACGGCATCCCTTCGCCCGCTCCCCACCATTCGCCATTCGAAATCCGCCATTGGCCGCCCATCTCCGCCAGCCACCAGCAACGTCGGGATTTCTCCGTGCTTTCCGTGTCTCCGTGGTGCATACTTGAGATGCTCACGCAGTGCCAGAGCCTGCCTTGACGGCCCGCTCGGCAGGTGTGGCACCGGCCCTGAACCGGTGAAACGTGCACCCCACACCCGCTGACCCGGTTCGAGACACGTGCCCGGACGCGTCTGCCCCGCGTAGGTTGGGCCGACTCTTCAAAGCCCAGCTTCCGCGCTTGCGGACGGAGGACGTCCGGTGCACCGGCGATCGCCTGGCCGCGGCTGCCTGTGAAGTCCCGGGCCCTCCCGCGACTCAGCGTAGCACCGGAGCGGAAGGGATGCTTCGCGAGCGTCCCGTCTTTTACAAGTTCATACGTTGTCCGCGACGCGGTCTCGTTCGGCCTCGCAAGCCGCGATTGACCCCAAGGGTGACTTGCCGCGCTCGCCTGACAACCACCGTTGCCCCCACAACGGCGCCGGCGTCGCTCACGCCGGCCAAATCCGGCACGCCGCCGCACGTAGCAGTCCGTTGCAAAAGTCGCTTGGCGCCGCGGGCTAGGAATGCTAGGATTGGGCCTGTTTTGAAGGCCGGTCGGTTCTGGAGGATGGCGTGATGGCGCTGGGACGGCAGCCCGGG
>CAIWOY010000454.1 GCA_903914415.1 uncultured Phycisphaerales bacterium | reverse complement strand
CTCGTCGCACAGGTGGGTAGTGCGAAGTTCAACTTCGCACTACCACACGCGCACACGGCCGAGAATTGAAAGGCCCTGCCGCGTACGTAGCGTCGCCCACGGGGGGGCAACGCTACTCGACGACCACCGTCGGCGGCCGGCCCGCCGGGCTGGCCGCCGGCCGAAAGCGTTGCGGGTCGCGCTCGTTCAGCCACGCGAGGATGCGCGGGTACAGCCGCTCGCACGCCACCGGCGCCGCCTCGATCTCGCCGTGCGCGATGTCCTCGTCCAGCACAAACTGCTTGTCGCGCGCCCGGATGCGGTCGAAGAAGGCTGTACGGGTCATCGCGGCGTTGGCGATCCGATCTCGCGCCCCTTGCACGACGAGCGTCGGCACCTCGACCAGGTGGTAGTAGTCCGAGTACACGTGGTCGGCCGACCCCAGCGCGCTGACGAACGCCCCCCGGCACACGCACTTGGTCAACTGCTGCAGCACGCCGGCCTTCATGTGGTCCAACACATAGCGCCGTCCGTGCAGCAGCACCTCGGCGCGGTGATGCGTTGCCCCCGTAAACGTGCCGGAGATGCGGAGCATGGCCTGGACCGCGGCCCGCTCGAGCTTTCCCGCCCCATCCGCCAGCGGCGCCGGCAACCGCCGGTACCACGGGTCTGCGTGCGGATTCCCCTTGACCCACTGCACGGGCACCTCGCCCCAGGCCGCCAGCAGCGCCAGCAGCAGGCCCGACCGCGACAGCATCTCAAAGGGGAAATTCGCGTTGTCGTCGTTCCGCCACCAGTCGCGCAGCAGGACGCGCCAGCTCAGCCGCCCGCGCTCGTCGTACAGCGAATCGGGCCAGCGCAGCAGCGCCGGGAACTCGGCGAACACGCACGCCGCGAGTTGCGCTTGCCGCTCGCGCGCCAGGGCCTCGTCCGCGACGACGCGCTCGCCGCGGTCTTCGCGGATCAAACGCGCCCCCTGCAAGTAGCCGGCGAGCGTCATGGCCCCCATCGACGCCCCGATCACGAACGGCCGGCGATGCGTGGCGGTGTGGACCCGCGCGATGACGGCCGGCAGGTCGTAGAGAATGAAGTGGTCCACGCACCAGTCCGACTGGCCGGGCGGAGGCGCGCTGTGCATGCGGGGTGCGCCGTGCCCGCGCAGGTTGATCAGCCAGATGTCGTACCCCGCCTCGTGCAGGATGGACGCCAGGCTCCGGTACAGAAAATCCGGCCCCTGCACAGTGGGTAAGTCCCACAGGTCCGCGTTGACCGCCAGCCCATGCAGAAAAACGACCGGCGTGCCGCCCGGGGCGGGCTTGCGCTTAACCGCGATCCGGGCCCCGTCCCCGGTCGGAACCCATTCCACCGGATTGCGTCGGGTAGTCGCCAGACCGCTCATACCCACGTCCGTGACGGTTTCGGTGCCGGGCGGCGATTGCAGCAGCGGGCCGGCTTGGTGTGTGCGAGAACCGTCTGGGATGGCGATTCACGGCGATCCGGATGCGAGAACGGATTCACGCACCAGTTTGCGAGTTCGCGTAGGCCGACCTGAATTCGTAGGCTGAAACTATGAAGCGGAACTCGTAGGCGGGGCTGAGTCTTCGAAGCCCAGCGTACCCGCTCACGCCGCCGACGAAACGTGCCGCTTGGCCAGCTCGACGAGCTTGTCGAACGCCGCCGGGTCCGCGATTGCAACTTCGCTCAGCATCTTGCGGTTCACGAAGACGCTCGCTTTCCGCAAACCGCTGATGAACTTGCTGTATGAGATGCCGCGCGCGTCGCACGCGGCGCTCACGCGGATCACCCACAACGCGCGGAAGTCGCGTTTCTTGGCGCGGCGGTCGCGGAAGGCGTACTGGCCGGCCTTGATGACGGACTGCTTGGCCGGCCGAAACAGCGTGCCCCGCGACGCGCGAAAGCCCTTGGCGGCCTTCAAGACACGTTTGTGACGATGGCGAGTCGCGGGACCTGGTCGAACGCGCGGCATAACTGACTCTCCTGCGCCGGAGCGCGGCTATCCCAGACCGAGGGCGCGCCTCACATTGTCCGCAATCTTTCCGATCAGCGCGCCCGGACGCCGGAGCCGTTGGCGTCGCCGGCCCGATTTCGTGCTCATCAGGTGGCCGGCGAAGGATCTCTTGTAGCGCACCTTCCCGCCCGCCGAGACCTTGATCCGCTTGCGGAGTCCCTTGTGTGGCTTATGTGTTCGCTGTGCCATGCTCAGTTACCTTGTTTCGGTGTCGAACCCGGTAGTATACGGCCCCTGGGCGTCCGCCACAACCCCGCCACCCGTCGCCATTGAATTATGCGTTCCCGCCCCTATACTACGGCGCTCGTCCCGGCCGGCCGCCGGGGTGTACGGGCAAGGCGGGCGGCGCCATCCGAGCGCGCGCCCGGTCGGGGGCGAGGTCCCGGCCTCAGCCAGGAAGAGCCTGGACGATTCGTCGAGCGGCGCCGGGCCGCCGATAGCAGAATTGATCCGGAATCGCGCGGGCCGCCGGCGGCCTCGACGGTCCGGATATACGGTGAGCAGGTATGGCAGCGAAAAGACTGGGGATCATTGTGGGCGGCGGTCCGGCCCCGGGGATCAACGCGGTCATCGGGGCCGCGACGATCCAGGCCATCAACTGCGGATTCGAGGTCATCGGGTTCTTCGACGGCTTCCGCTGCCTTTGTGCCGACGAGTTTGACCCCCCGACCCACACCGTCCGCCTCGAAATCGCCCGGGTCGCCCGCATCCACTTCGACGGCGGGTCGATCCTCCGCACCGCACGCACCAACCTGCTCGACGAAGAGACCCTCAAAAAAACCAAACGCGCCCAGGCCCACCCCGGAAAGGTCTCCCTCGCCCTCGGCCGCCTGCGCGAGCTCGGCATCGACTGCCTCCTCACCATCGGCGGCGACGACACCGCCCTCAGCGCACGCTTCCTGTGCGAAGCGTCCGGCGGCAAGCTGTGCATCGTCCACGTCCCCAAGACCATCGACAACGACCTGCCGCTGCCGCAGAACCAGCCGACCTTCGGTTTTTCCACGGCCCGCATGATCGGGTCGATGCTGCTCAAGAACCTCATGACCGATTCGCAAACCACCGGCCGCTGGTACATCGTCAGCGCCATGGGCCGCAGCGCCGGCTGGCTCGCGATGTCCATCGGCCAGGCCGCCGGCGCCACGCTCACCCTGATCCCCGAGGAGTTCGAGGAGCACAGCACCATCCAGCGGATCGCCGACGTGCTTGAGGGCGCCATCCTCAAACGCCGGATCATGGGCCGTTGCGACGGCGTCGCCGTCCTCGCCGAGGGCCTCGCCTACCGCCTCGGCGACCGCGAGGAGCTCGAACGCCTCCTCGGCCGCGAGGTGCCGCTCGACGCCGCCGGACACGTCCGCCTCGCCGAGGTCCCCGTCCTCGAGTTGCTCAAGAAGGAGCTGCAAGCCCGCTTCATGGCCCGCGGCGAGCACCTCCCGCTCGTCACCCACAACATCGGCTACGAGCTGCGCTCCGCCGACCCCGCGCCGCACGACATGGCGTACTGCCGCGCCCTCGGCTACCACAGCATCCGCCTGTTCACCGACAAGGCGCGCCAGGGCGTCGGCGTCATGGTCGCGCTCGTCAACGGCAACCTGGAAACGGTTGACTTCAACGACATCATCGACCCCGTGACGAATCGCACAACCGTCCGGCTGGTCGACACCAACTCCGACGAATACACCGTCGGGCGGGCCTACCAGATCCGCCTGGAGCTCAGCGACCTGGAGAACCCGGTCATGCTCGCCAAGCTGGCCGCGGCCGCCCACATGTCCCCGGCGGACTTCAAGCAGCGCTACGTGCGGGCCGCCACGCGCCTGTGCGACCTGCCCACGTCGCCACAGCCCACGCCGACGCAACCCGCGCCGCCACCGTCCACGCCGGCTCAGCCCATGCCGGTTTGACCCGCGCCCACGCGGCCGCACTCCGAATCTCGCTGGTGCGAGTTGCGCGCTAAGAAAGTCCAACGAGCCCCCCGCTCCGCTCCGTGGTCGTTTCGTTCGTGCGAAGACACCCCCGCGCACGCACGCGTGGTCCACAGTGATGTAGGCACGCCACGCCGTGTCAGCCCCGGCAGACGTGAACGCACAGCGCGCTCCCGCTCGGACGCGGCCCCTCGGGCAGCGCGGCCGCCACCACGGGAAATCAGTCGGCCCGCTACGGCCGGCTGGCCGCCCCGCCGCCGCCCCGGAACGCGAAGTCGACCACCAGCGGCAGATGGTCGTAGTTCTTGCCTTCCGCGTCCGAGACGATGTCCAGCTTCTCCAGCCCCGCGGCCTGCAAGTCCTCCGCGGACATCTCCGTCGTGTCCAGCACGAGCTTCTTCACCGGCTCCAGCACGCTATCCGCGTAGACCATCACATCCAGCCGCCCGGGCTGAAACGTCGACGCGTCATCCCGCCACGTCCAGTCGGCCGTCCCGGTCACGTTGTGCAGCGGGTGCGCGTCCGTCAGCGGCGTGTTGTCCCAATCCGGCGCGAAGTCCGGCCCGTACTGCGCCTCGTCCGAGATGTCCCCGTTGACGACTGTCAGCAGTGGCTGCTGCCCGCCCACGAGATTGAAGTCGCCCGCGACGACCAGCGCCGTCCCGGCCGGCAGGTCGATGTCCCCGCCCGGCATGCGCGCGTCGCGCATCCAACTCACGATCGCATCCGCCTGTTTCTGCCGCGCCGCCTCGTTCTCGTCGCCCCCGCAGCACTTGAAGTGCGTGCTGACGACGTACAGGTCGGCCGGAAACAGCTTCCGTGGCAGCTTGACCAGTCCCAGCGCCAGCTCACGGTAGCCGGGCGGCGTCGTGTCGTCGCGCGTCAGTTGCAGCGGATACTTGCTCGCGATCACGCAGTCGCCACCCTGGTAGACGTGCCAAGCGGCGCCGGGCAGCGGGCGCAACTGGTCCAGGAGCTTCTGCACCTCGTCCGCCGTCCGTTTCCGCGGCTTCGGCTTGTCGGGATCGCGGCTGGCGGGGGCCTGCCCGATCTCCTGTAACGCCGCTACATCCGGATCCAGCGCGCCAAACACGCGCGCGAAGCGCGGCGCCCGCAGCGGATCGACGTCGGCGAAGAGGCTGTTCCACCGGATGTTGTACGTCACCACCCGCAGAACCGTCGCGCTGGGGCGATCGAGGAACGTTCCGGTCGGCGTCCGCGGCGCCACCGGCTCGACGGCCACGTCCGTCGGCCGGGCCGGCACCGCAGCAGGCGCCGGCGCCGCTGATTCCGTGGGCTGCGCCGTGGCCACCGGCTTGGCCGGCGGCGTCGGCTGCGTCTTGCTCTCGCACGACAGCAGTGCCGGAGCCACGGCGATCAACAGCATTCCGAGTACGCCGCGTCGCAGCGTCATGAGCCTGCCTGTACGGGTCATTGCAGTGGTCCTTTCGAGCATGAGCCACCGAATCAAACGCTGCGTATATGCCGGCGCCTGCCCACGCGTCAAGCCGCTTGCCAGCACCGACCCGACCAGACGCGACGCTGCCTGTCAGAGCCCCGAGCGCAAGCGAGGGGTTTCCGGAGACGCGAGCGCTGGACCGGGAACCCGTCGCTTGCGCTCCGGGCTCTGATTCGGGAAGAGCGCTTGCCACGCTGGCCACCGCACCTCCAACGCTGCCGTTCGTATTAGAATGCGGCCATGCCCGAATTGCCCGAGGTCGAGACGATCGTCCGCACCTGCCGGCCACGGTTGGTCGGCCGGCGCATCGTCGCCTTTCATTCCCGCTGGCGCAAGAACGTCGCGCCGACCCTGCCCGCTGCCCGCCGGGCGATTGTGGGCCGCCGCATCACTGCGTTGACCCGCCGGGCAAAATTCATCGTGTTCCGCTTGGACGACGGCGGCTGCCTGCTTGTGCACCTGCGCATGAGCGGCCGGCTCGAATGGGCGAAGAACGGCTTGCCGGAGCCGCGGCACGTCCGCGCCACCTGGGACCTCGACGACGGCCAGCGCCTCCTGTTCTGCGACGCCCGCAAGTTTGGCCGCATCCTGTACACGCGCGATCTGGCGGCCGCCACCGCGGACCTCGGCCCGGAGCCGCTGGAGCGCGGCTTCACGCCGGCGAAGCTCGGTCACCTGCTCCAGCAACGCCGCCGCCAGCTCAAGCCGCTGCTGCTGGACCAGTCGGTGATCGCCGGCCTGGGCAACATCTACACCGACGAGGCCCTGTTTCTCGCTGGCCTGCACCCCACGATACGCTCCGACGCGTTGAACGAAACGAACATCCGCCGGCTCCACCAGGCCATCCGCGACGTGCTTCGCCTCGCGATCCGGCAGCACGGCACAAGCCTCGATTGGATCTACCCCGGCGGCTGGATGCAGGAACGTCTGCTGGTCTACGGCCGCGCCGGCGAACCCTGCCGCCGCTGCGGCACGCCCATCGTCGCCCTGCGCATCGCGCAACGCGGCACGCACATCTGCCCGCGTTGTCAAAACGGAGTCGCGCAGCGCGGCTGATACGTGGCGCCCCACGGCATGGCTGAAAGCTGAGAGCTGATCGCTTTTCATGTGCGGCATCGCGGGAATCCTGAGCCTGTCGCCGGACGTTCGCGTGAGCGCGGACGAGCTGGACGCGCTGACGGCGCAGCTCGTGCACCGCGGGCCGGACGACGCGGGCCGCTACGGCGATCCGGCCGGCCGCTGCGCTCTGGGTTTCCGCCGCCTGTCGATCATCGACCTCGCGACCGGGCACCAACCGATGTCGAATGAGGACGGCACGATCTGGGTCGTCTTCAACGGCGAGATCTACAACTTTCGCGAACTGCGCGTCGAGTTGGAGCAGCAGGGCCATCGCTTCGCGACCCGCTCCGATACCGAGGTCATCGTCCACCTATACGAGCAATGCGGCACCGACTGCTTCGCGCGCCTCGCGGGAATGTTCGCGCTCGCCATCTGGGACTCGAAACAGGGCACGCTTGTGCTGGCCCGCGACCGCTTCGGCAAGAAGCCGCTCGTGTACGCCCACCACCACGGCCGCCTGTACTTCGCGAGCGAGGCCAAAGCGCTTCTGGCCGTCCCCGGCCTCTCGCCCGCGCTCGATCCGCAGTCGCTGCATCGCTATCTCGTGTTCCAGTACGTCCCGGCCCCGCACTCCATCTACCAGGGTTTCCGCAAGGTGCTGCCGGCCCATTTCGAGGTGCATTCCGCCTCCGCCGCACCGGTGCAGTCGCGCGCCTACTGGCAACTCCGCCCGCAGCCCTTTGACGGCACGTATGCGGACGCCCAGGCACGCCTCGGCGAGCTGCTCACCGCCGCGGTCGAGAAACGTCTGATCGCCGACGTGCCGCTCGGCGCGTTCCTCTCCGGCGGCCTGGATTCCTCGATCGTCGTGGCACTCATGCGCGCGCTGGGCGTGTCCCCGCTGCGCACCTTCTCGATCGGTTTCCCCGACGCGCGCTACGACGAGACCGCCTACGCCCGCCAGATCGCAGAGCGCTTCGGCACCGAACACCACGAGCATATCGTCACGCCGCAGGCCCGCGAGGTCCTCGACACGCTCGCGTGGCACTACGACGAACCCTTCGCCGACTCGTCCGCGATCCCCACCTATTACGTCTCGCGCTGGACGCGCCAGTCCGTCAGCGTCGCGCTGACCGGCGACGGCGGCGACGAGTGCTTCGCCGGCTACGACCGCTATCGCGCCGCGCAGCTTGCCGCCCGTCTGGACCTGATCCCACGCGGCATCCGCCACTCCGTCGCACGCGCCGCCGCCCTGCTGCCACACGCCCGGCCGCGGACGCTGAGCAACCGGCTCTATCGCTTCGCCTCCGCGCTCGGCGAGCCGCCCGCCCGCCGGTATCTCTCGTGGGTCGGCATCTTCCCGCCGGAGATGCTCGCGGCGGGCTACCGGGACGAATTCCGCGCGCTGGTCGACCTCGACGAGCCGGCGACGTGGCTCCAGCAACTTCACGGCGCGGCCCCAGGCTCCGCGGCCAATCGAGCGGTCTGGACCGACTTCGCCAGCTACCTCCCCTACGACCTGCTGACCAAGGTCGACAGCGCGTCGATGGCGTGCAGCCTCGAATGCCGGGCGCCGTTCCTCGATCACGAGCTCGCGGAGTTCGCGCTCTCACTCCCGCTTTCCTGGCGCCTCGGCCCCGGCGGCGGAAAACGCATCCTCAAGGACTGGGCCCGCCAGCACCTGCCGCCGGAGGTCCTCCGCCGGCCCAAAATGGGCTTCGGCGTCCCGATCGGGCTGTGGTTTCGGCATGAATTACAGGACCTACTGCGCGACCGTGTCCTCGCCCCGGACAGCCTGCCGAGCCGCGTTTTCCGGCCCGACTTCCTGCGCGACCTCGTCGACGCACACGTAGCGGGGCGTGCCAACCACGAGCACCGACTCTGGGCGCTGTTGATCCTTGCGCTCTGGCACCAGCGCTGGCACCCCCAAGTCCCAGACGGCGTCTGAGCCTTACCCCGGCCGCGCTTCCGACCGATGGTGAGTGTGTACAGGCGACGGCGGGGGGCGTCGGGCAGTGCGCAATGACGAGCATCGACCAGTCCGACATCGGTACGCTCCTGCAGGAAGCCGCCGCTCTGGCCAGCGCGGCGAGCGCGGAGCTTGCCGAGGCCTCCGTCGCGGGGCCGGCGGAGCCCGCGCAGGCTCTCCCCGACCAGGACGACATATCGCTGGCGCGCATCCTTAAGGTGCGCGTCCCCGTGATCGCGCAGCTCGCCCGCCGGCCGATGTCCGTGGCCATCATTCGCGACCTGTCCGTCGGCGCCATCCTCGAATTCGAGAAATCCGTCGACGAGGAGCTCGATCTGCTCATCAGCGACCGGCTCATCGGCCAGGGCCACTGCGTCAAGGTCGGCGAGAAGTTCGGCCTGCGCATCACGCACATCTGCGACAAGGCCGAACGCATCCGCTCGCTGGGCGGGCCGTAGCGCGCGATCCGCTCCTGTTGTTAGTTTGCTACTTTGTCACGTCCCCGGCGTTCGTGGCGACCGCGTGGCGCAAGCGGCGCGGCAGCAGCAACGCGACCTCGTGCGAGCCGAGCAGCCACGCCACGCCGACGAACGCCACCGTCCCGATCGCCAGCAACCCCAGCGCCTCGACGGCCGACGACACCAAACGCCCGGGCACCTGTGCCACGAGCCGCATCCACGCCGGCGACACCAGCCATAGCACCAGTACGCTCGCCGCGATCCCCGCCGCCATCTGGCCCAGCGCCTTCAGTACGTCGCGATCGAGCAAACGCAACTTCATCCGGCGTTGCAGGAGTGCCAGACCCGCAATGACGGAGAGCGTCGAGGTCACCGTCGTGCTCACGGCAAACGCCGCTTCGCGAATCGTCGGGTGCCAGACCAACGCAAGATTCAGCGCCGCGTTGAGGGGCAGCAGCACCGCGCTGATCGTCAGCGGCGTACGTACGTCGCCGAGGCTGTAGAACGCCCGCAACACGATGTGCTGCGCGCAGAATGCCCACAGCCCAAAGCCGTAGAACACGAGCACGAAGCTGGCCCGCAGCGTGTTGTCGTGCGTGAAGCGGCCGCGCTCGAACAGCAGCCGCATGATCGGCTCGGCCAGCAGGATCATCATCGTGCCCGCCAGCAGCCCCTCGAACACGGCCAGGCGCAGCGACTCGCGCACCTCGTGCGCCCACGGCTGCCATTCCGCGCGGACGGCGAGCCGGCTGAACGCCGGCAGCGCCGCCGTCGCCAGCGAGATCACCAGCACGCCGAGCGGGAACTGATACAACCGCTGGGCATACGTCACCGCCGACAGCGCGCCTTCCTGGAGCGGATACCGCAGCGTCCAGCCCAGCAGGCTGACCGTCTCGGGCGTGTCTCTCACGTGCGTCAGCATCGTGCAGATCTGCGCGTCGAGGAACACGCCGAACGCGAGCACGCCCTGCCCCAGCGCCACGGGCACCAGCAGGCGGAGCATGTGCTGCACGGTCGGGTCGCGCAGCTCGAAACGCCACCCGAGCGTCACGCCATACGCCCGCAGCGCCGGCCACAGGAACACGAGCTGCAGCGCGCCGGCCGCCAGCACGGTCAGCGCGACGATGTACACCTGCCCGCGCGGGTTGCCGGGGTACACGCGCGGCCCCAGCCACGCGATGCCCGCGATCATCCCGACGTTCAGCACGATCGGCGCCAGCGCCGCCGGCACGAAGCTGCCGACGCAGTTCAGGATGCTCGACAGCAGGGCCAGAAGGCAGATGCTGAGCATGAACGGCAACATCAGGGCCGTCAGCGACAGCAGCAGCCCGCGCGCCGCGCGATGGGCCGGATCGGGCGGGAAGACGAACCAGATGATGGCGATGATCGCGAGGATCGCCAGAATCACGACGACCAGGGCGAACGTCATGAGGGCCAGCGTGCGGGCCAGGAGTCGCCACGCTGACTCGCGGCCCTCGCTTTCGAGCGTCTTGGTGAACGTCGGGACAAAAACGGGCGCCAGCGCGCCTTCGCCGAAGAGTCGCCGGAACAGGTTAGGGAACTGGAACGCGTAGGAGAACGCGTCCTGGACCCAGCCGAGGCCGAACGCCTGCGCGAGCAGAATGTCGCGCGCCAGCCCCGTCACGCGCGAGACGAGCGTGCAAATCGCGATCAGTTTCGCGGAGGAAACAACGCTGCGTGGCTGCGGCATGGGCCAAATGATAGCGTTCCGCGCACCAGTCCGCACGGCGGCGGCCCGCCCGCCGTAGTGTCGGCCCCTCCAGGGCCGGCGCGGATGCCGGGAGGGCTCACCCGTGCGGCCACCCGCCGCCACCTTGCCCCGCGAAGTCGCAATTCGAACGCCGACCATTAGGGGGGCAGATCCGGATCCGTACGGGCGGGGCCATCCCCAGACGTGAGCGGCACCGACCGTCAGCCCGGGCGGCGACCGAGCGGTCCACGGACGCGCGCCGCCGTGCACTTACCTTGGCAGTGGCTGACGCGTCGTTTATAATGCTGTCAACGCGCGACGGGAACGGCGCGTAGGATACGCCGAGTGAGCGCCAGGCGCTCGCGGCCCAGGGGCGTCGGCCCGAACCGGTACCGGCTTCACTGTCCGTCCACTCTCGCTGGTGCGAAGGCCCCGGGAGGAGAGGTGACATGCCGTTCGAGATCAAGTTCGAGAATGTACCTGTTGGATACGCCGTCACGTCTGGTCACGCCGGCGAGAAGGTCACGCTTTGTTCCACCGGTTTTGTCTCCTCCGAAGACGGCATCGAGCTGATCACGAAGCTCGAAGGGTTGCCACAGCAGATTCTGTCCATGCTTCCGCTGCCCGCGCCTGTGCGTCCATCTCTCGTGGACTCGCTTTTGGCGGTGATCCGGAGGGACAAGACGGCGACGGTGTACGTCAATGAAGTCCAACTCATCGGGCAGGCGCGGCTCAAAGGTCCGTGCAAGAAAGGGGAGGCGTTCACGGCGGACCGCATTCTCGACATGGGACCCATGAGGTTCCGAGACGTCGACATTCCCAGTGACGCCGCCATTGTGTACGTGTTCTCCGTCGGCTGGCGTAAGGGATTCTTCTTCGACTTGGGTTCACTGCAGGGGGCGAACGCAGGTCCTCGAAACTACGATTTGGAAGAGCAGATAGGCAATCTCTACGCCTATCTGACGTTCCAAGAGCGCTTTAGAATCGATGATATCACATGGCGGACGTTGTTCGCCCAGAAGTGGTTCCCGTTCGCTTATCTCGACGGCGCGATCCTGCGGGCAATGGTATCTCATGCCAGGGAGGGATGGATGGTTGACGAGTTGCTCCCCAAAATCGCGGCAAATGTGAATCGATTGGTAAACGAAACCCCCCTCACCGAGATCGCGGACCCAGCGTTTGCAGATCACACGGAGCTCCTCGCTCGCGCCCAGGACCGCTACTTGGCGGGCGACCACATCAGTTGTACGTCGATCCTCTACCCAAGGATCGAAGGCCTTCTACGCTCCTTCCATCGCGCCGCCGGTTACACTTCCGAGCCTTCCGCAAAGACACTCAGCAAGGTCGCCGTAGCCCATCATGAAGCCGACCGTATCTCGCAGTCGCTGCTCTTGCCGGCGAGATTCAACGAGTATCTTGACACTGTGTACTTCGCGCATTTCGCGCCAGGTTCCGCACCAGATGTTAACCGTCACTCCGTGGCCCACGGCGAGGCGCGATCAGGTGACTTTTCGCTCAAGTCAGCGACGATTGGGTTTCTTGTCATCTATCAACTCTTCTCGTTTTTCTCAAGCGGGAAGAGGCCGAATCAGCGCGGATGAGTACCGGTTGCTCGCCACGATGCCGTGACGGCTCCGTTGGTCGGCGGCGCGCCGCGATTCCACGGCGCGTGTTGTAATTCGCTGTGTGGGACGAAAACGGCGCCAGCGCGCCTTCGCCGAAGGGTCGCCGGAACAGGTTAGGGAACTGGAACGCGTAGGAGAAGGCGTCCTGCACCCACCCGAGCCCGAAGGCCTGCGCGAGCAGAATGTCGCGCGCCAGCCCCGTCACACGCGAGACGAGCGTGCAAATCGCGATCAGCTTGGCTGAGGAAACGACGCTGCGTGGCTGCGGCATGGAGCAGATGATAGCGAGGCGCCCGCCGCAGGAAACCGCCGCCTTCAGAGAATGAGCACGACAGCGAGACGTGGGCGGCGCGCACAGAGGGCCCGCCGCCGCGAATGGCTGGGCGGGGTTGCCGGTGGCCCAAGATTGGTACGGTTGGATGGGGGGCGGGGGAAAATGCAGCGCGCCAGCCGCGCGTCTCATCAACCCCGATAGGCCCTACGATTCGTGGTGCAAGCTGTCCCCGGTTTGAGGCGGCCCCGGTCCCGCGTCCGGTAGCCGGCCGCCCTGTTTCCGCACCGCCTGGCGCAGGACGAACTCGATTTGTGCGTTCACGCTGCGCAGATCGTCCGCCGCCCAACGCTGCAAGGCCGCCCACAGCTCGGGCGAAATCCGCAACAGGACGGCTTTCTTCTTGTTATCTGCCATGACGTCTATTGCGGCCGGTCATTCAGGCGCCGGCGGATACGTGCTCGCCTTCTACGGCCGGCAGGGGCGCCGGCCGCTACATTGCGCGCCGCCGGCCGCTACATTCCCCAGCGCCGCCGCATCGCCCCCAGAGCCCTGAGTCCTGAATCCTGAACCCTGGCCTACGAATACAACGTCCCCACGTTGACGACCGGCTGCGCGGCCTGCTCGCCGCAGAGCACGACCAGCAGGTTGCTCACCATCGCGGCCTTGCGCTCGTCGTCGAGCAGCACGATCTTTTTTTCCTCCAGCTTCTCGAGCGCCATTTCGACCATCCCGACCGCGCCTTCGACGATCCGCTTGCGGGCCGCAATGATCGCTTCCGCCTGTTGCCGCCGCAGCATCGCCCCGGCGATCTCGGGGGCGTACGCCAGGTGACTGAGTCGGGCCTCTTCGACGACCACCCCGGCCTTGTTCAGCCGCTCCTCAAGCTCCGCCTGGAGCGCGTGCGACACTTCGTCCATGCTCCCCCGCAGCGACAGCTCGTTGTCGGCCGTCGTGTCGTACGGATAACGGCTCGCCAGGTGCCGCACGGCGGCCTCGCTCTGGATGTGCACGTAGCTGTTGTAGTCGTCGATCTCGAAGACGGCCTGGGCCGTATTCTGCACGCGCCACACCACGATCGCGGCGATCTCCGTCGGGTTGCCGCGCTGGTCGTTCACCTTGAGCTTCTCGCTGTTGAAGTTCCGCGTCCGCAGCGAGAGCTTGTGCTTCGCGTAAAACGGACAGGCCCAATGGAAGCCGGGCTGGCGCACCGTGCCCTTGTAGGCGCCAAACAGGACCAGCACGGCGGCCATGTTCGGCTGGAGCGTGAAGAACCCAGCCCAGAAGATGATAAGCACGACCAGCGCGAGGATCGTGAAGACGATCCCACCAATGAGGCCGACGGGCATCGCCGCTCGCCCGGCGGCGTCGGCGGCGCGCGCGAAATGGAACATCCCGTACCCGTCCGCGATGCTCGCAACGAACAGCACGACCAACATCACCCACCCGCTGATCGTTCGGCGCTGAAACTCACTGGTCATGACGCTCTCCTAACTAAGTGGTTGCCTGTGATATCGGCATGATAGTATTGCGCAATCTAGCGATGAAAGCAAGCTCGTAGTGTCGGAACGTGTCTGGCGCGGACGTGGTCCCATAAAAATACAGTTTTGCGACAGATCGGAGGCGTACTGCAAAGAGCTGAGCAGGCTATGCCGGCTTCGGCGTGCTGCGGATCCCCATGACGTCTGGCTTGTAGACGCGAGTTTCGATGGCGCGCACGTAGTCCGTCCATTCGCTGGCAGCGTCGGTGTCGCCCTCGATCGCCGTCAGGGTCATCGCCAGTTTGGCGTCCAGGTTGTCCAGGTAGTGGATCACGAACGCCTCGGGCGTCGCGGGCAGACGCGGGCTGCCGAACTCGTATTTGCCGTGGTGGGCCAGGACAAGGTGCTTCAGGGACATCTCGATCGCCGCCGGAAAGGGCTGTCCCGTGTCGCGTTCCAGCTCGCGGCATCGGTCGTGCACCCACAGCACGCACTGCACGATATGGCCGAGGAGTTGCCCCTCGCTCGTGTACTCGAAGTTCGTCTCGTAGGCCAGCTCCCGCACCTTGCCGGCGTCGTGCAGCAGAATACCGGCCAGCACGAGATCGCGGCTGACCTTCGGGTACAGCGGGCAGATGACGTTGGCCAGCTTCAGGAGGTTGCGCGTGTGCTCGACCAGCCCGCCCACGTAGGCGTGGTGCATCTGCGTGGCGGCGGGCGCCCGCTTGAAGTCCGCGACGAACGCCGGGTCGTTGACGAACTTGCCCACGAGCGCGAGGACGCTGTGGTTCTCGATGGTGCGCAGAATCTCCTTGCTCTCGTCCCACAAGACGTTCACGTCATAGGGCGTGGCCGGGAGGAAGTCCGCGGGGTTGGCGGTGCCCGGCTCGACCGCGCGCAGGCCGTCGAGGATGAACTGGCGCGCGCCCTTGTAGCTCTCGACGCGGCCCCGGACACGGAGCAGCCCGCCCTCCGGGATGGAATCGTAGATGGCCTGGGTCGCGTTCCACATGCGCCCGAGGATCTGGCCGGTCGCGTCGGCCAGGACGACGTGGATGTACAGGCTGCCGTTGCTGGTCGTGCGCAGGTCCTTCTGCGCGATGCGGTAGATCTCGTCCTCGATGCGTTGTCCGGCCTGCAACCCGGCGACGTGGCAGCGCGCTGGCGGCTTCGTTTGGCTCATGGCTCCGCGGGCTGGCCCGCCTCCTCCTGGCCTTTGATCTGGTCGGTCCACTCGAATGCGTCAGGCGTGAAGAACACGACCTCATCGCCGAAGAGATCCTGCCGGATCACGATCCCCAGCGGCGTGGTGTAGTACGAATGAACCTGCGCCGCCAGCTCGCGGAGCGCGGCGTCCCAGGGTTGGCCGGCGCGCTCCATGCGGCGGAGAGCATGGTGGATGTTGCCGTACTGCCCGCCGTGCCGGCTGACGATCTCCGCAATCAGGATTTGCTCGGCCGAGCCATGGACCAGGCCCCAGTCGGCCCGCGCGTTGGCATAGAAGACCACGCGGTGGAGGTGCTCGATCTCATCCACGATGCGGGCCAGGTAGTCGTTGTGCCGGATCGCGGCCGTCAGAAGCTCGAGCTGCTGTCGCGCGATTCGTGGCACGTCTCACCCTTGGGTCGAAGGCCGCCGCCCGGAGCCCGCGGCCCTCCGCCCTCGGGCCGGCCGGCGGGGCCCGCGGCTACGGCTTTTCGCCGGGCTCACCGGGTTGCTCCCCGCCCTCTTCCGGCTTCTCGGGTTTCTTCTCCGGCTCGGTGGTCGGGCCGGGCGTCTTCTCCCCGGGTTCCGCGGAGGGCGGCGCCTCCAGCTTGATCGGCTCGCCCTGCAACGCCTGGGCGACGGCCGTCTTGAGTTGCGCCTCGTCGACCTTCTTCGTGGCGTCGAGCCAGTCGATGATCTGGTTCAGCCCGGCCTGCAGCTTCTGATGAAACGCGGCCAGCGCCTCCACGTCGGCGTCGGTCAGCGGCCCGTCAAGCTGGAGCTTCCACCCCTCGGGCCCGCGGACCGCCGACATCGCCCGCGCCTGCTTGACGGAACCGAACAGGACCGTCGCGAGGTTGGGCGTCACGCTGGCGTGGTCGGCATCGAGCGCGTCGACTTTGGGCTGCGCGTCGCCCGCCCCTCGTAACACGCCCAGCAGCCGATCGGCTTTCCCGGGGCCTAGCCGCCGTGCGATCTGTTCCACGAGCTCCAGCGTCGTGTACAGCGGCTCCCAGCGGTCCTCCGTGAGGGCTTTGATCTGCTCGGCATTGAAGCACTTCAGCGCCAGTTCGACCTCCTTGTCCTTGAGCGCGCTGACCAGATCGTTCACCAGCGTTTTGACCTGGGCGTCGGCATCGCCGCCGGTCGCGGCGGGCTTGCCCGTCGCGGGGGCTGCCCCGGAGCTACGCGCGCCGGGCGCCTTCGCCGGCTGGTAGGCGACGGCGTCCTGCAGGATCCCCGGATCACTCACGTCGCGTACGAGCGGGGCGCCTTCCTTGCTGCCGCCGAGCGTGTGGTTCCAGCGTGCGGATTCCTCCTGAGAGTTGCCGCACGACCACAACGCCCACCCGAGGCAGAGCACGGAGCCGAGCAGCAGGGACATTCTGGCCGTCATCGTCGTCACTTTCGGCGGTGGCCTGGCAGACTGTTTGGTGGCCGGGCACGGCCCAGCCCAACTCCGATCGGGCCGGACAAAGCCGAGCCCGCGGGCCGACCGCGTGCGGGATCACGCGCTCCCGCTCGCCCGGTGCAACCTAGCCCGCCCGGTGGCCGGCGTCAATAAGCGGGGGCGACGAGGCGCGGCGGAAAGCCGAGCGTACTGCGCGAGCCCGCGCTGCGCGGCGCCGACAGGTCGGACGCAGTGCCCCCCGCGGGACTATGAAGCAGCCGGCTCCTCGGTCTCGGCGGTGTCGTAGTGGTGGGCGGTGCGGTCGCCGTTGCCGCGATGCTTGCCGCTGATGGCGTACTCCGTGGCGCGGACCTCGCGGAGGACGGTGATCTTGATCTCGCCGGGGAACGCGCCCACATCCTGTTCGATCTTGCGCGCGATGTCGCGGGCGAGCTTCAGCGCCGAGCGGTCCTCGATCCGGTCCGCGTCGACGATCACGCGCACCTCGCGGCCCGCCTCGATGGCGTACGCCTGCTGCACGCCGTCGAACGACGTCGCGATCGCCTCCAGCTCTTGGAGACGCTTGATATAGCGCTCGATCGACTCGCGCCGGCCGCCGGGCCGCGACGCACTCATCGCGTCGGCCGCGGCCACGAGCGGGGTGTAGGGGTGCGTGGCGGCCACGTCCCCGTGGTGCCCGCAGATCGCGTTCAGCACGGCCGGCGGCTCGTTGAAACGCCGCGCGAATTCGTAGCCAACCTTGGTGTGGCTGCCCTCGGCCTCGTGGTCGAGGGCCTTGCCGATGTCGTGCAGCAGGCCGCAGCGGCGGGCTAGAACACCGTCCAGGCCGAGCTCGTCGGCCATCAGGCCGCAGAGGTGGGCGACTTCGATGCTATGCTTCAACACGTTCTGCCCGTAGCTCGTGCGGAATTGCAGCCGGCCCAGCACGTCGAGGATCTTCTTGTTCACGCCGTTGACCTTGGCGGTGGCCGCGGCCTCGCGGCCGGCCTCGACCACGCGCTGCTCGACCTCCTTGGTGACGCCGGCGACCAGTTCCTCAATGCGCGTGGGGTGGATGCGGCCGTCGCGGATAAGCTGATCGAGCGCGGCGCGGGCGATTTCCTTGCGCACCGGGTCAAAGCACGAGATCTGAATGATCCCGGGCGTGTCATCGACGATCACGGTCACGCCCGTGGCCTTCTCGAAGGCCCGGATGTTGCGGCCTTCGCGGCCGATCACGCGGCCCTTCATCTCATCCGAGGGCACGTCGACGGTCGCGACGACGGACTCGCAGGTGTGCTCGGCGGCGTACCGCTGAATGGCCGAGATCGTGATGTAGCGGGCCCTCTCGCGGGCGTTATCCTCCGCGTTGGAGATGATGCGTTCGACCAACTCGCCGGCCTCGCGCTCCACCTCCAGCTCGATCTGACGCAAGCACAGGGCCTTGGCCTGCTCGGACGTGAGGCGGGCGATGCGCAGGAGTTCGGACCGCTGCTTGCCGAGCAACTCGTCCACCTCGGCCGCCTTCTGGGTAAGCGCCTTGTCGCGTTCGGCGAGCTGGCCCTCGACCACCTCGATCTTCCGCTCCTTGGTGGCCAGAACGTCCATCTTCTTTTCGAGGGCGTCCTCGCGCTTGTCGAGGCGGCGCTCGACTGCCTTCAGCTCATTCCGGGTCTCCGCCGTCTCCTGCTCGAAATGCGCCAGCGACTCGAGCACCTTCTGTTTGGCTTCGACTTCGGCTGCTTTCAGGCGCTCCGCGGCCCGCTCGTGGGCGTCCGCAACCAGCCGGTCGGCTTCGGCCTGCCGCGCGGCATTCTCCTTTCGTCCGACGACGCGTTGGAAAATCCAGACTGCGAAGCCGCCGAGAGCAGCGAAGAAGAGATTAAGCGCCAACTGCCCGGCCGAGTCGAGCGCGGCGAGCACGCGATGTAGGAACAACATTGGTCATCCGCCTTCTGTAACGCTTTGTAGGCGGGGCGGTTAACAACGCACCCCACAGAGGCGGGCACGATGGCAGGCTTGCTTTAACCGGGTCCCCAACCGGGGCACCCAGGTCCACACTCTCCCGATGCGCGACCCATCAGCCATCCGGGTCGCGACGGCGACCAATCAGATTCGGCAGGACCGGATAAAACGCAGAATATGAAACATGTGATGATCGCTCGGTCCTGGATATCCTTCGCCGGCGGGAACCGGCCACGATCCATGCTTCAGGTCGGTCCCGCTCGCAATAGCGCTCCACGGTTCACGTGCGGTCGCCTTTCAGCTCAGCCGCAGGTGACAAGCCTCAGCAAGGCGAGCAGCCATCGCCGCCCCACGTACCTAACCATTCTTACGTCCACCGATTATAAGCGGGTTTCGTCGGAAACGCCAGAGGCGTTCCGCACGTATTTTGCCAGGCGGTGAGGAGTTAGCGGCGGCGGGCGTCCGGCCACGGTCGACCGCCCCGGGAGAGCGCACGGCCCCCAGCGGCACCATCGACCAGCAGCATGGTGATCCCCCTACAACACGGCGCTCACCGGCCCGCGGCGCCGCCCTTGCCTCAAAAGCCGCCAGCGCATAGCATCCTGTTGGTGGGGAAAACGCGGGTCCGAACCTGGAGGTCGCGGGTTCGCATGGACGACGCCGATAACCGCCGGCAGCGCGAACGGTCTCCCAGCCAGACTGTTTACTGGGTGATTGCCGTCGCACTCACGGGAATCGCGATCGCCCTGTGGCTGCGGCCCGGCGACACGCTGCTCCCGACCGCCCTCGCTCAGAATCAGCCGTTGGCCGGTGCCCGCGGCGTGTTCGCGTTTACGGGGCCGTTGGACCGAGATCAGTACGGCCTGTTCATGCTGGACGTGGACCAGGGGACAATCTGGTGCTACGCGTTCGACATGGTCGGGGGCACCCGAAAACTGCGCTTGATCGCGGCCCGAACGTGGGTTTACGATCGCTACTTGCAGGACTTCAACTGTGCCAAGCCCGATTTTCGCGAGATTCAGGCGCTGGTGACACAGCAGCGCGAGCGTTCCACCGGGGCTGCGCCGAAGACGCCCGGCGACCCGCCGGCGCCGCCGCCACCGGAGACCAGGCCGCCCGGGAACTAGCCGCCCACAAGGTGTCGGGAGTGTCGTATGGCCAAGAAGCCGTTCTATTCGATGGACGAGGTTTGTGCGAAGCTCGGCAAGAACCAGGACCAGATCAAGGGCCTGGTGCGGGACGGAGCGCTGCGCGAGTTTCGCGACGCCGGCAAGGTCTTCTTCAAGGCCGAGGACATCGACAAGCTGGCCGGGGCGGCGGAGCCCGCGTCGAAGGAGGACACCGGGGAAATCCTGCTCGAGCCCGCCGGCGACATGGAAACCCTGCCCAGTGGCGACGACATGCCGGCCCTGACCGAGGCGTCATCCGGCGGCACGAGCATCATCGGCCTCGAGCCGCTCGCCGGGGAGGGAGAGGAAAAGGGGAAAACGCGGACCCCGGGCAAAAAGAAGGACGACACCGTCGTAACCACGAAGGGCATCGGCGTCTTCGATGACGACGAGCTTCAGATCGACGCCGACCCGATGGCCAAGACCCAGATCACCACCGGGGCGGTCGACCAGATCTCGCTCGAAGGGGCCGGGAGCGGCTCGGGCCTGCTCGACCTGGCCCGCGAGGCGGACGATACCGCCCTGGGGGCCGACCTGCTCGACGAGATCTACCCCGGCGAAGAGGACACCGTGCAGGCTGCGGAGGAGCCCGCCAAGGAAACCGCCGAGGAGGCGCCCGCCGAGGAGCCGCAAGCCGAAGCCGCGCTCGAAGCCGTCGAGGGCGGCGAGATGGTGCTCCCGGCGCTTGTGCCGACCGGCGATCCATTCGAAAGCCTGTTCTCCGGGCTGCTGGTCGGCGGCCTCCTCGTGATGGCGGTCGCCGGCAGCGTCGTCGGCGGGCTGCTGCAGGGCTATCTCCCCGACTACGGACGGTTCCTCGGCGACGGCAAGATCTTCTACTTCTTCCTGGGCGGTGCGGTGCTCCTGGCGGCGATCGCGCTGGTCGCCGGCTGGTTCATCGGCAAGGCGTTCGCGCCGCGCCGGCGTTAGCGCGGCCGACAACGCCAGCGCGGGCGACGGTGCTAGCGCGGGCTCCGGCGCGGTTCGCGCTGGGTCCGAACCGCGACCGTGAGGGAGCGGCGGCGGCCTGGGAGCATTATGCCGCTCCCACGCGGTCGCAGTCGAATTGGCACAGCGCGTGAGCGAGGTCACCATGTCCTGGAGCAGATGCTTGGGCGGGCTCATCGTGGGCTTGGCATTGGTCGGCGGCTGCACCGCCCCGGGCCAGGCGCCGGATCCGCAGTTTCGGCTGCGCAAGGCGGAGGGCGAGCGCGACGGACTGGCGCGGCAACTGAAAGACGAGCAGGCCAAAGGTGCCGCCCTGCAAACGCAGATCGAAGCCGAACGAAACGAGTGGAACAGCAACCGCGCCAAAGTCGCCGCACTCACCGAGCAGGTCGCCACGCTGCGCCAGAGCAACGAGAAGCTCCAGACGCTCATCGCCGAGCGGGCGAATCGGCCGGTCGAGCGCCCGGCGGTGCCGGTCTCGCCGCTGCCCGCGGAGGTGGACCAGGCGTTGCAGACGCTCACGGAGAAATACCCGGACCGCGTGTGGTACGAGCGCGGCCGCGGGGGGCTCAGCTTCGCGAACGACAAGTTGTTCGACGCGGGCAGCGACGTGGTGCGGCCGGAGGCCCTGCCGGGCTTGCAGGCGCTGGCCGGCACCCTGGCGACGACCTCCGCGACGGATTTCGAGGTCGTCGTCGTTGGGCACACCGATGACAGCCCGATCACAAAGCCCGAAACGCTCGCCAAACACCCCTCGAACCGACACCTGTCGGTCCATCGCGCGATCGCGGTCGAGGAAGTGCTGGTCAAGGCCGGCGTGCCCGCCAGCCGCGTGGGCGTCATGGGCTACGGCGAGTACCGCCCGGTGAGCGACGACAAAACCCGCAACCGGCGGGTCGAAGTCTTCCTGGTCCGCAAGGGGGCGGTGCAGGCGCTGGAGCCGGTGCGGCCCACCCCGCCGGCCCGCAGCAAGCCGTAGCACCCACCCGCTTCGTGCCGGAGTGCACTCCGGTCCGAGCCGCGACCGGAAGAGAGCCCCCGTTTCCTGTATCCCGAGCCGCGACCGGCAGGGAGCGCCCGCTGGATCCGGAGCGCGGGGCTCAATCCCCCATCTGCAACGCGGCCAGGCCGCTGGGGACGTCGCTCACAAACTCGAAGATGCGGTCGAGGCCGGTGACCAAGAAGACGCCCCAAACGCGTGTGTTGACGCCGGCCAGCTTGAGGCGGCGTTGGTTGGTGATCGTAACGAGCTTGCGCAGCTTGAGCAGCTTGGCGATGTTCGACGAGTTCACGTAGTTCACGCCGGAGAGGTTCAGCAGCACGTCCTGGCGCGGCTCGCGCGTGCACTGCTCGATGATGGCGGCGACGTCGTCGGTGAGCTGGGGATCGTCGCCCAACTCGGCGAGGATTACCGCTTCAGACCACTGCTCGATCGACATATCGACAATCCTGCCTGGCCGTCATGCTTGGGCGCCACGTCGCGATCCGAACCCGGACGATACGTCCGCGCGGGCGGAGTTGTCAACCGGCGTTCCGCACGCGTACGGGCGTCGCCTCCGGCGTCCGGCGAGCGGGACCGTGCGCGGTTCGCGGGCTGGAAATCGAAGAGTCTCAAGAGTCTCATGTTTGTGTGGGGCGGAAATGAGACTCTTCGAGCCGCAGGGCGGCAACGGGTGTTATATCGGGCGTCGTTCGCACGGGGCAGCTCTCAGCTATCCGCTCTCGGCCAGACAGACGCGGGCGGGGAACGTCCCCGGGGCGCGGACACGGTAAGTAGTCATCAGGAAGGGGGGGAAAGCACGTGGAAATCGGGCGGTTGGCGGCGGGTGGCGAAGATTGGCGGATTCTGTGCGATCTTGGATTTTGGAGTTTGGATTTTGGATTGGGGCGGCGCGTGGGCGCGGCCGAGGGGGCGCTACGTAACCGGCGGCTCCCGGTCCTGGCGTGCGGCGCGCGCCAGATTCAGGCGCAGCAGGTTTGCCAGGACGTGCTGGTCGATATCCTTGCGGCGCTTCGCCAAGTCAGTGGGGCAGGCCGCCGTGCCTGCCAGCTCGTCCGGCAGGGGCTGGCCGGCGCCGGTGTCGCTCCACACGGCCGCCCAATCTTCGGACCAGCCGCCTTCGGGGTCAACGGCGCTGTACGCCGCGAGCACGGCACGGTCGAGCTTGTCGTGGGCGAGCTTGAGCCAGGTGGGGCGCTCGTTGTAGAGGTGGGTGAGGGTGCGTTTCTTGAAGCGCGGGTCGCGG
>CAIWOY010000453.1 GCA_903914415.1 uncultured Phycisphaerales bacterium | reverse complement strand
GTCCGCGATCATCTTGGCCTGAATGTCGGGGTTGTCGCGGCAGTACGCATAGACCTGCGCATCGGGCCACTCCGGCTGCACGCCGTACGGCAGCCCGTACTTCGCCTTGACGTTCGTGACGGTGATCTGCCAGGGGCCGATCGTCGTCTGGCCAATCATGTCCTTGGTTTCGGCGGCCGTGGTCTTGCCCCACCGGCGGTCCGGCTGGTTGAACAGGTCCGCCCCCTCCTGAATCGCCTCGACCCACAGGTCTTCGAGCCCAACCGCCGGCCAGCGGCCCTCGGCCCGCCCGGCCCGCAGGACTGCATAGGCCGTGTCCAGCACGATCCTGCCGCCGGGACCGTAGTCCGCGCTCTGGGCCAGGAGGGCCTCGTACCGGCGGTCGAGGTCGACGACCGCGGTTTCGTGGGGTTGGGGCTGCGGGGTCAGGCACCCCGTGCAGGCGGCGATGCTCGCGGCGACTACGCCGCGGGCGATCAGATCGTGAAGCATGCCCGGCTCCTCGCTCGATTGGCGACATTGAGCCGGTCACGGCGACCGTTGTCAACCGCGTTCCGCGGTCGAAACGCGGAGGCAACGGCGCGCCCGTGGGCCGCGGCCGGCCGACCCCCGCGGCCACCGGTGACGCATGTTGCCAACGGGCGGAAAACTGCTTCACGCACAGAAAAATGTCACACGCGGCCATCCTGCGCGTATTCTGCGTAGAAAGGCCGGGGGCCGAGCCGACAAGGGGCCCGGGCATGAAGAGGACGGCGACGATGGAAGCGACGCTGACAGGCGGAGGACGCATCGAGATGGGCAGGACAGCACCTCCGGTGGCCGTGGCCGCCACAGCCTTGCTGGACGCCGAATTCGACGCGTTCTACGCCACCGTCCACCGCTACCTGCTGCATCGCGTCTTCGACCGCGAACTCGCCGAGGAGCTGACCGCCGAGACGTTCTACCGGCTGGTCACGTCGCTGCGGCGCGTGCGGGCGGGGCGCCGCGAGTTGCAGATGTGGCTGCTGCGGATTGCGACGAACCTGGCGAACAGTCACTACCGCCGCATGCGCTGGCGGCGACTGCTCCTGGCCCGGTGGGGCCTGCCGCGGGGGGCCACGGCGGTGGACGTCGCCGTGGGGAACGGCGCCACCCCGACGCGCGCGGCACAGGTCCGCACCGCGGTGGCGGCGTTGCCGCCCAAGGAACAGAGCGTGGTTGTACTGCGCTATTACTCGCATCTTTCCCACGACGACATGGCCGAGATTCTCGGTTGCCAACCGGAAGCCGTCCGCACGCGTTTGAGTCGCGCGATCAAGCGTCTGCGGCGCCGGCTGGGCGACGCGGTGTAAGACAGACCAGCGACCATACTAGGGAGTGAAACGTCATGTACGAAGAAGATACCGGGTTGGGACGGGTGTTGGAGTCGGCGGCCCTGCCGGCTGCGCCTTCGGCGGCGCGGGCGCAGGCCGTGCACGAGCGGATGCGGGAGCTGACGCGAACGCCGGTGCGACGGCAGCGCCGCTGGCCGGCCGTGGTCGCCTCGGGCCTGCTGGTGATCGGGGCGGGGACGTTCGGCGTCGCCGGCACGGAGACCGGGCGTGCGCTGGTGCGCTACCTGTTCACGAAGATCGAGCCGGCGCACGGCGTGACCGGCACGCAACCCGACGGCAGCTCCTGGAGCGTCGTGCGCCACGGGCCCGGTGCGGAACCCTTCAGCCCCGCTGAAGCCCAGGCGGTCACGGCGCAGATGGACGAGATCGCCGCCACAAAACAGGCTGGCGGCGGCCGACTGGCCCAAGTAATCGAAAGCCCCGGCCATCCGAGCATTCCGGGCGCGGAGCGCATCTTCACGACGTATGTGATCGAGTACACGCTCGCCGACGGCCAGACCACGAGCATTGGCGACAACGCGCCGAGCCCCGCCCAGCGGGCGAACATGCGGCTGGACGAGATCATGCGACTGCACGACGCGGGCGCAGGCGAGATCGTCTTCCAGGCTCCTTTTCCGATGGGGACAGGGCGGTACACGATTCGCTTTACGTCGTCCGACGGGCAGACGGTGGACGTCGGGACTTACTATCCGCCGGCGCCGCGCGCCGAGCGCGAGGCGCTGTTCGCCGAGCTTCGGCAACTGAAGCAGGACCGCCGGTTTGTTGTGCTCAATGCCTCACGGGACCCGGAGGGACGCGTGTCCGGGATGCTGCGCTACACGCTCTCGGACGGACGGTCGGTCGGCATCGCAGAAGAAGTCCCGGCCAATGTGATCACGCCGGACGGCAAGTACATCGCGGCGCCAGCGGGTGAGGAGCCCGTCGAGATCCAGAACGCTGCGCAACAGCCGTAGCCCGCGCCAATCATCGCGATTCCGAGCGAAGCGAGGAACTTTGGCCCGACGCGCCGTCGGGACCAGGTTCCTCGCGGCGTTTCGAGAGGCCGTCGAGCAACGTGCGGCGCGGGGGTACACTGCGCGCGGCGTAGAGACTACCCAGGAGATACCCATGTCACCGTTCGGCACGGTGTGCTTCGCTCTTGCGTTTATCTTGCTCACGCCCGCCTTCGCCCGCGCCGGCGACCGCGTCACCGGCTGCGCTTTCGCCACGCGCTCCGAGGTCATCGCCCGGCACGGCATGGCGTGTACGAGTCAGCCCCTCGCCACCCAGATCGCGCTCGACATCCTGAAGGCCGGCGGCAGCGCGGCGGACGCGGCCATCGCGGCGAACGCCGCCCTCGGCCTGATGGAGCCCGTGAGCTGCGGCATCGGCGGCGACCTATTTGCGATCGTGTGGGATGCCAACACGCAGAAGCTCTACGGCCTCAACGCCAGCGGCCGGTCGCCGTACGGACTCACGCTCGAGCACCTGCGCGAACAGGGCCTGAAGAAGATCCCGCCGCTCGGCCCGCTGCCGGTGAGCGTGCCCGGCTGCGTGGACGGCTGGTTCGAGCTGCACACGCGCTTCGGCAAGCTGCCGATGCAGGACGTGCTGGCGCCGGCGATTCATTACGCGCGCGAGGGCTTTCCGGTCTCCGAGCTGATCGCGTACTACTGGGCGTTCGGCGACCGCCTGAAGGAATCCCCGGGCTTCGCGGAGACGTTTCTGCCCGGCGGCCACGCGGCCGCCAAGGGCGAGGTCTTTCGCAATCCGGCCCTCGCGGACACGCTGGAGAAGATCGCGACCGGCGGCCGGGACGCGTTCTACAAGGGCCACCTCGCCGACACGATGGATGCGTTCTGCCAGCGGGTAAGGTGTTTCCTGCGCAAGCGCGATTTCGCGGAACACACTTCGACGTGGGTCGAGCCGGCGCCGACAACTACCGCGGCTACGATGTCTGGGAGCTACCGCCGAACGGGCAAGGGATCGCGACTCTGCACATGCTGAACATTCTCGAAGCGTACGACCTGCGGGCGATGGGTTTCCGCAGTGCGGCGTATCTGCATCACCTGCTCGAAGCGAAGAAGATCGCGTACGAGGACCGCGCCCGCTACTACGCCGACCCGGATTTCGCCCAGATCCCCGTCGAACGTCTGCTGTCGAAGGAATACGCGGCCCAGCGGCGAAAGCTGCTTGATCCGAACCACGCCGCGAAGAAGATCGCGCCCGGCGACCTGGCCCTGCGCGACGGCGACACGATCTATCTCACCGTCGCCGACAACGACCGCAACATGGTCTCGCTCATCCAGAGCAACTACCGCGGCTTCGGCTCCGGCCTGTGCCCCGACGGGCTCGGCTTCTGCTTCCAGGACCGCGGCGAGCTGTTCTCCCTCGAGGACGGCCATCCCAACGTCTACGCCCCGCACAAACGCCCCTTCCACACCATCATCCCCGCCTTCGTCACCAAAGACGGCCAGCCGTGGCTCTCCTTCGGCGTGATGGGCGGTGACATGCAGCCCCAGGGCCACGTCCAGATCCTCTGCAACCTCATCGACTTCGGCATGAACTTCCAAGAGGCCGGCGACGCCCCGCGCTGGTATCACACCGGTTCATCGGAGCCCACCGGCGAAACGATGACCGACGGCGGCACCGTCTCCCTGGAATCCGGCATTGCCCCAGAGGTCGTCCGCACCCTGACGCAGATGGGCCACCGCATCCAGAACATGGTCGGCGTCTATGGCCGTTACCAGGCCATCGGCTACGACGCGCCCAACGACGTCTACACCGGCGCGTCCGAGTCGCGTAAGGACGGCCAGGCCGCGGGCTATTAGAGCTCGGATCGCGCCCGGCCCCGCATCACCGCGTCTGCCCGCTGCCGTGCACGACGAACCGCTGCGTCGTCAGCTCTTCCAGCCCCATCGGCCCATACGCGTGAATCCGGCTCGTGCTGATGCCGATCTCGGCCCCCAGCCCCAGTTGAAACCCGTCGTTGAACCGCGTGGAGGCGTTGACCAGCGTGCACGACGACTGCACCCGCTCCACGAACGCCCGCGCGTGCGCCTCGTCGCGCGTCAGGATCGCCTCCGTGTGATTGGAGCCGTACGTCTGAATGTGGCGGATCGCGGCGTCGAGGTCCGGCACGACCTTCAGCGCGACGATCAGGTCCAGGAACTCGCGGCCCCAATCGTCTTCGGCGGCCGGCCGGACCTGCGGAGCCAAGCGACAAACCGTTGCGTCGCCGCGGACCTCGACGTTGTCCCGGCGATAGCGGGCGACAAGGGCGGGCACGAATTGCGGCGCGACGGCCTCGTGCACCAGGACCGTCTCGACGGCGTTGCAGGCGGCCGGCGCCGAGCTCTTCGCGGTGGCACAGATCTCCACCGCCGGCTCCAGCTCGGCACTGGCGTCGACGAAAATGTGGCACACGCCCTGGAAGTGCTGCACGGTCGGGATGCGGGCGTGCTCGTGCACGAAGCGGATCAACTCCGTCCCGCCGCGCGGGATCACCAGGTCGATGTACTGGTCCAGCGTCAGCAAATGCCGCATTTGCTCCCGGTCGGACGTGGTCAAAAGCTGTACCGCGTCTGCGGTCACGCCCTGCGCACCGAGCGCGGCCCGGACCAACTCGCACAAGGCCTGATTCGAGCGTGCCGCCTCGCGCCCACCTTTGAGCAGGCACGCGTTGCCGGCCTTGAAGCACAGGGCGAACGCGTCGACGGTCACGTTCGGCCGGGCCTCGTAGATCATCAGGATCACCCCCAACGGGCTGCGCACTTTGCGGACGCGCAGGCCGCTGGGGACCAAGTACTCCTTCACGACCCGCCCGACCGGATCATCCAGAACCGCGATCTGCCGCAACCCGTCGGCCATTTGCTGCAGCGCCGCGTCACCGAGCGTGAGCCGGCGGAGCTTCGCGTCCGGCAGGCCGGCGGCGCGGGCGGCGGCGAGGTCCGCGTCGTTCGCCTGCTTCAGGCCCGCGGTCTCCGCCTCGATGCGCTGCGCCACGTCGAGCAGGCAGGCGTTCTTCAACTCAGTGGGCAGCACGCCGACGATGCCGGCCGTCGCCCGCGCCTGCCGGGCCATTCGCTCGATGTCAGCGAAGCCTGCGTTCATCCTCGATCCGTCCAGATCATGGGGCCAGGAGCACCAGCTCGTCGCGATGCACGATCTCTTTCACGTACTCATAGCCGAGCAGGCTCTTGATCTCCGCCTCGCGCCGGCCACAAAGCCGGCGAATTTCGTCCGCGGCGTACGAGACCAGCCCGATCGCCAGCACGCTGCGTTCCTCGTCCACGATGTCCACACGCGAGCCCATCGGGAAGTCGCCTTCGACCGCCCGCACGCCCGAGGCCAGCAGGCTCGCGCCCCGCTCGCACAACGCCCGCCGCGCGCCCGCGTCGATCACGAGCACGCCGCGCGACCGGGTCCGAAACGCAATCCAGCGCTTCCGGGCGCTCAGCTTGGGCTCCCGCGGCACAAACATCGTGCCGATCTCCTCGCCGGCCATGATCCGCAGCAACTGCCCCGGCTGCGTGCCGTCCGCGATGACCGTCGGCACCCCCCAGTTGGCCGCCAGCCGCGCCGCCGACACCTTCGCGACCATCCCGCCCACGCCGGATTCGCTCAGCTCCCGACGGATGTGCCGGGCCACGTCGGAATCGAGCTCGACGCGCGGGATCACGGTGCCCGACAGGCCGCCTTCCAGCAGCCCCGCGACGCGGCTCAGAATGATCAGCAGTTGCGCCGACGCCACGTTGGTGACCAGGGCGGACAGGTGGTCGTTGTCGCCGATGATCGCCTGGTGGTCGGACAGCGCGTCGTTCTCGTTGATGATCGGCACGACGCCGCGGGTCAGCAGCTCCAGCAGTGTGTGCCGGGCGCTGAGAAACCGTTGCCGGTTCTCGATGTCGTCGGCGGACATCAGCAACTGGCCGACCTCGGTGCGGTGCTTCGCAAACAGCCGCGCGAACATTGCCATCATCTTGTGCTGACCGATCGCGGCGGCGGCCTGCCGCGGCAGCACGGCGGTGGGCGGGCGCGACAGGCCGAGCGACTGAAAGCCCGACGCGACCGCCCCGGAAACCACCATAATCACTTCGCAACCGCGGTGCCGCAGCACCGTCACGTCGTAGACCAGGTCGGCCACGATCTTCGGGCGGAGCCGCCCGCGCGTCGCGATCACCCCGCTGCCCACCTTGACGACCAGCCGCCGCACGTCACCGGGCGCGCGCGGCGGCAGCACGGGCACTTCGGTCAGCGGACGCGTGGGCAGCGCACCTTTTCTCATACCGACACATTATCAGCGGACGCCGCCCCGCGACAACGGATTCCGCGCTCTCCGAAGGCGCCGCCTGCACTCAGCACTGTCGCACGGCCGGTCGATCCCCAGGCGGGATTCGGCTATTCTGCTATTCGACCGGCGGGTACGCTAACGGCAGGAGCAAGACATGCTGCGGAGGGTGTGACCACGCTTTGTGGCGGCGGCCGGCGGCGGGCTGGACGTGCCGGCCGATGAATGGCTCAACGGGCAGGCGACCCGCATCAGCGTGGGGGCGCGCGAGCGTTGTGGCCGGGTGGGCTGTCATCCGCTGGGGTTTCGCCGTTCGGCGGAGGATCTGAAGCGTCTGGCGGGGACTACGGTGAGCCCGGAGCGTTTGCGGCAGATCGTGGAACGGGACGGGCAACGCGTCGGCCAGCTACGGCAGGCGGGGACGTTGACGCCGACGTGGCGGGGCGCGGATTGTCGCACCGCGCCCGGCCTGACGCGGGTCTACGTGGGCAGGGACGGTTTTATGGCGCCGATGGTGACGGAGGCGGAGAAGCAGAAGCGCCGCGCGGCGTGGGCTTCGTGGGCGGCACCGCGCTGGGCGTGCTGATCCTGGGGCTGATCCAGAGCCTCATCGCCTTCCAAGGCAACCTCAACACCTGGTGGACCCGGATCGCCGTCGGGCTGCTGGTGCTCGTCTTCGTCCTATTGCAGAGCCTCGTTTCCGCGGTCTCACGCCGCGCCCGGAGAAGCGTCGCGTGAAGGCTGCCGATCCGTCGCCGCGTCACGGCGGCTGCGGTAAGCTGCCAACATGACCGCGACGCACACCGCCGAGTCGCCCGCGAAGATCAATCTTACGCTACGCGTGGGCGCCGTGCGGCCGGACGGGTTTCACGAGATCGAGTCGCTCGTCACCCGCGTCGCACTGTCCGACGAGCTGACCGTGCACGAGGCGCCCGCCGGCCGATTCACGGTCGTCTGCGACGATCCCAGCGTTCCGAGCGATGACCGCAACCTCGCCGTCCGGGCCGCGCGGGCCCTGGCCGAGCACGTCGGGCAGCCGTGTGGCGCACACATCGCGATCCGAAAGCGAATCCCCGCCGGCGCCGGCCTCGGCGGCGGCAGCTCCGACGCGGCGACCACGCTGCGACTGCTGAATGAGTTGTGGAGTCTGCGACTGCCAGACCGCGACCTCGAACGGCTCGGCGCGACGCTCGGCTCAGACGTGCCGCTGTTCTTTCACACGCCGGTGTGCGTGATTCGCGGCCGTGGCGAGCAGATTGACGACGTTCCGCAGCCGCTGTCCGCCTGGGCGGTCCTCATCCTCCCCAACCTGCACTGCTCCACGCCGGCCGTCTACGCCGCCTGGGACCGCCTGCCTGAGCATCCCCAACAACACGCGCTCAGCGAGGTCCTCGCCGCCGCGACGTCACCAGCGCGGCTGACGGCGCTGCTCTTCAACGACCTTGAGCCTGCCGCGTTCCAGGTCGAGCCCCGGCTGCGCGATCTCGCAGAGAAAGTCCACATCGCGACCGGGCTGCCTGCGCGCATGACCGGCTCGGGCGCGGCGCTCTTTCGGCTGTTCGATGAGCGCGCCACCGCCGAGCAGTTCGCGGCCGCGGCCAGCGGCGCGCTCGGCGTACGGACCGCGACAGCGCGCCTACTCACGTAGGCGACGGGCCGCGGCCAGACGGTCGGGATCGCAGATCTCCGCCAGGGGTTTCAGGACGAACTCGCGTTGCCACATGCGCGGATGCGGCACACACAGGTCGGGCTCGTCGAGCACGCGGTCGCGATAGAGCAGCAAATCGAGGTCGAGCGTGCGCGGCCCGTTGGGAATTGTGCGCTCGCGGCCGTGGCGTTGCTCGATCGCCTGCATGCGCTGGAGCAGCGTGTGCGGCTCCAGGTCGGTGGCCAACTCGGCGGCGGCGTTGAGGTAGCGCGGCTGCCCCGGCGGGCCGCCGACCGGGTCCGTTTCGTGCAGCGACGATAACGCCAGGACGCGGATGTCGCCGGCCTCGGCCAGCTCGCGCAGCGCGTCGCGGATGTGCTGCGCGCGGTCCCCCAGGTTCGACCCGAGCGCGATGAACACGCCGCCGGTCGCTACCATTTCAGGCCCTTCATGCGGGCGGCGGCGGTGCGAATCCGCTCGGTCGGGACGCTCAGCGAGAAGCGCACGTAGCCCTCGCCGGCCGGGCCGAAGCTGCCGCCCGGCACGCCGACGATGTTCGCCTCTTCGAGCAGCCGATCGCACACCGCGGCCGAGTTGTGTCCGGCGGGGACGCGGGCCCAGACGTAGAACGTGGCGGTCGGCGTGTCCGCCTGGAACCCGAGCCCGCGCAACGCCGCACAGAAAAGCTCCGCCCGCTCGCGGTACATCCGACGGGACGCGAGCAGCTCCGGCCGCTCGAGGCCGGCGTACGCGGCGCAGGCGGCCTCCTGCACGGCCGCGAATACGCCCGTATCGACGTTCGCTTTGACCGCGGCCAGCGCGGCGATCACGTCCGCGTTCCCAACGACGAAGCCGATGCGCCAGCCGGTCATGTTGAACGTCTTCGACGCGGAGTGAAACTCGACCGCGACCTCGCGCGCCCCGGGCACCTGCAAGATGCTCGGCGGGCGGTCGTCGGTGTAGTACAGCTCGTTGTACGCCGCGTCCTGGGCGATCAGCACGTTGTGCCGCCGGGCGAAATCGACCGCCTGGCGGAAGAAGTCGAGCGTCGCGGTCGCGCCGGTCGGGTTGTTGGGATAGTTCAGGAACATCAGCGGCGCGGCCTGCGCCACGTCGGCCGCGATCGCGTCCAGGTCGGGCAGCCAGCGGCGCTCGGCGATCAGCTTGAAGACGTGTGGCACGCCGCCGGCGAAGATCGTGCCCGCGTTGTAGGCCGGGTAGGCGGGCTCCGGAACGAGCACCGGCTGGCCGGGGTTCACGACCGCCAGCGGCAGGTGCGCGATGCCCTCCTTGCTGCCGATCAGCGCGAGGACCTCGCGTTGCGGATCGAGCTTCACGCCGTAGCGGCGGGTGAAGAACGCGGCGATCTCGCGACGGAACTCGGGGATGCCGCCGCCGAAGGGGTATTTCTGGCGCTCCGGCTTGCGCATCGCCTGGTTCATCGCCTCGACGATGAAGTCGTAGGTGGGCTGGTCGGGGTCGCCGATGCCGAAGTCGATCACGTCGCGTCCGGCGGCGACGGCGGCCCTCTTCTTGCGGTCGATCTCGGCCAGTGGGTATGGCGGCAGCGCTCGCAGCCGGTCGGATCGTGCGAATGTCATGCTGGGTCACCCATCAGAGCAACGCAGGTCCTTCCCCGAGGCCGCAGTGTAGGGGTTCTGGCCGAAGGCGATCAAGATGCTCAGGTCGGTGACCAGGGCCTTTCAGTTCTGCCGCAGCGCCGGCCCTCGTCGCACAGGTGGGTAGTGCGAAGTTCAACTTCGCACTACCACACGCGCGCACGGCCGAGAATTGAAAGGCCCTGGGTGGGTGACACCCCTAATTGACCGCCTTCGGCCCATTCCGGCTGGGCGACTTCTTTATCGGACCATCGCGGCACGGCCTTGATCGCCTTCGGCTGATAGCGTTCCTGGGCCGTTTTTATCGGGCGACTTCGCACGCGGCGGCACACATCGGCAGTCTTGAGCCGCTGGCAGGTCACGGGGTTCGACTCTCGGGCGATCAAGGCGCATTCTCCCTGCGTTGAGGTCGTTGCCTTGCAGTCAGTATAAACGCGCAGCGGTCGACCGGCGGGGGCAAGGCCGAGATAGGCGGATTCGGGCGGATTCAGGCGGCGCGGAGCGGAGATTGACACATTTTGCGTGATGAGGTGATAACGTGAAAAGGTGATAAGGGGCGGGCGGCCGTGGGAACGCGAGGCGTGGGAACGTGGGAACGGGCGGGGGCGGGCGTCGGCGGCGGTCGGCATGCGGCGCGCGACGTCGTTGGGCGACGCGCTACGCGCGTTTGTGGTGCGGTAGGCACAGGGAGAAGAGGTTCCGGTAGTAGTTCTCCACACCCGCGTCGCGCTTACTCGAATCGGTACCCTTGAGAAACAGGTGCGCGCGTCGGGACTGCGTGTCGCGGTGCGCATGGTCCGGGGCGCGCGTACGGTCCTGGCCGCGGACGTCAAAGGTGTCCCATCGGAGGCATTCCAAGTCGGCGGCAGCGTGAGGGCTGCTGTCCTCGTGACAAAGGAACTGGTTAGCGGCAATGTAGTACACCATGGTGGCGTCGCCGGGAATAACGAACATGGAACCAGCTCGCGGCCCCGTTTCGCCGGCGCGCATTCTGTTCAGCATTGCGCCGAGCTTGATAACCAACTCGATATTGAAGCCCTTCAACTCGGAGCCGAACTCGCTGACGATGACTTGGGGGGCACGGGATTTGCCCAGGAGTGTGAGGGTGCCAAGCAACCCTAGGTGGTTGACGTAGTACCATTCGCCCTCTTCGCGCACGTGGGTTTCGTCGGTCGGTGACGAACTCGACGCGCCGAGTGGCGTGAACTCCTCTTTCTGAATCGATCCGATATGGGCTACCAGCAAGTCGGGCTGGCGGAAGTCTGGCGGATACTGCTCGATCAACTCGCGCGCGCTCCGGCAGTCCACCCTCGGGCGCTGCTTGGTAAGCGGATCGTAGTATTCGGGGTGACCGTCGGCATCCAATTTGCGCGGATAATACCCGGAATCGGCCGTAAAAACCACGCGCCGCGTGGCCCCGCCGTCGAGTTTGAACTCGAATCCGAGGCCGACCGCCGTGTCGCGCGTCAGCACGTCGTCGTGATATGCCGGGAGAACGGTCAGAGTGACCCGCTCGGACAATTCGATTCGCTGAGTTGTCCCTTGCGCTTGGCGGCTGAGGGTTGTGACGCACTCTATGCGCGGGTCGTCCCTGAGGGCGATCAAGCCCGCGAACTTGCGCTGGGCGCCTTCGCTGAGGTAGAGGCGGACGCGGGTGGCCTCGTGGCCGCCCTTCCGACGTCGTTGGCGTTGGTGGAGGAGCATGAGGAGTTGTTCGAGTTCGGCGGTATGGTCGTCATGGGCGTGCGTGAGGATGATGGCATCGATGTCCGCGAGTACGGCTCCGGCCTCGTAGAAGTTCTGAATGAAATCGTAGCCGGGGTCGATGACGATCCCGAGGCCGGCGTGACGGATGAAGTACCCGCCACCGCGATCGCGTTCCTCTGCGGCCGGAATGGCGGGGGTGTACGAGTTCCACTCCCGGAGGACCAGCAGGAACGAGGCATCGTCGCGGAACCGGCTGGGGGTGAGAAGAAACTCGTCGGTCCGTTTCTTGCGCGCCTCCATACTCGAGAAGTAGGCCGTGACCTTCTCCGGCGGAAACTCGTCCATCACGAGTTTGAGGCCGAGCTTGAGTTGGTCTGAGTAATGGTGGACGGCCTTAAAGGCGGCGTCCTCGGACTTCTCGGCTTGGTATTTGTCGTGGCGCGCTTTCGCGAGCTTAGCCTTTTCGGTATGCGCGGCGCCGACGCAAATGCTCAGAACCTCGTCGTCTGAGTCGGAGAAACTGCGGATGAGGTCGTCGAAGGCCGCTGCCGCTGCCGACAGCTTGTTCAACCGGCTCAGGGCGAGGCCTTTGCCGAAAAGGGCCCTGGCTACAGCTTGGCGCAACGGCAACTCCGGGCTGGTGCGGAATCGGCGAACGACCTCGTCATGGGCACCCAGGGCTGCGAGGGGCCTGTCCAGGTTTCTCAGCGCAAGGCCCTTGTTGTAGAGGGCGTAGGCAACGGCCTCGCGCAGTAGTTGCTCCGGCGCGCCGCGGAAACGGCGAAGGGCCTCATCGTAGGCGGCGAGCTCATCCGAGGGCCGGCCGAGCTTGCCAAAGGCGACCCCCTTGTTGACGAAGGTCCTGGCCACCTGCGTACGCAGGAGCAGCTCCGTGCGGTCGGCAAAGTGACGGAGCAGGTCGTCCCATGCAGCCAAGGCTTCCTTCAATCTACCAGAGCGTGCCAGCGCCACGCCCTTGTCAACGAGGGCAGTGGCCACGCATTCGCAGGTCGGGGCGTCTGAGTGGGCGCCGAAGCGATGGATCACGGCGTCGTAGGCGGCCAGGGCGTCCTGGGGCTTGCCCAAGGCCACGAGCGCCACGCCCTTATTGATGAGTGTCATTGAGGTGACGTAACGCGAGGATAGGTCACGGCTACCCGACAGGTCCGCAATGAGGGAGTCGCAAATTCTGACCGCTTCTTCGCGGCGACCCGGGACCTCGGACAGGATCGCTGCTTGGAGGAACCGGACGTGGTGCAGGTGGGCGGGCGGGTCGCGGACTTCTTTGAGAAGCGACAAAGCCTCGTCGAAACGGCGCTGGGCGCGCAGTGAGCGAGCGTCGATCAGGCGAGCCCAGTGGTTGAGCCCAGCTTCGTTGGCCTGCTTGCGGAGTTCCTGGAGCGGCTCGAGGATAGATGACGAGTCCCAGTGGATGCTGAAAAGCTCGAGGTACTTGTCGCGAATGGCGTTCTCGTCCATTGGACGTGCTCCCCAGATGATGGTGGAGGCCAAAGTTCGCATTGTACCTCCGCCGGCCGCGTTGGTCGAGCCGGTTTCGGGAGTCGGCGGAGGCCGGCGGACGCGAACGAGGTGCGCTGCCCGATGGCGGTGCCGGGGCGCGGTAGGATGGTGGCGCGGGGGCGACCGTGGTTGGGCACGGGTTAGCCGCGGCAGCGCGAGGCTGCGACAAGGAAAGGGAAATCGGTGGCTGGGCCGCATTCTCCACATTCTCCCGGGGACGGCGGGCAACCGGTTGTGCGGCGATTCGAGCGGGCCATGATCGTCGGGATTTGCGGCGGGACGGGGAGCGGAAAGACGTTTCTGGCTGAGCGGCTTGCGCGGGCGCTGGGGGCCGAGGTCGCGGTGCGGGTCGAGCAGGATTGGTACTACCGGCCGGCGGAGGCGGGGACGACGGCCGAAGAGCGGCTACGCCGGAACTATGACGTGCCGGAGGCGCTCGACAACGACCGGCTGGTGCGGGACCTGACGGCGCTGCGCGGGCCCGTCGAAACCCGCGCGTTGCGACCCTCCCCCGGCCCCTCCCTGGAAGGGCGGGGAGTTGGGGCAGGCACACTTGGAGTTCCTACCGAAACCCGGGCACTGCGACCCTCCCCCGGCCCCTCCCTGGGAGGGAGGGGGGTTCAATCAGGCACACCAGAGCAGGGGCACGCGATCCAGGCGCCGAAGTACTCGTTCGAGGTGTGCGACCGGGTTCCCGGCTACCACGCGGTGCCGTGGCGGCCGGTGGTGATCGTCGAGGGCATCCTGATCTTCGCGCGCGAGGCGTTGCGCAAGGTGTTCGATCTCAAAGTGTTCGTCGAGGCGGACGAGGAGGTGCGTATCGGCCGGCGACTCGAACGCGACGTCGCGCAGCGCGGGCGTGACCGGCAGGAGGTGCTGCGACGCTACGCCGAGCAAGTGCGCGAAGCGTACACGCTCCACATCGAGCCGTACCGGCGCGAAGCCGACGTGGTCGTCCACAACAACCGCAACGATCAGGGTCTGCCGGCGGGGTTCGACGCGCTGGTGGCGTGGATTCGGGCGCGGCACGCCGTGACGGCTACGGAATAGGCCGCGAAAGCCCGGCGGCATCGCGTAGGGGCGAAGTAGAACTTCGCCCTACCGCTTCAGCCGGGATAGTGGGCGATGCCCACCCTACCGGCTACCGGCTGCACTACTTCGACTCACGCCGTACTACTTCGGCTTGCACTGGGGCGGCTCGGCGGCGGGGGCCGTCGTCGTCGTGGTCGCTTGCAGCGGCTCCCAGAGCGCGAACTTCTCCTCCTCGACCTTCGCATAGCCCGTCGTCTTGTAACGCGCAAACGCGTTGTAATCCCAATCCAGGTACTCCGACGCCCCGCCGCCCTCCGTCGTGATCAGGTAGCGGTTCGACAGCTCGCCGAAGCCGCGCGACCGGTCCACCGGGATCTTCTTGCCGCCGCGGCTGGAATCCACCGGCACCCAGCCGTAATTGGGCAGGTAGACCTGGGCCCAGCGATGGAACACGTCGTCGATGCAGGCGTCGTCGCCGCGGACCACGACGCTGCCCTGGTAGCGGGCCGGCAGCCCGGCCGCCCGGCAGAGCGCGATATACGCGAACGTGTACTCCGAGCACGAGCCTTTGCCGCGCTTGAGCACGACCTCGGGGATGTCCCAGCCGCCGACCATCTCGTAGTCGAGGGCATCGACGACGTAGTCGTAGACTTTCCACGCGATGCGGGCCGGGTTCTGCTCGTCGCCGACGACCTTTTTCACGATCTCCTTGAGCGCGGGGGAGGCGATGCGGTACCGCGCGCCGTCGGCGGTGTACTGCTGGCGAATGTCCTGCGGGATGTCGGCCAGCGTGCCGCATTCCTCCGGAAAGACCAGAAAGCGGATCGCCGACACCTTCGCCGTCACCGTGTAGCTCAGCACCTTGCGTGCCCCGGCGGCCAGGCTCGGCAACTCGTACACGGCGCAGGGCTGGCCCCAGCGGTCGGGGACGGTCCGCGTGGGCGGCGTCGCGAACTCCGGCGGCGACAGCACTTCCAGGTTCGCGAGCTTCTGCGGCAGCGCGAGGCCGACGACCAGGTCGCGGACCTCGCCGGGGCCGTAGTTGTGGAGGGTCCAGAGCATTTCGACGCGCGCGGTGCGCGGGTCCGTGAGCCGGTACTTCCTCTCCGGCCCGCCGGGCTCGTGCAGAATGAGCTGATACACCTTCCGCGTCTGGAAATCGACGTTCCACAGGTAGCCGTCGAGGCAGGCGAGCCCGGCGGCGTACGGTCCCGGGGCCGCGACGATGCCGAGGACCGAGCCGGTGGCGGGCTCGATCATGTAGAGTTCGTCGCGCACCCGGTCGGCCGACCACAGGTAGCGCCCGTCGTACGCGAGCGCGGTGCACGTCGCATTTGGGGCGGGGAGGTAGTTGAGGATCGTGCCGTCGGCGGGATTGAGCTTGTAGAGCTGGCCGCCCTTGCGCTCGAGGAGGAAGAGGGAGTCGCCGACGTACGCGAGGCCGGTGGGCTGTTCGCCGGGGGCGACGAAGGACCAGTCGACGATGCCGGTGTCGGGGTTGAGGGCGTAGACGGAGCCGCTGCGGTCGTCGGAGACGAAGAGCCGGCCGTCGCCCCATGTGAGGCCCTGCGGGCGGAGGGCCGGGGCCGCGAACGAGCGCACGAGTCCCGGCGCGCCGGGACCGTCGGCGGGCGAGATTTCGTGCACCTGCGCTTCCATCCAGTCGAGGACGAACAGGTGCCGGCCGTCGGTCGCGAGGCCGGTCGGGTACTTGCACGGCGCGTCGAACGACAGCTTGACGTCGCCGGGTGCGGCGTGAAGCTGGGCGGCGCCGAGCAGCCCGAGCACGCCGGCCGCTGCCAGAGTGCGGGCACGTTGGGTCACAGCCGCGCGACAAGCCGATTGCATGACGATCTCCTTACGCCGGAGCGTTCGTAAGAGGAGGCGAGCAGGGCGTCCAGATGCTCCTGCGGGACGTGCATGGGCCGCACGGCGGCGCCGGGCGGCGCGCGTCGTGGACTTCGCACGATCCGGGGCGGCATCTGGCACGAAACGGGCGCCACTGCATTGATAATTGCAACGGATAACGACACAATTGGAGTAAATCAAGCACAGAAGCGAATGCGGACCCGGCCGGAGCCGTCGTCGCCACGGGCCGCGACGCGGACGCCGGGATGTGGGCGGGGTTGAGCCGGTCGGGCGTGACCGTCGAGGCCGCCGACGGTGACGCGAGGATACGCGATGGTCAGCGATTGGGAAGCGCGCAGGGAAATCTGCGAGATTGGGCAGCGGCTGTACGCCCGCGGGTTCGCGGCCGGCAACGACGGCAACCTCTCCTGCCGCCTGTCGGGCAACGTCGTCCTGTGCACGCCGACGCTGATCTGCAAGGGGTTCATGAAACCCGACGACCTGTGCACCGTCGGGCTGGACGGCCGGCAGCTTTCCGGCCGGCGGAAGCAGACCAGCGAGGTGCTGCTCCACCTCGAAATCTACAAAGCCGACGCCGCCGTGCAGGCCGTCGTGCACTGCCACCCGCCGCACGCGACGGCGTTCGGCGTGGCGCGGGTGGACATCCCGACGTGCATTCTGCCGGAGGTCGAGGTGTTCCTGGGGGCGGTGCCGCGGGCGGAGTACGAGACGCCCGGCGGCGAGAGCTTCGCCCGGACCGTGCGGCCGTTCGTGGGCAAGGCGAACACGGTCGTGCTGAGCAACCACGGGACGGTGAGCTGGGGGCCGAGCGTCGAGCGGGCGTACTGGTACACCGAGATCCTCGACGCGTACTGTCGCGTGCTCCTGATCGCGCAGCAGATCGGCAACGTCGAGCGTCTGCCGCACGCCGAAGTGCGCGAGTTGCTGGACCTCAAGGAACGGTTCGGGGCCGGGGCCGACCCACGGCAGGCAGGCGGCGGCGAGCTGTGCGTGAACACGTCCTTCGGTCGGCCCGCCGGCGCCGAAGCCACGTGCCCGGCGGCGGCCCGGCCGGGCGCTTCGGTCGCCCCCCCAAAAGTCGGTGGGGTGTCGCCATAGCTGGGCAATGGGCGAGCAACCAATGAGTCGGGTATCACCCTGCGTTTCTGCGGCCCTCCTGTTCTTCCTACCGGTTGCTTGCGTCGGGGCGGTTTCGCCGCGGGCGGCGGCGGGCAGGGTGTGGATTCGCGCGAGCCAGATCGGGTACCTGCCCGGCGACACAAAGATCGCGGTGCTGTCGAGCGATGAGCCGCTGATGGGGTCGTTTCGCGTCAGCAAGTTTCAAGGCGACACCAGCGCCGACGCGCGTGCGTTTCAGGGCGACAGCGGGGCTGACGCAGGTGCGTTTCGGGGCGACATCGGGGCTGACGCCGGCGCGTGGGGGCCGTTCAAGCACAACTACCGGCTGGCCTTCACCGCCCTGCGCAAACCGGGGCACTACGTGCTGAAATGCCAGGATGCCGAGTCGCGGCCGTTCGCGATCGGCCCGGACGCGTACCAGAACGTGCCCGCGAAGCTGCTCGAATTCATGCAGCTCCAGCGCTGCGGCGACAACCCGGTCACGGGCCAGAAGTGCCACCAGCAGGACGCGATCGACACGGTCACCGGGCGGCGCATCGACCTCGTCGGCGGCTGGCACGACGCCGCGGACCGCATCAAGCACATGATCACGACCACGTACTGCGTCGCGGCGCTGCAACTGGCCGGGGCGCGGGAGGAGGCCGCGTACGGCGCGGAGTTGCTGCTCAAGATTCATCCTGACCCGAACACGATCTACGTGCAGATCGGCGACGACCGCGACCACCGCTCGCCGCTGGGTCTGTGGCACGAAGATCGCGCGGACTACGGCTGGGGGCCGGGCGGGCCGCGGGCGGCGTGGCCGGCGACCGGCCAGCCCGAAGGGCCGAAGTACCGGAATCAATCGAGCGGGCTCGCCAGCCTAGCGGGGCGGACGGCGGCGGCGCTGGCGCTGACCGGCCACCTCGCGCACGCCGAGTCGCTGTACGCGCTCGCGCGCGCGAATCCGGGCTGCGCGATGTCGGTGCCGGTGAAAGAGGCGTACTACTACCGCGAGAGCGACTACTTCGACGATCTCGAATGGGCCGCGACGGAACTCTACCTCGCCACGAAGC
>CAIWOY010000452.1 GCA_903914415.1 uncultured Phycisphaerales bacterium | reverse complement strand
CGGGTGTGGGGTGCACAGTTCACCGGCTGGGGGCCGGTGCCACACCGCCGAGCGGGCCGTCAAGGCAGGCTCTGGCACTGCGTGAGCACTGATAGTATTCCTCAGGAATGGAGAGAAGCAAGGCGCAGGGGCGAGAGTGTTGGCGCCTGGCGGAGATTCGCGAAGAAGGAGAGGAAGCTGTCAGCCTTCAGCTATCAGCTATCAGCTTTCAGCGGTCAGGCATCGGCGGGGAGAACATCGCGGGGCGAACGGCCGTCGGCATGGCACCGGGCCCAGAAACCCCGCGACCAGCTTGTCGATGGCCTGCGGCTCGAAGGGGCTGACGATCTGAAAGTCGCTCATACACGCGATTATACGGGCAGGGCCGGCGTGGGACCGGTTTTCAACTGGCTATGTGTGGCACCGCTCATCCGGCGGCGGGTCGTAGCGGCCAGCACCGCGCCGGCGAACGGCGTCCCCCTAGCAGCGCGGAGACGAAGCACCTCCCTCCGCCGTAGGAGCGGATCAGGCGTCCGAATCTCCCCTGAGCGCCTTGGCTTCGTGCGTCCAGTCATGAACCGTCCGCACTGCCGCCAACGCGTCGGCGACGGGGATGTGCGGCTTCAGGCGGTGGATCTTCTCCGCGAGCGCAGTCGGATTCGACTCGCCTGCGGCTTCCTGAGAGACATAAAACGCGGTGGCGAGTCGCTCCAGTTCGACGACCCTCTTGTCCTTGAGCCGGTCGGCAACGAATCTGATCCGCGGCTCCTGCTCACGGAGCGTTTTCGGGAATCGTTTGCGTAGCACGGCAGCCGCAGGCTCCGGCACGATTGACGGACCGTAAGGATCCTGCACGCGTAGCGACACGAATCCGTCCGCACGCATGGCCGACAGCTCGTCCCGCAAGTCGAACGAGAAGGGGCCATGTTTGTAGAGGATGAACTCGAAGTCGATCTGCACGCCGGCCATTTCCTGCAGGAGATAGGCCGCCTTCTGGACGTGCGTCTCTCCGCACCAACTCCCGTGGTCTCGCAGCGCCTCGATCAAACGGACCAGGATGGCGTCACGGCGTAGTCGATCCATCGGTCTCCTCCACTTCCTTGGGCTGAATGATTCTAGCTTTCTCTTCCTTGAGCCACTTCCCGGCGTCCTGGATCAGGCTGCCTGCGATGAACACGAAATCAAAAGCGGCAGGTGGGATGTTCAGCAGGACGTCTGAGATCTTGAGGGACGATTCGACTCGTTGGTCTTTGGTGAGAACGGGGAAGTCCACGCCTTCGCTCTTGGCCGGACGCGTGTCGCGCCGAACGTTCTCGTCTTTGAATCGACGGCACGCAGCCAAAAAGACAGCATCCGTCGCGGCAGGGTTCACTTCGGCATCACCGCGGTTCGGCTCATACAGGAGGCGGAAATGGTCATGTTCAACAATCCGACGAGCAGGCTCGTGTCCCGGCCGGTCAGCCGTGCGCGCCGCCTCGAGGATCGCCGCCATGACCTCGTTGTCTGTCAATGTGAGGTGGCCATCAATGGAGGTCAGGAACTTCCCCTGCCCGTTCCTCTCCTGCAGCCATGCCGACAGAAAGTCCTTCAGATGCACATCGTAAATCCTGCGCACCGGATGAAAATAGACCTGCGTGTACATGAAGTACCGCGCCAGCAGCAGCGCTTCGGCGGAGTGCAGTCCGCCTTCCTCGACGCCCAGCGCGGGTTCCTCTGACTCCTCGTACTCTTTTGGGAGTATGCGCAGCGTGTCGATCAACCGATAGTGATCGAACCGTCCGTACGCCACGCCAGCGTGGTACGAATCCCGGAGCAAGTAGTCCATGCGATCCACGCCGAACGCATCGCCGACAATGACCTCGGCCAGGATCGTCTGCCAGTCGGTGAATGACGCGTCTTCGGCAGGAAGAACGCTCGCCTTCACGTAGCCGGCGTATTTCTTCGGTCCGACCGCGAGCTTGACAAGGTCTCGCCATTGCGGGGACGGACGCATCCTCTCCAGGACCGGCGTTGTCGCCGGACTGCGAATGATCTCAGCCGTTAGCCGCTCGTGGTCCCATCCGCTGGGCAGGAGCTCTCGTTCGGCGGCGTGCGAGAACGGGAGATGGCCGACGTCATGGAACAACGCGGCCATGCGGAGGACGCGACGCCAGTAGCGAAGCTCATCCTCGTCGGGGATTATCTGGCGCACGGACTCGTGGCGCAAGTTCTCCGGCCGTGTGATCACGTCGAACACGCGGCCCGCCAGTTCCATCACGCCCAGCGAGTGCTCGAAGCGTTTGTGAGTCGCGCCGGGATACACGAGATGTGACATCGCCAACTGGTGGATGTGGCGCAGGCGTTGGACCGGGGGCGAGTCAACCGCCTCACGCTCATCCGAATCGACACGAATGAACGTGTGGATCGGATCGCGGATCTCGTGCGTGCGTTTCTTCATCGCCCGGCAAGGCCTCGTACCGAATATAAACCTAACCCATTGCGCGCCGATCTGCAAGGGCGTTCGCGCGATTCCCGGACCCGCTACTCCGGTCCGGGCACGCAAGATTGACTGCTTATCCTAGCCTCGAGCCGTGCCGGCGCATATAGCTCGGCCACGCCAGGTCGGACTCCCCTTGATTCCTGCCTCCCCGCCCTGGCCCGCCATTCGCCACGCAAAACTCACTTTCTCCGCCATTGCCCGCCACCCGCCGCCAGAATCCAACAATCTCAACCCCCCGTCGTGGTTTCCGCCCCGTCATGATGAATACGCGGGACGCCGCCGGCCCGCCCCCGCCGAGACAGCGGCGGACAGCTCGGCTCGGCCTGCCAGCCACCGTATGTGCGCACTGCAACCGATTGGGCTGCCGCTTCACCAGCCGCCGCGGCGGGCGAATGGGTTTCGCCGAGCCGCGAGGCCCTCGATCCGCACGCCGCCGCGGACTGAGCGGGCCAGCTCGATGCCCATCGCACAGACGTCGGGCGCATCGTCGTGGCCGGATTTCGGGCAATGCAGGAACTGGGACTCGACCTCGGGGTCGAGCACCGCCGGCAGCCGGAACATGCCGTTCTCATAGAACGGTGCGCTGCCCTGAATTCGCAGCAGCTTGTTAACGGTGGACCGGAAGCCCACGATCGGCATGTACAGCCCGCGCTGCCGGCTTTCCTCTTCGAGGTTTTGCTTGAGCGCGACCTGGTACGCGTTCGTTTCGATGCCGATCTTCACCGGACGCCACTCCAGGAACGCCGCGACGATGCGTTTCACCTGCTCGACGAAGCCGATGCGCTCGAGCGTGAGCTCGCGGGTGTAGATGATGTTGGTGGCCTGATCGACGCTGCCAACCCACAGCGCGAAGAAGTCGCTCCCGTCCGTGCCCGTGGCGGGATCGACGGCCATGAGGGTGGTCAGCCGCTCCGGGACCAGCTCGCTGGGGTCGTAACGCTTCAGCCACTCCGGCCGGAAGATGCGGATGGAATCGTCGATCGGGTTGGCCTGGTATTCCGCCTCGAACGCCAGGGTGCCGATCCGCTCGCGCTCCAGGTCGAGCCGGTCGACGGGCCAGCGCGCCGGCCACAGGGCCACGCGGTAATACTGGCCGTCCGCGTCCGGCTCGGCCTCCAGCGCACGGTACACCGCGTAGTCCCAGTGGCCGAAACGCTCACGGTCGCGCAGGTTCGCCAGCAGCGAGTCGTAGTGGAGGATCGAGCCGAGGACGAGCAACTGGCCCCCGGGCGCCAGGGCCGGCATGACTACCCGCCGCAGCCAGTGCTCGAGCTTTCGCCGGGCCGCGAGCGACTGGACGTGCGCGTCCTTCTCGAGGTCGTCGCAGATGATCAGGTCCGGCCGCCGCGGACCGATGCGCGTCCCGCGCAGGCTGGCACCGATCCCCTTGGCCTGGACCGTAATCCCGGTGGTCGTGGTGAACATCGCTTCCGACCACTTGCGCCGCGCCCGGGCGGCGGGGCGCGCTTTCGCCGGCCGGCGCCGGCCGCCGGGTTCTTCCGTGTCAGCCTCGGGCGCG
>CAIWOY010000451.1 GCA_903914415.1 uncultured Phycisphaerales bacterium | reverse complement strand
CGGGCAGGCTTATGCTCCGGACGTGCTGGTCGGCCTGGCGGCCATCGCGGTCGCGATCGTCGCGCCGGAGATTCTGCGGCACATCTGGATCACGCAGCGCCTGCCCGAAGGCCCGCTGCGCGACCGGCTGCTCTTGCTTTGCCGACAGATGCGGCTGCGGTGCCGCGATCTGCTGGTGTGGCGGTCGGGCGGCATGATCGTCAACGCCGCGGTCATGGGCGTGATCGCCCCGTTGCGCTACGTTCTGATCACCGACGCGATGCTGGAGCAGATGGAGGACGCCAAGATCGAGGCCGTGTTCGGGCACGAGGCGGGGCACGTCAAGCACCACCACATCCAGTGCTTCCTGCTGTTGGCCCTGATCAGCGGTTGCCTCGTCACGATCTTCTCGGTCCACACGCGCGGGCTGGCCCGCACGAACGAGTCGGAATACCAACTCCTGTTGACGCTGCTGGGCGCCGGGCTCGTCCTCAAGTGGGGGCTCGTGTTCGGGTGGATCTCGCGGCGGTTCGAGCGGCAGGCCGACGTTTTCGGCGTGCGGACGCTGGCGCTGGCGGGTCTGCCATGTTCGCTGCCATGTGCGCTGCACTCCCCGTCGCCGAACCCGGGGGCCAAAGGCGGGGATCCGCTCTGTGCGACGGCGGCCCACGTGTTCAGCCACGCCCTGTACGAGGTGGCCCTGCTGAACGGGATGCAGCCGGAAGCCCGCAGTTGGCGGCACTCGTCGATCGCGTCGCGTTCGCGGTTCCTGCTGCAACTGGCCGAGAACCCGCGGCGGACGAAGCACTTCGAGCGCGTGGTGCGGCTCGTGCAGGTTGCGATCCTCCTGTCCGCCGTGGCGGCATCTTTGTGGGCGGCGCAGGAGCTGCGGGTCTGGACGTTGCTGGGACAGAAGGTGGTTGTGCCGCTGGGCCGGCTGCTCGTGCGTTAGCTCGGACGATTCACCGCAAAGGCGCCAAGACACCAAGAGTCACTGGCCTGGTGTGGAAGGAGCCGACCCCCGCGATCCGGCGTTGGACGCGGGGGCTAATTGAGGCTGTGTTGCCCGGGGCGGTCCGCGCGGTGCATGTTCCTGGACACCTCGCCGAGCACCCGGATCTGCTCGAGCAGCAAGTGCCCGCGGGCGAGCGCGTCCGCCTCGTCCAGCAAGCACTGGCGCAGCTCGGCTTCGCCCGGCACGCCCGCTGCGAGCAGGTCCGTCAGCTCGTTGAGCGGCACATCCGCATCCCGCAGCCGCAGCCACTGCCGCCGCAGCCCCGGATCCAGCCCCGGATTGCGGCGGATCGCCGCGAAGAGCGCCGTCCGCAGCGCCGCGGCGCGGGCGTCGTTGGCGCTGCAATAGGTCTCGACCGGCTGGACGCGGGCGCGGCGGTAGGCGCGCTCGCCGACCTCCTCCACCACCAGCGCCCGCCCGACCCCGCGCAGCAGCACGTTGTAGTTCCCCTCGGCGACCTGCTCCGATTCGAGGATGTGGCCCACGCCGATCGTCCGGTGAATCGGTGCCCGTGCGGTGTAGTAGAGCGGCTCCCAGCCGGGCTTGAGCAGGGCGATGGCCAGGACGCGTTCGCCGGCCAGCGCGTCGGCGGCCATTGCGCGGTAGCGCGGCTCGAAGATGTGGAGCGGGATGATCGTATGCGGAAACAGGACCACCTCGGGCAGCGGAAACAGCGGCACAAGCTCCGGTAGGTTGAGCAGCTCGTCAGCCATGGGGCGCCTCGCGCGCCGCCGGGCGCGCTCCGTCATTACTCATTAGTATAGAACCGATGCGCGCGCTTTGGACAGGGTCGCGCCGCACACCGCGGCCGGCGCGACGTCGCAGCCCTTTGGAGCCGGGGACTACGGGCGTGCGAGGAGCGCGGCGAGCTGCGCCGCGGTCTGGAACCGCCGGCCGGCGGTGTGCGTCAGGTGGTAGTCCAGCAACTCAAACCAGGCCGGCGGGTCGCCCGTCGCCGGCGTCGTCCCGACCAGAGCCGCCGGGACCCGGCGCTTCTCAACGTACGCCGGCTCGCAATCGCGGCACAGCAGTCCGCCGGCGCCGGCACTGAAGTACGCCGGGGACCCGCGCGGCACGCGCCGGTGGCAGGCGACGCATTCGTCGAGGTTCGGGGCGTAGCCGATCGCGTGGAGCAGCTCGCTTTGGAACTGCGGGATCTGAGGGGCGGCGGGGGCGTCGGCCGCCAGGTTGCCGAGCAGGCGGACCAGGGCCTCGAACAGCTCGGGATGCGG
>CAIWOY010000450.1 GCA_903914415.1 uncultured Phycisphaerales bacterium | reverse complement strand
TGTGGGGTGCACGGTTCACCGGCTGGGGGCCGGTGCCACACCGCCGAGCGGGCCGTCAAGGCAGGCTCTGGCACTGCGTGAGCACTGATAGTATTACTCAGGAATGGAGGAAAGCAAGGTGAAACGGCGATGGTGTTGGCGGCTGGCGGAGTTTGGCGGCTTCTGCGCGATTTTGTACGTTTTGGGCGGCGAGCGGTTGGGCGGAACGCTAGGCCGGCAGGGCGTCCACGCCGTAGAGGCGGAAGACGGCTTCGTCGATGCGGTTTTCGAGGGCTTCGACCTCGGCCTCAAGGTGGCTGTGCTCGCGGTCGGAGAGGCGCGGGGAGCGGAGTTTGAGCTTGGCATCCATGATCGCGCGGACTGACTCGGTGATGCGGTCGCCGAGCTTCTTCTCGTCTTTGGTGTCGGGGAGCTTAATGGGAACTTGTTCGATGTACTGCTTGTTGTAGGCGAACCAGCCGCTGTGGAACGGCGTCGTGATCTGCTGGAGGTACCAGTCGAGCAATCTGCTGTTCAAAAGCCCGAGGACGTACTCGTAAAGCTGCTTTGCCGGCAGCATGATTCCGTATCCGCCACCGCCGCCACCGCCGCTGCCAACGAAGAAGTAGTTTCCCTTGGCGTCGTAGCAGTATTCTGCGCGCTGGCCGAGGGATGGCGTCAACAGCTTCCGTTCGCCCATGCTCGCGAGGTTCTTGGGGTACACATAGCCGTACCAGCGGTCGCCTTCGAACGTCCCGCGCTCCCGCGAGGCTAGGGACGATCTGCAGTTGTTCAAGTAGGCCCACGTCTTTGGAGCGTTTGCGGCAAGGTCCTTGGCGCTAATGAGTCCGAAGGTGCCGGCCTCCTTGCAGTAGGGAAAAAGGACGACTTGGTCTGATTCAAGCGGTAGCCAGCGCTTCATGTGGACGGAGCCCTTCAGGAGCGGGTGGATAAACGTCGACTCCAGGTCCACGACTGCATTCAGTTGGTCGCTCCAATAGCCACTGTCGCGATGCCTCAAAATGAAGACCTTGTCAGCGCTGGTCTGGAGGCCGACAAAGATCCTGGTCGCGTACTCGCCGAGCGCGGGGCCACATGCGGCTACCTGGCGCATTATTCCCGAACACCGCGCGTTCACAAAAGCCCACGTTGATTGGTCCGACGGGGAATCAGCTGAGAATCGCCTGATGGTGGCGCAGGTTTGTTGCCCCGAGTCGATGGCCGCACACTGGGCGGCGCCGTCCTCCAGCTCGACCACTTTCGCGTAGTCCACTCCCTTGGCGTTCGAGGTCCTCGAAAGCAGGTGGATGGCCGTGTACGTCGTCGCGCCCTCGAAAACTTGCTGGTCGGCGAAATCGACGACCGCCTTGAGGTGCTTGCCGTCGGCGATCACCTTGCGCAGTCCGGCGCCGTACTGCGTCTGCCAGAACTTGTGGGGCATGATGAAACCGAGTAGCCCGTCAGGGGCGAGCAGCGAGAGGCCTTTTTCCGCAAAGACGACGTAGATGTCATAGTTGCCCTTGGCGGCGCTCTTGTACTTCCATTTGTAGAACTCGCACTCCTCGGGGGCCCACTTGTTAAGCTCCTGGACGCGGATGTAGGGGGGGTTGCCGATGATGCAGTCGAAGCCGGTGCGGCCGCGCTCTTTGACCGCCTGCGAGTCGAGCAAGCGGCCGAAGCCGCGCGTGCGGCTGGGCCAGTCAAAGCGGTTGATCCGGAACCGCACGTCGTCGTCCATCGGAAAGAGGCCGCCGTACTTCTCGACGACATAGCGGTCGAAGTCGGGCGAATCGATGAGCGAATTGCCGCATTGGATGTTGTTGTCGAGGGGCGGGAGCAACTGGTTTTCGAGCCAGTCGCGCTGCCATTCGGGCGGCAGGGTACCTTCGAGCATCTTCAAATACAAGCTCATCACGGTGACCTCGACGGCCTGCTGGTCGATGTCCACGCCGTGAATACAGGAGGTCAAGAGAGCGGCCTTGAAGTCGGGGGCGAGCTGCCAGCGGCCTTTCTTGTCCTTGAAGGCGATCTCCTTGCGCTTTCGGCGGGCGCGTGGCGAGGCCGGGACGGTCGCGAGGGCGGGATCGGCGGCGATAGCGGCCACGCAATGATCGATCAGGTGCTGAAAGGCGGCAACCAGGAACGAGCCGGAGCCGCAGGCGGGGTCGAGAACCTTGACGTCGAGCACCTGCGGCGGCGTTTTGCCGCGAATCTGCGGGCCGACGACGCGGCGGATGATGGTGTCGACGACGAAGCGGGGCGTGTAGTAAACGCCGCCGGCGTGGCGGACCTCCAGCTTCTCCTCGACCTCAGCTTGGCCGTGACGGACGGCGACGACGTTGCCAAGGAAGCGCTCGTAGACGATGCCGAGGATGTCGTCGGCGATGGCGGAGAAGTCCCAGGGGCCGTCCGGTGGGTAGAGTTCGCGGATGAAGTCGGCCAGGACGTTGCGATCAATCTTGAGCTGCTCGGAGAAGTGGGGTTTGAAGAGGTAGCCGTTGTAGGACAAGTCGAGGTCGCGGAACTCGGCGCAAAGAGCTTCGTAGAGGTCGCCGCCCTCGGCGCCGACGCGGGCGAGCATGTCGCGCAGGCCGCCCCAGGCGGCGATGTTCCGGTCTTCGCAAACGCGCATGAAAACCAGGCGGTCGATGAGGCGTTGGACAGCCTCCGTGAGACGGGCGGCGCCATGGAGCGTGTCGGCGTCAGGGAAGAGCTTACGGTTGTGGCGATAGAAGTCGCGCGCAAAGTGCTTGCGATGCGCTTCCAGATAGGCGAGGAAAACCCGGTCAACGGGCTCGTCGCCGCGCAGGTCGATCAACATGCGATCGACGGTGCGCAGGCGGCGACCGGCGGGGACCTTGCGGAGCTTGGCGCGCAAGCGTTCGAGCGAGCCGGCGGCGACGGCGTCGCGGCCGAAGGTCGCCGTGAGCACGTCCCACTGAACGGGGTACTGCTCGTAGTGCAGCTTGAACTCGGCGACGAGGCCGCGGAGCGGCTGGGGGTGGATGGGCTTTAGCGTGCAGTCGTAGAGGCGGAATTGCTCGAAATCGGTGAGGACTGCGAAAGGGATGGTCGAGCTCCAAGCGTACTGCTTGGCCTGGAAGACGGCGTCGCGGTCGGCGTCGAGATCGACGGCGGGCTTCTTGGCCTCGACGACGAAGCGGGGGAAGCCGTTGACCCGGAAGAGATAGTCGGGGCGGCGCGAGCGGAGGCGGTCGCCCTCCACGGTATCAACGGAGGGCTCTACGATGACCTCGACGTCCTGCGGGCTGCGCTGCGCGTGGTTCTGAACGTCCCAGCCAAGGGCCTGCCAGAAGGGGTCGATGTACTGCTGGCGGATTTGGGCTTCCTTGGTCTCGGAGGATTTCAGGGCTTTGATGTTGCGGGCGAATCCCTGGACGAGGTTGGCGATGTTCGCGGCTTGGTCGGGCATCTGGGCTCCCATCCGCACGTGAGACGATGAGAGCATACGACGGGACGCGTCGCGGGGCCAGATGGCGCGATGGCAGGCGTGAGGCTGGCCGCGGACGGACGCGCCGTGCCCGTGGCTCAACGCCGATTGCAGCGGCGACACGTACGTGACCTTCGCCGATATCGACCCGTTCGTGGCGGTGATCGGAACGACGTGTCCGTAGCGTTCGCCCTCCGTGGCCGACGCCGTGCCTGGCGGCGACGAACGGATCCTGCCAGGCCGGCACCTCCTTACTTGCGAAGTCGCTTCGGCCGACTCCCCTGTCGTCCACCGGCGTCCGGAGCACCGTGTCTTCGCCCCAGGCCGTTTTTTGCGTCCGCGCGCCGCGCGCTCGGGCCGGCTCCTCCGGCCGCGGGGACGGCCCACAAGACCGCGCGCGCCGACCGCGGCGGCAGCTTCCGCAGCCACAGCAGGCCCACGAGCCCGGCCGCGCTGAGGCAGATCGCCAGGAACTGCGAGATCGTCAGCACGCCCAGCGTGTCGACCGGATTGTCCGCCCGCAGCGTCTCCAGGACCCAGCGCGTCCACGGTTCGATCAAAAGCAGCGCGCAGATCACCTGGCCGTCGCGCGTCCGCCGCCAGTACAGGGCGTCCAGGAACAACGCCAGCAGGCCCAGCGTGACGGTCGTGTAGAGCTGCGTCGGCTGCACCGCCAGCGACGGGTGCTCGCGCGCCAGCCGGTGCAGATCCGCCCCCGTGAGCTTGTACTTGCTCATCAGCTCCCCGGCGTATTCGAGGCCCCGGCCCGGGGGCGCAATGCTCCGGCGCGCGGCGGCCAGCATCTGCTCACGCAGGCCCTGCCGCTCATCCGCGTCGGTGGCTTGTTCCAAGCGGCCACGCAGGTCACGCGTGGCTTCCTCGAACCTCGCGCGCACCGTGTCAAGCGCGCGGTCCGACGCCCGCAGCGCCTCGCGCGGCAACGGCAGCACGCTGCCGACCTTGCGCTCGCCGAACGCCAGCAGTTGCTGCGGCAACTCCGCCCCTGGGACGCGGTCCTGCCATTGCTGTACTTCCACCGGGCTGCCGAAGGGGAAACGCACCGCCCACGGCAGCTCTGCGCACACGCCACCCCAGCAGCAACCGTTGAGGAAGCAGCCAATGCGGGTGATCGCGTGGCCCAGCGCGGCCGAGGGGGCCAGGATGTCCAGATACCACCGAATCGAGTGCTTGCCGAGCCGCAGGTACAGGAACACCAGCACCACGACGCAGATGAACCCGCCGTAGACCTCCAGCCCGCCCTTGCGCACGTCGAGGATGCCGAGGAAGACCTGCAGCGCACTGCCGCGCAGCGCAAACTTGTCCCAGTAATGGACGACGTACATGAAGCGGGCGCCGACCACGCCGCCCAGTATCGCGAGGAAGCTGCATTTGATCACAACGTCGGGATTGCCCCCCGATTTCGTCGCCCGCCGGACCGCCCAGAAGATCGACAACAGAAAACCGATCATCAGGGCGAAGCCGTAACCCGGGATCTCCCACCCCAGGCCCGGAATCTTGAAAATCACCGGCAGCATGATGACGCGGGAGTTTAGTCGCCCCGCCCGCTTCGGTCCACGCACGCCTCGTACGGACAGGTAAAAGGTTGTGAGGGAACGCTCGTTTTGCTACAATACGGAGAAGGGATTGGAATCGCTGGGGGAGGTTTTTTTGTTGGCGGTTCGGGCCCCGAACGGCCGGCAGTGACCATGCAGAATCGCTCAATGAGTTCCAACGAAGGCACCGCGGCAGCCGAATACAAGCTACTGTTGGTGCAGTCCCTTTGATGCGCTGGAGAGGACAGATGCGAACATCGCTCGATCAATCGTCGTGCTCGTCGCGCCTTACGTGCTGGCCGATCCCGTTTGCCCGGCTCACCGCTGTGCTTGTGCTGGTCGCCGCGCTCGCACCGCTTGGGCGCGCGGAGGACGCGTCTTGGGACGGCGTCTGGCGAACGGTCGCTCAGGTGCCCGCCAAGCACGTCGGCGGCGAGCCGTGGGTTCGTCCCAACCGCTTCCAGGGCGCGCTGCTCGACAACGCAAGCCTCGCGCAACGGCTCAGCCAGGCGCCGCTGGAAGACACGCGCGAGGCGGAAACCAATCCGCTCTACATGACCCTGCCCACGCCCGACGGTGTCTTCGCACTATTCCGCGTGGTCGAGTCGCCCATCATGGAGCCCGGGTTGGCGGCCCAGTTCCCGCAGATCAAGACCTACCTCGGGCAGGGCGTCGACGACCCGACGGCGACCGTCCGCCTCGACACGACGCCGCTGGGCTTCCACGCCCAGGTGCTGTCGCCCAATGGCAACTACTACATCGACCCGTATACGAAGAACGACAACGATTTCTACGCCAGTTATTACAAGCGCGATCTGACGGACAGGCACGGATTCTCGTGCCATCCGGCCGGCGACGAGGCCGTCCACCCGGCCCTCCCCGCCGGCGAGGGCGGCGACAAGTCCTCGGGCGGCACGCGCCGCACGTACCGCCTCGCCAATGCCTGCACCGGCGAGTACGCCGCGTACTTTGGCGGGACGGTCGCGCTGGCGCAGAGCGCGATCGTGACGGCGATCAACCGCGTCACGGGCGTGTACGAGACGGAGTGCGCGATCCGTCTGACGCTGGTGGCCAACAACACCAGCATCGTCTACACGAATTCCAGCACCGACCCCTACACCAACAACAACGGCGTGACCATGCTGTCGCAGAACATCAGCACCTGCAACAGCGTCATCGGCAGCGCCAACTACGACATCGGCCACGTGTTCTCGACCGGTGGCGGCGGCGTGGCGTACCTCGGAGTCGTGTGCACGAGCAACAAGGCCGGCGGCGTGACCGGCTCGTCCAGTCCCGTCGGCGACGCCTACTACATCGACTACGTCGCCCACGAGATGGGCCACCAGTTCGGCGCCAACCACAACTTCAACGGCACCGGCGGCTCCTGCGGCGGCGGAAACCGCAACGCCTCGACCGCCTACGAGCCCGGCTCCGGCTCCACGATCATGAGCTACGCGGGGATTTGCAGCGCCGACAACCTACAGGCCCACAGCGACGCTTACTTCTCGGCCGACAGCTACCGCGAGATCCTGGCCTACGTCACGTCCGGCTCGGGTGCCAGTTGCGCAAGCACGACGTCAACCGGGAACAACCCGCCGACGGTGAACGCCGGGGCGGATTACACGATCCCCAAGCAGACGCCGTTCCAGCTCACCGCCACCGGCAGCGACCCCGACGGGGACGCGCTCACGTACTTCTGGGAGGAGCGCGATCTCGGCGCCGCCCAGTCGGCCAGCGGCGGGATCATCGCCGACAACGGCACCAGCCCGTTCATCCGCCCCTGGACGCCCACGACCGACCCGTCGCGCATCGTGCCGCGCCTGAGCAACCTGCTGGCCAACACGCTCGCCTTCGGCGAGCAGCTTCCCAACACCAACCGCACCGTCAAATTCCGCTGCACGGCCCGCGACAACCGGGCCGGCAACGGCGGGGTGAACTACGACGACATGATCATCACCGTGACGACCGCCGCCGGTCCGCTCCTGGTGACGAGCCCGAACACGGCGGTGTCCTGGTCGGGCACGCAGACCGTGACGTGGAACGTGGCGAGCACGACCGCGGCGCCCGTGAGCTGCGCCAACGTCCGAATCCTGCTGTCCACCGACGGCGGAAACACCTGGCCCACGGTCCTGCTGGCCAGCACGCCCAATGACGGGAGTCAGTCGGTCACGCTGCCAAGTATCTCCACCACGACCGCGCGCATCCGCGTCGAGGCCGTCGGAAACATCTTCTTCGACATCTCGAACGTCAATTTCACGATCACCCCGGGCGGCACGGCGCCGTCCATCACCGGGCAGCCGAGCAACCAGACGGTCTGCTCCGGCGGCTCGGCCAGCTTCACCGTGACGGCGACCGGCTCGCCGGCGCCGACCTATCAGTGGCGGAAAGGCACGACGAACCTGTCCAACGGCGGGAGCATCTCCGGTGCGACGACCGCCACGTTGACGATCAACCCCGTCGGCACTGGCGACGCCGCCACCAATTACAACTGTGTCGCGACCAATGCGTCGGGATCAGCCACGAGCAACGACGCCAGCCTGACGGTCAATGTCGCGCCGTCGATCACCGGGCAGCCGAGCAACCAGACGGTCTGCTCGGGCGGCTCGGCGAGCTTTACCGTGACTGCGACGGGGACGCCCGCGCCGACGTATCAGTGGCGCGAGGGCACGACGAACCTGACCAACGGCGGCAACATCTCCGGCACGACGACGGCCACGCTGACGATCAACCCGGCCGGCACAGGTGATGCCGCGAGCAACTACAACTGCGTTGCCACCAATAGCTGCGGCTCGGCAACGAGCAACAACGCCTCGCTAACCGTGAATCCGCTGCCGGACTGCACGATCACACCGGCCCCGCCGCAGGTCTGTGCGAACTCGCCGGACAACACGGCCTCGGTGCCGAATGCCGGCGTGGGTGCAACGTACGCGTGGACCATCACGAACGGGACGATCACCGCTGGCGCGGGCACGAATCAGATCACCTACACCGCCGGGGCCACCGGCCCGGTGCATTTGACCGTGACAGTGACGACGGCGGCCGGCTGCATGTGCAACAACGCCACGGACGTGCCGGTCGTGACGTGCGGCGCGACCGGTGCTTGCTGCTCCACCAACGGCACGTGCGCGGTGGTCACGAGCGCTGACTGCGCCACGGCTGGGGGTGTTTACTCCGGCGACGGCACCGTCTGCCGCCCCGGGAATCTCTGTCCGGCGTCGTGCAAAGGCGACATGAACTGCGACGGGCGCGTGACCTTCGCCGACATCGACCTGTTCGTCGCCGCGCTGTCGGGCGAGTCGTTCTGGACGGGCTGGCCGTGCCCGTGGCTCAATGCGGACGCCAACAACGACCTCGCCGTGACGTTCGCAGACATCGATCCGTTCGTGGCGTTGATCGGCACGACGTGCCCGTAGGAGCGACCTCGGCAGCGCGATAGCAAACGCGTAGAGCCGCCGGGACACCCGTCTCCGGCGGCTGTGCGTTCACTGTGCCATTGCGGCGCCGGCCGGCAGCGGACAGAATCGCCGCCCGGTGAACGATCCCGAACAACCCACGGCCTCCACGCTGACGGTCTGGTCGCGTCACGCCGCACTGGATGAGGGCGAGCCCGCGCCGCTCCCTTCCCTCGCGACGCGCGTCGCCGAGGCCCTGCAAACGGTGCTGACCGGCCTGATCCTGGCCTTCATCTTCCGGGCTTTCCTCGTCGAGCCCTTCATCATCCCGACCGGCTCGATGGCCGAATCCCTGCTCGGCGCACACGCCACGCGGACTTGCCCCGCCTGCGGCTGGGTCTTCGACTTCGCGCCCCTCGCGACCGCGACACCCACCGGCGTCGGCTTCGTCCGGCCCACGGAAATCGTCTGCCCCAACTGCCAGTTGCGCCTCACGCCCACCGCCGCCGACACGGTCCCCAAGGCCGGCGACCGGATTCTCGTCCACAAGTGGCCGTACGTTTCCGGCCTGATCGCGCCGCAACGGTGGGACGTCCTCGTCTTCCGCGATCCCGCCAACCCCGAGCAGCACTACATCAAGCGCCTCGTCGGACTGCCCGGCGAGAAGGTCGAGCTCATCGCCGGCGACGTCTTCATCAACGACCGCATCGCCCGCAAGCCGCCGGAGATCCAGCGCGCCCTGTGGTTCATCGTCTTCGATCAGGCGCACCTGCCGCGCGCGACCGCGGACTTCCCCCCCGCGCCGCGCTGGCGGAGCCTCGAGCCGCCGCCGGCCGCCGCCGCCGGTTGGTCGGGCATGGACGCACGCATCATCCGGTACGACGGCCTCGACGACACGCCGCGCCGCCTGTCATTCAACCCCAACACGGCCCCCGAATACCTGGAGGACCTGTACGGCTACGACCGCGGCTCGGGCGGCAACTTCGTCGGGGACGTGCGGCTGGTGGCCGAGCTCACGCTGCACGACGGCGACGGGTGGTGCCGTTGGGAATTGGTGCGACCCCCCTTCCGCTTCTCCGCGCAAGTCGGTTGCGACGGCGGCGTCGAATTGGCCATGACTCCGCTCGCCAACCCGGATGCCCAGCGCGTCGTCGCCTCGCTCGTGCGGCCGCCGCTCCCCCGCGACTGGCCCCTGGTGATCGAATTCGGCCACGTGGACTATCGCGTCTACTTGAAGCTCGACAACCGCGAGCTGCTCTCCACGTCGGATGCCGACTACGCGCCCGATCTCGCCGAGCTCCGTTCCTCTCCACGCCGCGCGCCGGTCGGGCTCTCCCTGGCGGCCAGCGGCGTCCGCCTGGAGCTGCACGGCCTGCGAATCGACCGCGACGTCTACTACACGCGCAGCGCCCAGACGCGCCGCGCATTCCCCGGCCACCCCTTCACGCTCAACGACGGCGAGTTCTTCGTCCTCGGCGACAACAGCCCCGACAGCCACGACAGCCGCGAGTGGACGGCGCGCGGGCCCCACCTCCGCGCCGATTATCGCCCTGGTACCGTGTTGCGCAGCCAGATTGTCGGCCCCGCCGCTTTCGTGTATCTTCCGGGCTTGCTGCCGGTTGAGCCCGGCGGCCGCTTACTGGTACCCGACCTGGGACGCACGCGCTTCGTGCGGTGACACCTTCGCCCGAGAGCACTGACCGGTGAGTTGTCAACAAAAAAAACGCTGTACGCCGCTACAAACTTGCGAAAGCCGCCGGACCCCCTCGCCCGGCGGCCAGTACTCTTCGCGCCGGCGAGCAGAAAACAGGCACTCTCGTGCGCAACTCGTTTCCCTACAACAACGTGCGCGATTTCGCACCCCTGTCAATAGACCAAGATTGTTCCTATTTGTTATCGGCCCAGCCACACCTGTGCCATCCTCCACTGACCCCGTGACTTACGATCTTCTGCACAGGTTGTCCACAATCCTCCGCCGCTAGGGAGAACTGCCCTATGTTGCTCGAGGTTGAAAACCTGGTGAAGTCCTACGGCGGTCGCACGGTCGTCGATCACGTCAGCTACCAGGTCGACGCCCAGGAGATCGTGGGCCTGCTCGGACCGAACGGTGCGGGGAAGACCACCAGCTTCCGCATGACCGTCGGCATGATCACGCCCGAGAACGGACGCGTCCGCTTCGGTGGCGAGGACATCACTTCCCTCCCCATGTACAAGCGCGCCCGCCGCGGCATCGGCTATCTCTCCCAGGAGCCGAGCGTCTTCCAGCGCCTCACCGTCGAGCAGAACCTCATGGCCATCTGCGAGACCATGCGGCTGACACGGACGGAACGGCAGCGCATGGTCGAATCGCTTCTCGATCAGTTCGGCTTGACCAAGGTCCGCCGCAACCCCGCACGCCGCATTTCCGGCGGCGAGCGGCGGAAGCTCGAAATCGCCCGCGCCCTGATCACCAGCCCCAAGCTGATCCTCCTCGACGAGCCCTTCAGCGGCGTCGATCCAATCGCGGTTGAAGACCTGCGGAAGGAGCTCTACCGCTTGCAGGAGCACGGCATTGCGCTCCTGCTGACGGACCACAACGTGCACGAGACGCTGAAGGTGACCGACCGCAGCTACGTGATCCACGAGGGCCGCGTGATCTGCTCGGGTACGCCCGTCGACCTGATTAACGATCCGCGCGTACGGGAGGTGTATCTCGGCAACACGTTCCGCGGCGACGAATTCGGCCCGCGCGATGCGGCCGCCGCGTCGCGGGAGACTCCGCAGTCCGCGGCCTCCACCAATGCCAAGTGACTTCGCCGCGCTGGCCATCGTCGCGACCGCCCGGGGGGTGGAATTCACCGTGAAAGTCGTCCCCGGCGCCTCGCGCACCCGCGTGGTTGGCGTGCTCGGAAGCGCGCTCAAAGTCGCGGTCACCGCCCCGCCCGAAGCGGGCCAGGCCAACGCCGCGGTCGTCACGCTGCTCGCCAGTGTCCTCGGCGTAAAGAAAGGCGACGTGACGATCCTTCGCGGCCACGCGCAGCCGCTCAAACGCGTCGCCGTGGTCGGCGTCACCCCCGAAAGCGTGCGTGCGCACCTCGCCGCAACGTAACTACGCCGCCGTCAACCGCCGATACGCCTCTTCGTACCGCTCCCGCGTCTTGACGACGATGTCCTCCGGCAACGCCGGCGGCGGCGGTCGCTTGTCCCAGCCCACCGATTCCAGGTAGTCGCGGAGAAACTGCTTATCGAAGCTCGGCGGATCGTCACCCGGCCGATACCCCTCCATCGGCCAGAAACGCGACGAATCCGGCGTCAGCACCTCGTCGGCCAACACCAGTTCACCGCCCGACAACCCAAACTCGAACTTCGTATCGGCCAGGATGATGCCGCACCGCTCGGCGTGCGCCGCGGCCTGGTTGTAGATGTCGATCGTCCGCTGCCGGATTCGCTCCAGCAGCTCCCGCGGATCGCCCGCGACGCTTCGCCGGGACGCGAGGAACCGCGCGACGACCTCGGCCGCCCGGTCCAGCGAGATCGGCTCGTCGTGCCCCACCTCCGCCTTCGTCGAGGGCGTGAAAACCGGCCGCGGCAGCTTCTCGCCGCGCCGCAGGCCGGCCGGCAGCTCGACACCGCTCACACGACCGGTCGCCGCGTACTCCTTCCAGCCGCTGCCGCTGATGTACCCCCGCACAATGCACTCCATCGGCAGAATCTCGACCCGCTTCACCACCATCGTCCGCCCTCGTAGCTGGGCGAGGTGCGGCTCATAGCCGGCCGGCACGTGCTCGTCATCGACGACATACTCCAGGTGGTGCGGCGTGCACGCGGGCAGCGCCTGGAGCCAGTACCGCGACATCTGCGTCAGCAAAACGCCCTTGCCGGGGATCGGCTGATCCATCACGACGTCGAACGCGGAAACCCGGTCAGTCGCGACGATCATCAGCCGTTCGCCGAGCTTGTAGAGATCGCGGACCTTGCCGCGCTTGACCAGCTCGGGCAGGTCGGTCCGGGCAACGGCCGGTGCTGACCGCGGCAATGCCGTCATGGTCCTTTACTCCACACTCGGCTCGGAATCCGCCGGTCGCGAGTCCGCCTCAGGCCCGCCGCGCTCCGGGCCGCCGGGCTGACTGGCTGCGGCCAACCCCGCGCTCGGCGGCTCGACCGGGTCGACCCACCCGTCGTCCGGGCTCAGGTCCATGTATCCGGGCAGCGACGCCACCCAGCCCGCCAGGTGCATCAGGTCCGTCCGCAGCCGGGTCAGGCGCGCGGTTTCGGCGCGTTTCTCCTTCAACGCCGGATCAAAACGCAGCCGCGCCGCCAGCAGCGCCCCCGCCCGCGCCGCGTCCGCGACGAGCAGCCGCGCATCGGGCTTCAGCGCGTCGTACGCGCTGAGCTGGCTCGCCCACTCCTCCACAGTTCGTCCGTCATGCTCCCGCGCGAGCAGGATTTCAGCTTGGCGTGTCAGCATCCGGCCCAATGCCCCTCGTTCGTACTTCGTCGCCGAATTGAGCCGGAACCCCCGCCCGTGCCCGGCCCGGCTCGCCAGATAGATGCGCGCCTTCGCCAGCAATTCGTCGAGCGGGATGCCGCGCACCGCCCGGCATTGTGCATCCAGATCACCGAGCACCGCCACCGACGCGTCGGCGACGCTGCGTTGCATCGCCCGCAGCCCGGCCGCCAGATCGCCGTCACCCAATAGCTCGAACGCCTCGCGCAGCATCTGGTCCCGGTCTGGCGCGCGCTCGTCCTGGGACACGACGCAGAACGTGACCTCCCGGTCATCCACGCCCCCTACCGGGTGTAGCGGCCGACCCCCGTGTCGGCCGTACGCCGGCGTCGAGCCTCCCCGTACTACACACAGTCGGGATCTTCGCGCGCCGCGCAGGTCCTCCCGCAGTCT
>CAIWOY010000449.1 GCA_903914415.1 uncultured Phycisphaerales bacterium | reverse complement strand
CGTGTGCTCCGACGGCTGGTCCGACACTTACGACTCGGGCTGCGCGGCCGGCGACACCCCGCTCGTCCCCAACGAGCTCGTCTGCAACACGGCGTGGTGTGGCACGTCGGGGACGTTCGTGACTAGCGGTACCAACGCGCGGGATAACGACTGGTATTTCGTGGACCTCACCTACAACAGCCTCAACCCGATCTGGTTGGACCCGACCGGAACGTCGTGCGAGGCCCGGAAGATCGACATCTCGGTGTACGCCAAGTTCGATGCCGAGGTGCTGATCTGGAATTTGCTCACGCCGCAGAACCCCTGCGCCGGCACCGTGGACACCTCGGTTGACGTGTTCGCCAAGGCCGGCGAGTCGATCGAGTTCTCGTTCTGCAAGACCAAGGTCGCCGACCCGAGCCACCCGTGGGGCGACTTCTTCGTGGTCGTCCGGCCCGCGTACCGCGGCACGTCGCGGGAATACCCCTGCGGCAGCCGCTACTGGCTCTACATGTCGTGCGCCGGCGATTGCGACGTCGGCGCGTGCTGCACGCCCACCGGCTGCGTCGCCGCCCAGACCTACGCCGAGTGCTGCGCATTGGGCGGGAGCTGGTTCGGCCAGGGCACGGTTTGCGCGGACTTCTTCTGCACCTGCGATACAGGCACGTTCATGATTCCGGAGAACGAGCCCAACTGCGGCCAACCGACCGACACGGTCGACGGCGGCTGCAACTATACGCCGAACAAGTTCATCACGCTGCCCAGTTGCGGCGCCGGCGTGTGCGGGACGATCTCGGTCTGGACCGATCCGAACAATGATATATGGCGGGACCTCGACTGGTACCTGTACCACCACACGACCGGCGACCTGGCCCTGTATGTGGGTGCCCAGTTCGACGGGGTTGTGTATATCTCGGGACCGCTGGTGGATCCGTGCACGCCGTGCCCGGCGCCGGGTGGGTACAGCGCCACCTTCACCGCCGGGAGCAGCGGCGTCATATATTTGCCGGCGGCGCAGGCGACGCCCGGCTGGTGGGAACTCATCGTCACCGCGCCGTTCGATCCCGCGTTGCCGTGCACCGGCGGAAACACGTACGAGATGATCGTGATGTCCGGTCTGCCGGGCGCCTGCTGTGGCCTTGGTCCGGGCACATGCTGCATCGAGACGTACGCTGCCATCTGTACCGACTTCGGCGCGACGTTCGCGGGTGAAGGCCGCACGTGCATGCCCAACCCGTGCACGGGCCTCGGTGTCTGCTGCCTAGCAGGCGCTTGCTCGCTCACGACGCAAGCCGGCTGCCAGCCGCCCGGCGTGTGGCACTGCGAATGGACGAGCTGCTCGCCCAACAACTGCCCGCCGCCGACGGGCGCCTGCTGCACGCCGGCTGGCACGTGCACAGTTATCGCACAAGCGAACTGCACCGCGCCCGACAGTTGGCTCGGCGAATGGACGACTTGCTCGCCGAACCCATGCCCGCAGTTGGGTGCCTGCTGCACCCTGACGGGCGGTTGCACGCTCACGCTGCAACTCAACTGCCTGACGCCGAATCTGTGGCTGGGTGCGGGCACTAACTGCATGGATTGTCCGTGGTCCGGTGCCTGTTGCACCCCGGCTGGCGGTTGCTCGATCGCGTTTCACGCCAACTGCCAGCCGCCCGACATCTGGCACGGTGAATGGTGGACTTGCACGCCGAATCCGTGCCTACAGCCGACCGGTGCCTGTTGCTCCACCGCCGGTACGTGCTCGGTGATCATAGAGGCCGCCTGTGTCATCGCCGGCGGTCACTACTACGGCGATAACACGACTTGCCGCATCGGGAACAAGTGCCCGCCGTCGTGCAACGGCGACATGAACTGCAACGGACGCGTCACCTTCGCGGACATCGACCTGTTCGTCGCCGCGCTGTCGGGCGAGTCGGCTTGGCCGCACTGGCCGTGCCCGTGGCTCAACGCGGACTGCAATGGCGACGGCATCGTCACGTTCGCGGATATCGATTGCTTTGTGGGGCGGATCGGCACCACATGCCCGTAGGAGCGCTGTCCAGTGGGCGATCACAGGTAAGCGGCCGCACGAGGGTGCGGGCCGTCTCGTGTGGAGTTCGGATTCACGGCGCGGAGTGCGCGGCGACCCAGTCGCGGAGGTAGGCGACGGGGTCGCCGGGCGCCGCGGCTGCGGCGCGGAACACCTCCAGCGTCGCCGGCCAGTTGTCGCCGTTGGCGCTGTAAACCGCCGCAAAGACCCCCAGGTCGAGGTTGTAGCGGTGGTTCCCCAGCACCCAGGCGTTGTTGGTGGGTAGGCCGGCATAGCCGCCGAAGACATCCGGGTAATTCAGCGTGGGCTGAACCTGCGCGCTGAAGCGGTCGCGCGCCGCCTGGTAGACCGCGTCGCGCCCCGCGACCTTCTCGTCCGAAGTGAGCGGCTGTGCAAAGTACGCGTCGAGGTCGGCGTAGAGCTGCATCAGGAACGCGTTGACGGCGTCGTTGTCGGCGTAGAACTTCGTCGCGAACTCCGGCCACCCCGAGGCGTCGCCGAACGTCACCTGGAGGAAGTCCACCGCGCCCTGCCGTCCGACGAACGTGGCCAGCGACTCGTTGAACGTGGTTTGGCTCGCTCGCCAGACAGTGTTGTGCAGCAGCTCGTGGATGATCGTCTCGACCAGCGAGAGCGGGTCGCGCTGGAGCATCGGCGAGCGGACCGGGTCCGCGAACACGCCCAGCGTGCTGTACGCGTCCAGTTCGTAGCTGAACGTGTCGTACCCCGCGTTGAGCAGGTCCTGCTCCGTCTGCCGCAGGAACGGCTCGTCGAAGAACGTGAGGTACGGGAACTCGCCGGCGATGGGAAAACGCCACGTCTTCGGCACCAGCGCGTCGCGGCGGGCCGCGGACAGGTTCCACGCCAGCGGGTCGCCCTGCGTGTCGTAGAACGTGGTGTACGCGTCGCCCGCATTGAGCCCGATCGTGTTGGCGGCGTAATCGCGCGCCAGGACGATCAACCGGAGCTTGGCGGCGTCCTGTTCGGAGAGCTGGCCGGACGCGAGGACGCTGTCGATCGGCTCGACGTTGCCGTTGACGGCGAACTGGCCGTCGGCGAGCTGAATCACGTAGGAAGCGGCCACGCAGCCGGAGCAGGCGACCCACGCGAGCACGGGCAGAAACAGGCACAGGCCGGACCGGACGTGGGGACGCTTCATGTTCACGCTCCGATACGCGCCTCGGGAGGCGGCGCGGTTCGGCACAATAATAGCGAGTGGCATCCGGCCTGCCACAGCGCTGGATGTCTATCGCGTGCGCCAAGGGGCCGCAACGATGGTCTGAATCCCCCGCAGGCGGTGACAGACGGACGGTCACTTCGCGTTGTCGGGCTCCGCGGGCGGCAAGCGCCGGGTCGGGCGCTCGGGCGCGTCCGCCAGGTGCCGCACGACCACCGACAGCACCGCCGCGGATTGGACGGTTCCACGACGGTCGACGGAGTCGTACGTGTCGCCGGCGGTGTGGTAGCCCTTGACGCCGGGGCCTAGCTCGCCGCCGAGCGACAGGGTGCAGACGCCTTGCTTCATGAACGGGGCGTGGTCGCTGCCGTCGCCGGACCACTCGCCGACCTCGGCGTCCAGCTCGAAGCCCGCCAGGTTTGCCGAGAGGCTCCGCAGGAACGGCTCGATCTCGTGG
>CAIWOY010000448.1 GCA_903914415.1 uncultured Phycisphaerales bacterium | reverse complement strand
CGCGTACGACTGATGCGAGTTGCCGGGTTTGGCCGGCGTGAGCGACGCCGGCGCCGTTGGGGGGGCAACGGTGGTCGTCAGGCGAGCGCGGCAAGTCACCCATCCGGGTCAATCGCGGCTTGCTAGGCCGAACGAGACCGCGTCGCGGACAACGACTATTCACTTGTAAAAGACGGGACGCGCGCGAAGCATCCCTTCCGCTCCGGTGCTACGCTGAGTCGCGGGAGGGCCCGGGACTTCACAGGCAGCCGCGGCCAGGCGATCGCCGGTGCACCGGGCGTCCTCCGTCCGCAAGCGACAGCGCTGTGCAGACGCGTCCGGGCACGTGTCTCGAACCGGGTCAGCGGGTGTGGGGTGCACGTTTCACCGGTTCAGGGCCGGTGCCACACCCGCCGAGCGGGCCGTCAAGGCAGGCTCTGGCACTGCGTGAGCACTAGTAGTATTCCTCAGGAATGGAGAGAAGCAAGGGGCTAGGGCGATAGTGTTGCCGGGTGGCGGAGATTGGCGGCGGGTGGGAGAATTGGGAATTGGGAATTAAGAATTACGAATGGAAGACGGAGTTGAAGGGCGGGGCGGGCTATTGGGGGCGGGCACGAGGAAACCGGTCGTGCGCGGGCACGCGGAGCGGAAGATGCTCAATGAGCACGTTGGAGGGGCGATAATATCGCGTTTCTGAGCGCCCGGGCCGAAGGGACTCAAGATGCTCATGTTTGTAGGGGTCGTAAATGAGAATCTTCCGATAACCAGGGCCGGCCGGGCGGCGCCGTGCGCGCCTGGATGCACGGGATGCGCTGGGCGGGCACGGAGCGCGGAACGGGCGCGGGGAGACGAGGCGGTCATGCTAGGAATACTATCATAGAAAGGGCAATGGGCAAGGCGGGGCGGGGGAATTGGGCGAGATAGGCGGCGGGTGGGCGGTTTTGTGCGTTATTGGCGGTCGGTGGCGGGGATTCACCACGAAGGACAGAAGGACGCGAAGGAGAAGAGGGCAGGAACGCCGGGGAACGAGTTGCGAGGGGCGACTAGCGAATAACGGGTTGAGCGAGGCCGGACCAAGTGACCGGGGACGGGCGCAACGGGGCGGCGAGCGGCCGCCGCGCGTCCGCGTGCTCCTACTCAGGCCCCGCTCCCAGACTCCGGCGTTTGAGGCACCCTTGACACGCGACGCGCCGTCGTCGCTCTTGAGCGCGGAGCGTTCGTCGCGTGTCAAGGGCACCGGGCATCACCCCGCCTGCCAGGGGCAGCGTAAGCGTGCCGCCGCGGGACTCAACACTGAAACACCTCGGTATGGAACAGAGGATTCAGGATGAGAAGGACAGTCACTTAGACAGGTTCTGCTTGACTTGCTTCGTGTACTCCGAGTCGTGCAGCAGTTGCTGCAACAGGGTCTTTACGCTCGGGTCGGCATATTCGCGGAATTCGCCGTCAAGAAGCTGATCGGCCCACCGAATGATATTCTTAGTCTCCTCGCTCACGCCGTTGGGATATGTCTCGAACTTGCGTCCCTCGTTTATCGCGTACGCCCAGATGCACAGGATGGCTTCGCGATCAGGGAGGGGCCAGGGAGCAACGACGAGGTTGTACGCTTTCTTTGCCGTCCATTTTCCATCCCCGCGCTCGTCCGGGGGCCCTTCGGCATCCGTACTGACCTTCACTGTTAAGCTGCCTAGCTGCGCATCGTCTGGGACGAGAACCCACGCCTTCTGCGCAATGAAATTGATGTTCTTGCCCTCGGTGCTCAGGAACCAACCTGACGAATTACCTCCCGGCGCTGTCTCCCACTTCGGCTCAAGTGCAAAGGCCGTTGCAGTAGCTTGCCCGTCGCTCTTAGGGTTCACCCACACAGCATCGATACCGAAATGAAGTCGCCCCCCCGGCACTGTGGTATACGACTCTTTTTCATCTTCGAGGAACACGAACCAAGGGTATAGGCCCCATCGGATTTGCTCAATCGTTGGACTGTAGTCTGATTTGAGTAGCGCCAGAAGGTCTTCGGGCGCACCGTCCGTGATTGCCTTTTTAACCTTTGAAAGGACGGCGCCGTCGGTGTCCTTGGCTGGTTTGCGTTCGGCGCGGACCACGGTTTTTGTCGTATGTGGACGGGTCCCTTTCTTCGCCGGCTTGGGATCAGGCGTTTTTGGCTCCGCGGCGAGAGTAGGCCCCTCGCTGTCGGAGGTTTGCGCGGTGACGGGCGGGACCCTGGCCGGTTGCGCCTTTGCTACGTCGCGCTTGGAGTTCGGCTTTTCGCTCGGGAAGGGCGTTGGCGGTGCAGCGGCAATCTCGGCGTGGGGAGCAACAAGGGAAGCGACACTCGCGTTCGGTTCCCTGGCTGCAGTCGGCGCGCGGAGAGCTAGAAAGAGCCACGTGCCCAGGCCCGCGATAATGACACCCACACCGGCAAGGGTTATGGTCAAAACGCGTCTTTCGAGATTCGTCGAAGCGGACGGAGCGGACCGCCTGCGTACCGGACGCGGCGCGCCAGTGTCCTTGCGGTGTGTTCCGCCAACTGGTGCCGCGGGTGCGGTTGCGGGCGCCAGCGTAATAGCGAACTTCCGGTTGCAGCCCTTGCATGTGACGGTCCTACCCGAGAACTCCGCCTTGACGCGATACTCGCGCCCGCACGCTGGATTCGGGCAGCGCACCTGGATGTACGCGTGGCTTGGCGCGTGTTGTTGCGTCTCGTTGATGTAGCTATTCCGTTCCAGGGCCTTGGGCAAAGAAACCTCATCGGAGGTCGTGAGCCCGGTCTGGCACCCTGCCGCGTCGGGCTTCGCGGACGGGGGAGGACGGTCCTCTCCGGGGTCCTCGGCGCCGTCAATCATGGTCTTATGGACTCCGTCCCCTCCGCCGGTTCGGCGCTCCCGAGGGGTTTCAACGGTTGAACGTGCCAGTGTTTTCGCGTCAGGGCCTTCGCTCCCGCGCTTGGCCCCTCTCATCCCGCGACTCACCGCGAAGAAAGCGATGCCCGCGACGATGGCGCTCACTAGAGGCCAGGCGAGGATCACAAGTGGCGCCCGGAAGGTGGTCCGCTCGGTCATGTACAGGACGCCAGGAGGGGTTCTATACGGAGGGTCGAACCTCTCTGTCTTCGTGAACTCGTTTGGATCAGTGAGACGGCGCGCCGCGGAGGCGACCCAGACAAGGGATGCGCCGAGCCAGACTGTGATTGCGATTAGGCCGAAAACCCAGGCCCGGGCGAGGGGCGCACGTCGCGGCGGCCGAGGGCCCCCGTTTGATATTGCGGGGGTTACAGGGGCAGGCGCCGCTTCTGGCGGCGCCGAATTGCTGGATCCCCTACGTTCGACCGGCCCGCAGGCCAACACCGTCGGTCCCGGCGGCACGTCCTGGGTTAATTGCGAAGCGCCGGCGACGGGGTCCCAGGCGCTGGCGCTGGTCGGCACCAGGACGAAGGGTTTCCCGCAGGCTTCGCATGTCGCCGTCTTACCCCAGAACTCTGCCTTGACCCGGCACTGGCGCCCGCACTCTGGATTAGGGCAACGCGCCTGCATGTACGTGTCGGTCGGCATCTGTTACGCCCCTTGTGTTGCTGTCGACGAGTCTCCGCACGGCCCCTTGTGCGAAATCAGGCTCGCCCGGTGTGACATGGCCCGGCCGCACCGGAGCGTTCCGCGACCACCGACGGGCGTCCCTGAACTACTTGGGGGCGTCCCCAGCGGATCCGGGGAACAAAGCCATTATACGTCCAGCACGGCGGCGTGGAAGGGGCGGAGCGGCACGGGTGGGGGCGGGACGCAGGCCGTGGCTACCGCCGGTCACCCCGCCCGGGGTTCGAGAAAAGAGGAGGGCCGGGGCGTCGGCGGCCGGGGGTTCCGCCCGGCGTGACGGGCTCCACCCCCGGCTACGTACGGTGGCCCCTCGTCCGGGGCGGGGAGAGGGGAAGGACGCGGGAAGGGATTTCCGCACGTCCAGGTGCGAGATGGGAATCAGGCACCAGCGGAGCCCCCCGCACTTGCGTGCGGGGTTCGGACGAGCGCGACACGCGGCCCCCCACTCGCGTGGGGGGTTCGGACAACGCGCGGCCCGGCCGCGATCCGATCCGCAGGATTCGATGGGAGCTCCTCCGGTAAGTCGTTGGCGGGATGGCTCTTGCGGCATGCTTTTTTGATTGCTTTCCGGGTGCGCGATCG
>CAIWOY010000447.1 GCA_903914415.1 uncultured Phycisphaerales bacterium | reverse complement strand
GATCCATCCCGATCAGCTCTTCGTCCTGCGTGTCCAACGGCTCCACCGCGTGCGATCCGAAGTCGCTCTCAGGCATGACGACACCCCATCATGGTCCCCTGGTTCCAGCAGTGCTTTCCAAGCACGCCATGCGCGCCAAGAGTACCGTGGGCGGCGACGGGTTTCCAGGGCGCCGTGCCGCGGGTTGCCCGGCGAAACCGCTGTCGATGGAACAGATACGCGCCCGGAGGGATTCGAACCCCCAACCCTCGGCTCCGAAGGCCGATGCTCTATCCAGTTGAGCTACGGGCGCTGGGGCTCAACAGCGTTATACAAATGCGGCGGGGTCGTCACAAGACCGGGGCGTTACGCGACGGACACCCGGCGGCCGACGCGGCGTTTGCGGTTGATGAGCTTGCGGCCGTTGTGGGTGCGCATGCGCACGAGAAAGCCGCATTTGCGCTTGCGTTTGATCTTGCTGATGCGATGGGGATAATGCATGACGTTTCCAGCCTTTCATCACCGCCGGGGCGGCGGGGCCGTGCTTGTCCACGAGTTCCGAGCCCCTGAGTATCCCAGATTCAGGGCCCGGCGCCAACCTCTCGGCCGCCTTGCCCGCGATGTAGCCGCTCGCTAGACTGCCCGCTCCATCGGGGGCATCAAGCGATGGGCTCGTGGTTGGGAGTGCGGGTATGGCGCTGGCGGCGGCGATTCAGCGGAAGGCGGCGGAGCTGGGCAAGCTGGTGGTGGGCATGACCGCGAAAGCGGGGTCGGGGCATCCGTCGAGTGCGCTTTCGTTGGCACACATCGTCACGTACCTGATGTACCGGCAGATGCGGTACGATCTAGCGGACCCGTCGAACGGGAACGCGGACCGGCTGGTGCTGTCGCAGGGGCACGCGGTTCCGATAATATATGCTGCGTATGCTGATCTGGGCGGGAGCGTTGGCAAGATCGGGGCCACCCGCAGGCCGCTCACGATTGCCGATCTCGACCAGCTTCGCACGCGGAACAGCGTGCTCGACGGGCATCCGAACCCCGGCGAGGGCTTTCCGTTTTTCGATGCCGCCACGGGCAGCCTCGGGCAGGGGTTGAGCGTCGCCGCGGGGCTGGCGCTGGGGGCGCGGGTGGATGGGCGGGACCGGCGCATCTACGTGCTGATCGGCGATGGCGAGTCGCGCGAGGGGCAGATTTGGGAGGCGGCGGACTTCGTCGCGGACCACAAGTTGACGAACGTCTGCGCGGTCTTCAACGCGAACGGGCAGGGGCAGGCGGATTACGTGTCGCCGCAGCAGGCGCACGAGCGACTGGCGGCGAAGCTCCGGGCGTTCGGGTGGGAGGTCGTCGAGTTGGACGGGCACGATCCGGACGCGCTCGCGGCGGCGTTTGCGAAGATCGGTGCCGTTGACCGGCCGTTGGCGATCGTCGCCCGCACGATCAAGGGCTGGGGCGTGGAGCAACTCACCAAGGGCAATTGGCACGGCAAGCCGCTGACGGAAGCCGATCTGCCGGCGGCGTATGCGTCGCTCGAGAAGACCGTGGCGGCGTACGCGGGCAGCGAGGCGGTGGGTCGGCCGCCGGCGCCGTCGCAAGGCGGGGTACCACAGCGAAAGGACCCGCGCGAGGTGACGTGGCCGTCGTTCGCCGATGCGATGGAAGGCGTCGGGCTGGCGGCGGTCCTGAAGAAGGGCAAGATCGCGACGCGGCGGGCGTACGGCGTGGCGCTGAAGGTCGCCGGAGACCTGATCCCGCAGGTTGTGTCGCTCGACGGCGACGTGAGCAACTCGACGTACTCCGACATTTTCGGGAAGGCGCACCCGGAGCGGTCTTTCGAGGGCAAGATCGCCGAGCAGAACCTGGTATCCACCGCCGCTGGGCTGTCGGCGGCCGGGTTCATCCCGTTCGTGAACTCGTTCGCGAAATTCATCGCGCGGGCGTACGACCAGGTCGAGCTGGCCAGCATTTCGCGGGCCAACGTCAAGCTGGTCGGGTCGCACGCGGGGATTTCGCTGGGGGCCGACGGGCCGAGCCAGATGTCGCTGGCGGACGTGGCGTACTTCCGGGCGTACACGGCCGTGCGGAGCGACGACCGGACGCGGCCGCTGTGCTGGCTGTTGCAGCCGGCGGACGCGATGGCGGCGTACAAGCTGACGCGGCTGATGGTCGAGCAGCGCGGCCTGTGTTACATGCGGACGCATCGGCCGGACGTGCCGCTGCTGTACGGCGAGGAGACCAGCTTCGAGCCGGGCGGGTTCCAGGTGCTGCGCGGCGGGGACGATCTGGCGCTGGTCGCGGCAGGGTACATGGTGCACGAGGCGCTGCGGGCCGCCGACCTGCTGGCGAAGCAGGGCGTGCGTGCGACGGTGATCGACGCGTATTGCTTGCCGGTGGATGCGGAGCGGCTGATGGACGTGCTGGTGCGGGCGGGGTCGCAGGCGCTGGTCGTCGAGGACAACTACGGCGGCGGCGTGGGAGCGGCCGTGGCGGAGATTGCGGCGCGGACGTGCCGCGTGCGCGTCGATGCGCTGTGCTGCCAGCGGATTCCGAAGTCGGCGCTGAGCGCGGACGACGTGCTGGACTATTGCGGCGTGAGCGCGCGGCAGATCGCGGACCACGCGGCGGCGCTGCTGGCGCGGCCGCGGTGAACGAGGTCAGAATCAACAATTGAGAATTAAGAGTTAAGAGTGAAGACGCGAGGCGTCGGCGGGGAGTGACGTTCATGAACCTTGTGACTGGTGCGACCGGATTGCTCGGCAGCCACATTGTCGAGCAATTGCGTAAACGGGGGATGCCCGTCCGAGCACTCGTGCGTCCGGGCAGCGACCGCACGTGGCTGCAGACGCAGGGCGTCGAGTTCGCGGACGGGGACATCACGGACCCGGGGTCGCTGCGGCGCGCGTGCGCGGGCGTCGACGTCGTGTATCACTCGGCCGCGAAGGTCGGCGACTGGGGGCCGTGGGAGGAGTTTCAGCGCATCACGATCGACGGGACGCGGAACGTGGTCGAGGCCGCGGTCGCCGCGAAGGTCCGCCGGCTGGTGCACATCAGCTCGATCAGTTGCTACGGCTATCACACGAAAGACGGAACGGTCGATGAGACGTTCGAGCTGGGATACAAGCTGTACAAGTGGGCGTATTACAGCAGGTCGAAGATCGCCGCCGAGCGGATCGCGTGGGACGCGCACAAGGCCGGCCGCATCGAGCTGACGGTCATCCGGCCGGCGTGGATCTACGGCGAGCGTGACCGCACGACGATCGCCCGGCTCTACAACATGATTAAGGCCGGCCAGGCCAAAATCCTCGGCCCCGGCGATAACCGGCTGAACGTGGTTTACGCGGGGAACATCGCGGAGGCGGCGATCGAGGCGGCCGGCCGAGCGGATTGCAGCGGTCAGGCATTCAATTGCAGCAACGACGGCGAGATCACGCAGCAGCAGTACTTCGACCTGCTCGCCCGGGCGATCGGCGCACCGCCGGTGACGAGGCATGCGCCGTACCGGGCGGCGTACTGCGCGGGGTTCGTGCTGGAATGCCTGGGCCACGCATTCAATTGGAAGAAGCCGCCGTTTGTGACGCGGTACGCGGTGTGGCTGATGGGTCGGCGGTCGTACTTTTCGGCTGAGAAGGCCCGGCGCGTGCTGGGGTGGAAGGCGACGGTGCCGTACGAGGTGGGCGTGCCGAACACGGTGCGGTGGTACGAGCAGAATGTGGTG
>CAIWOY010000446.1 GCA_903914415.1 uncultured Phycisphaerales bacterium | reverse complement strand
TCGCTCGCCAGCGGCGGCGCAAACTCGCTGCTGAGCAACCCCACCCAGGCGGCCACGATTGCCCGCGCCGCGGCCAAACAGGTCGCCACCGTGCAGGGCCGCATCGGCGGCTTCCAGAAGTTCCAGGTCCGCACGGCGGTCGACGCCCTGAACAACAACAAGGAGGGCCTGTCGAAGGTCCAGAGCGTCATCAACGACGTGGACTACGCCGCGGAAAGCGCCGAGCTCAACCGGCAGAACGTGCTCTTGCAGTCGGCCATGTCGCTGCTGAGTCTGGCCAACCAGCAGAGCACGCAGGTGCTCGCCCTGCTGAAGTAAACCAGCGTTCCGAACACGCGACCTTACATGCTCCTTGCGACCGGGCGGTGAGCCGTCACCGCCCGGTTCTTTCTTTCCGGCCCCGCCCGGGCCGCCGTCAGGCCAAACTGTGAAAGAAAAATTTGCCCGGTCCGGTCCGGGGCCCTATTCGCGGAATACTCCGAACGAAACCGCGCACGACGCCGCGCCATTCTGAGACCTCGCTCAGCCCGTGCGGGCGTTCTTGCCACGCCGCGGGTGCCGGGCACCGCCGGCGTATTGAAGGCTTCATCCAGGATCGTTTCCCAAGCATCTGCGAGGAGAAAGACGCATGGCAATGACAATCAACAATGTAGGCACTCTGTCCCTGTTGAACATCCTCAACAAGACAGCGTCCGCCCAGCAAAGCGTTCTGCACCAAATGGCGACCGGCAAGAAGATCAACACCGGGGCGGATGATCCCGCCGGTCTGCTCGCTCTCACCAAGCTGAACTCACAACTCACCGCGGTCGACGCCGGTATCTCCAACAACCAGCGCACCGACGCCATGCTCAGCGTGGCGGACAGCTCCCTCACCCAGATCGGCAGCCTCATGACCGACATCACGAGCCTGGCCAACCAAACGGCCAACGACGCGGCCCTGACCAGCGACGAGATCGCGGCCAACCAGTCCCAGATCGACGACGCCCTGTCCTCGATCGACCGCATCGTCGGCAGCACAAACTTCAACGGCAAGAACCTGATCGACGGCTCGCTCGGCATTAACTATTCCGTCGCCGATGCCACCAAGGTCAGCGACGTCAAGGTCTACAGCCGAAAGGCCGGGACCGACGACGCCACCCTCACCGTCAATTTGACCTCGGCCGCCGAAAACGCTGCGGTGAGCGGCATCCTGACCGGGACTTCGACGCACACCCGCAACTTCATGGTCCAGGGCCTGCTCGGGACCGCGGTCATCTCGGTCGCCTCGAGCGAGGCCGTGTCCTCCGTCGTCGCCAAGGTCAACGCCGCCGCCAACCAGACCGGCGTCTCCGCCACCTACGTGTCGGCGAGCACGCAGATGGACCTGACCAGCATGGCCGCCGGTTCCAGCGCCTTCGTCCGCACCAAGCTGATCGACGGCGCCGGCGTGGCCGAGAAGAACGCCCGCGGCACCGATGCCGTCGTGACGGTCGACGGCCAGAAAGCCGCCGTCGACGGCAACCACGTCAACTTCAGCGGCAACGGCATCAGCCTCTCCTTCCAGAACGCCATGACCACCGCCGGGTCGACCACCATCTCCATCTACGGCGATGGCACCAGCGGAAGGAGCGGTGCCACCTTCAGCCTCGGCACAAACGGCGAGGCCCTGGCGACGCTCGGCATTGACGGCTTGTATACCGCCCAGCTCGGCAATCAGACCGACGGGTATCTCAAATCGCTCGCCAGCGGCGGCGCAAACTCGCTGCTGAGCAACCCCACCCAGGCGGCCACGATTGCCCGCGCCGCGGCCAAACAGGTCGCCACCGTGCAGGGCCGCGTCGGCGGCTTCCAGAAGTTCCAGGTCCGCACCGCGGTCGACGCCCTGAACAACAACAAGGAGGGTCTGGCGAAGGTCCAGAGCGTCATCAACGACGTGGACTACGCAAGCGCGAGCGCGGAGCTGAACCGGCAGAATGTGCTCCTGCAGTCGGCGATGTCCCTGCTCGGGCTGGCGAACCAGCAGAGCACGCAGGTGCTGTCTCTGCTCCAGTAAACGGACTCCAGACAGACTAGCCACTGTCCCCAGTTGGGCCGAGCGGTGATCCCCCACCGCTCGGCCTTGTCTTGCGCCCACCCGTGGCACGTTCCCAGGACCCTACCCCAGCAGTTCGCGAATCGTCACGCCCACGTCACCGCTGCGCAGCAGCGCCTCCCCGACCAACAGCGCCCGCGCCCCCGCCGCGTGCATCCGCTCCACGTCCCGCCGGCTCTTGATGCCGCTCTCGGCGACAATGGGGACCCCCGCCGGAATCCGGCCGGCCAGCGTTTCCGTCGTGGCAAGATCCACCGTCTGCGTCCCCAAGTCCCGGTTGTTGATGCCCAGCAGCACGCCGGTGCGCAGGGGACCGCGGAACGTCTGCAGCACCTGCTCCAGCCGCTCCGCCGTGTGCACCTCCAGCAGCACCCACATCTGCAGCGACCGCGCCAGCGTCACCAGCTCGACGACCAGCGGCAGGACCAGCGCTTCCGCGATGAACAGCACGGCGTCCGCGCCCGCGGCGCGACTCTGGTACACTTGGTAGGGGTCCACCAGGAAATCCTTGCGCAGGACCGGTAACCCCACCGCGGCCTTCACTTGCGCGATGTGCTCCAGACGCCCGCCGAAGTACCGCTCGTCGGTGAGCACGCTGAGGGCCTGGGCCCCGCCCTGCTCGTACTGCCGCGCGATCGCGACGGGATCGAAATCCGCCCGCAGCACGCCCGCCGACGGGCTTGCCCGCTTGATCTCCGCGATCAGGTTCGGCCGACCGCGACGCGGCACCGTCACCGCCCCATAGAAATTCCGCGGCGGCAGCAGATACCCCGGCTGCGATTTCAGCGTTTCTACCGGACGTGCCCGGCGCGCCTGCTCGACTTCCACCCGCTTGTGGGCCAGAATCTCGTCCAGAACGTTCGCCACCGCGAATTCCTTTGCGCCGCCAGCGTACGTCGGACGCCGCGCCGCTACACCCGCCGCACCAATGCTAGCTGACGTGTCTTCCATCCTGCAAGCTGTCGACCTGGGCCTGCTGGCGGCCGGCACCGTTTGCCTCGCCGTTTTCGCCGCCGCGCTCGTCCTGCGCCGGCGGTGGCGCGACCCGCTGGCCGGCGTCGCATTCCCGGCGGACGGCCCGACGGTCTTCGGCCTCGCCGCGGCCGTGCTCGCGTATCTTGCCCTCCAGATGGCCCTGGCCGACGTTTGCACGCACGGTCTGCCCGCCGCCGAGATCGCGCAACCGGGCACCAGCGCCTGGCATCGCCAGCAGTGTGGCAACATGCTCGGCCAACTCGCAGCCAGCGCCTTCATGCTCGTATTGCTCCGCCGCGCCCGCGCGCCGGCTGCGAGCCCGATCCACCGCAGCCTCGCGCGCGGCGTCGCTCTCGGCTGCGGCGGCTTTCTGGCCCTGCTCCCGCTCGTCACCGTCCTCTGGGGCATGGGCGTCGTGCTCTGGAAGTGGTTGCACCCGGATCTGCCGCCGCCCATGCACCCAGTCCTGGACGCGCTCGCCGCCAGCGCCTGGGGCCGCTGGGGCGTGCTCCAGCTCGCCGCCGGTGCCGTCCTCGTCGCCCCGCTCGTCGAGGAACTGCTCTTCCGCGGCGTCATCCTGCAAACGGTCTATCGCTACTGGCATCTGCGCTGGCCCGCGATCCTCGCGTCCGCGGTCCCGTTCGGCCTCATTCACGGCCAGCCGCAGGACATGCTGCCGCTCATCGTGATGGGCGTCGTGCTCGGGTACGTGCGTGTGCGCGGCGGGGCTCTCTGGCCGTGCATCCTCGCGCACATGCTGTTCAACGCGCGCACGATCGCCTCCGCGCTCCTGGCCCCGGAGCTGCTCCGTGCTGGCTGAGCGGACCGATCCGCGCGCGCCGCCCACGAGGCTTGACGAAACACCCGCCGGTCGTATTCTCTCGACCTATGGCAGACCTCCACTCCGGAAAAATCGTCGGCGAAGCACTCACTTTTGACGATGTCCTGCTGGTTCCGCGGCGGGCCTCCGTACACCCGCGCGACATCGACGTGAGCACCCAGCTCACCCGCCAGATCCGCATCAACATCCCGCTCATCAGCGCGCCGATGGACACCGTCACCGAAAGCGGCCTCGCCATCGCTCTCGCCCAGGAGGGCGGCATCGGCATTATCCATCACAACCTGTCCGTCGAGGCCCAGGCCCGCGAGGTCCGCAAGGTCAAACGCTCCGAGAGCGGCGTCATCCTCGACCCCGTCACGCTGCACCCCGACGACAACATCGGCCGGGCGCAGGAGACCATGCGGCTGCACAACGTCAGCGGCATCCCGATCACCCAGGCGGACGGCACGCTCGTCGGCATCCTCACCCGCCGCGATCTCAAATTCCGCGCGTCGGTCGAGAGTCGTATCGCCGATGTCATGACGCGCGACGCGCTCGTCACCGCCCCGCCGCACACGACCTTGGACGAAGCCGGGGCCATCCTCCAGCAGCACAAGGTCGAGAAGCTGCTGCTGGTCGACCAGCACGGTAAGCTCGCGGGCCTGATCACGATGCGCGACATCGGGCGCTCGCGCGAGTTCCCGCAGCGCTGCTCGGACGACCGCGGCCGGCTGCGCGTCGGCGCCGCGATCATGGTGCACGACTACGAGCGGGCGGCCCAGCTCATCGCCGCGGATGTGGACGTGCTCGTCGTCGACACCGCGCACGGCCACAGCGACGCCGTGATTGAGACGGTCCGGACGTTGCGGAAGCGTCACGCCATCCAGATCATCGCCGGTAACGTGGCGACGGCGGAGGGCGTGCGCGACCTGGCGGACGCGGGCGCCGACGCCGTGAAAGTCGGCCTGGGCCCCGGCGCGATCTGCACGACGCGCGTCGTCACCGGCGCCGGCATCCCGCAAATCTCCGCGATTCTCGCCTGTGCCAACGCCGCCGACGTCCCGATCATCGCTGACGGCGGAATTCGCTACAGCGGCGACATCGTCAAGGCCATCGCCGCCGGCGCCCACAGCGTGATGATCGGTGCGCTCTTCGCCGGCCTCGACGAGTCGCCCGGCCAGCTCGTGCTCTGGAAGGGCCGCCGCTTCAAGGAGTACCGCGGCATGGGCTCGTTGGCCGCGATGGCCCTCGGCAGCGCCGAGCGCTACGGCCAGGCCGCCGACCAGCCGAAGAAGATGGTGCCCGAGGGCGTCGAGGGTCGCGTCCCGTATCGCGGCAAGCTGAGCGAATACGTCTATCAACTTGTGGGCGGGCTGCGGCAGGGCATGGGGTACGGCGGCGTGCGCAACATCCCCGAGCTGCGCGAGAAGGGGCGGTTCGTCCGCGTCACCCACGCCGGCGTGGTCGAGTCGCATCCCCACGACATCATGATCACGAAGGAACCGACGAATTACGCGATCGATTTCGGTATGGAAGAGTGACGCCCGACGGTCGGATGTGCGGCGTTTCGGGCGGTGGGGGGGTGGTATTGTCCAACGGCGCTGCGGGTCGCACGGTCCGGCGGGGGGGGTGCCACGATCCAGCGTCGCCGAGCGCCCTCTCGCAGCGCCAAGGTGGTCCCCGCGACGCTGGGCCGTGTGACCATCGACCCCCGCTTTCTGCCTTGCACGCCCGCGGCGCGGCGATATGCTTTGCCCCGGAGGTTTGACACCATGCTGGCGCGGTCAATTACGAAACTACCGGTCTCGGTCGCGTTGATGAGCCTGCTGGTCGCGGCTCTCGTGGCCGGGTGTGCCCACATCCCGAACCACTACCGCGAGGAGGGGCCGTCCACCACGATGAATTGGGATTCTCCCACCGCGGCGGACGTCAAAGCGTCGCACCAGCCCGCCGAACCCCGGCACCGGTCGTGGCAGACCACCACGGTCGCGGCGGAAAGCGGCGGCGTGGACCACTGGCCCCTGTACTTCGAGGACCCGTTCGTCGACAAGGGCGACGGGCGGACCGACGAGACCGATCCGCACAACGTCTATCGCAACGGCTGGGAAGACTGGGTCGCCTTCCCCTACTGCCCGGCACGCTTCATCGGAAACACGCTGCTCCTGCCGGTCAGCGCCGTCGTCACCCCGCCCTGGACGGTGATGGAGAGCGACGGCAAGGTCAGCCGGCAGTTCCTCGGCTACGACCACGACGCGGCCCCGCTCGAACGCACCTGGCTGGGCGCCCCAACGGTCGCCGATGGCCTGGAAGCGGAAGCCCCCGAGCCGCCGGCCGAGCCCGCCGCCCCGTAACCAGACGAGCCCAGCCCGCAAGCTCCCTGGCGTTAACAAACATCACGGATTCGCGTGCGCCGCGAAGACTGCGGGCCGGTTTCGTCCCGGTCCAATCCAAAATCCAAAATCTAGAACCCCAAATGGCTGCCCGGCGACGCCTATCGCGCGCCGTTGCCATCGAGCATCGCCCGACATGCCTGCACCGGCAAATCCGCGCCGGCTTCCGTGTTCATCAGCAGCGCAAACGCCAGCACCTTGCCATCCGGCCGCGTCAAGTACCCCGCCAGCCCGCGCACGCCCTGGATCGACCCCGTCTTGCCGCGCAGTCGCCCGCGCAGGGCCGGGTCCGAATAGCGGTTCCGCATCGAGCCGAGTTCGCCGGCCTCCGCCAGGCTCGCCAGAAACACATCCGCGTGGCGGTGCCGGCGCATGAGCACGAGCAGCCGCGCGATCTGGCCCGCCGTCACATGGTTCTGGTGACTTAACCCGCTGCCGTCGCGGATGGCCGCCCCGGACATATCGACGCCCATCCGGCCCAGCGTCTCCAAGAGCACCGCCCGGCCGCCGTCCCAGCTCCCCGGGCCGCCCGTCGGCCGGCCGTCCGCGCCATACGCCCCCAGCGATTTCAGCAGACACTCCGCAAACAGGTTCTGGCTGAACGTGTTCGCACGCCAGAGCACGTCCGGCAGCGGCGTGCGATACGTGGCCACCGGCGTAGCTTGCGCCACCGCGTCGGCCGGCAGTCGCCGACACGCGACGCGCCCCTGCACCTGGATGCCCCGTTTCTCGAATGCTTCTTTCAGCGCTGCGCCGAAGAACGCGCCCGGCCGCCGCACGCAGACGGGATTCAGCGCGCCGCCTTTGGCCGCCGTGCCGGTCAGCTCGAGCCCGTCGCCGTTGGCCCGTCTCCGCAGCACCGGGTGCTGACGCTTCGCGAGCTTCAGGTCGTTCCGCAGGAAGTCCGCGGGCAGCTCGGGCTGCGTTTTCGCCTCAATCCGCCCACCGCGCACCGCCAGCGTGACGTCCACGCAGTTGTCGTTCAGGTTCAGCCCGCCGACCGGCGCCTGGTACCACGTGTCGGCCTGTCCGTCCGGCCAATCGGGGTGGACCCACTGCTCGTCGAACACGCTGTCGTCGAGCACGATCCCGCTCAGGCTCGTCACTCCGCGCGCCCGCACCGCCGCCGCCCACTCGTCGAACACGCGGTCGGGATTCTGGTTGTGCCGGCCCGCGACCCGTTCGTCGCCGATCGCCGGATCGCCCGCTCCGACCACCCACAGCTCCGCGCCCTGTAGGTACACGCGCGTCTGGTACTCGAAGCTCGGCCCCAGGCGCTCCAGCGCCGCCGCCGTGACGAACAGCTTCTGCACGCTCGCCGGCTTCAGTGGCGCGTCCGGCTGATGCGCGTACACGACCGCGCCGCTCTCGGCCTCCGCCACGACCAAGCCGACGGCATTCGCCTGCGGCAGTCGCGCCAGCAGGGCGTCCAGCCGCTCCGCGACGCCTTGCGCGGCGCCGCTGGCCGGAACGCCGGCGAAGGCCACCAAGACGAAGACGACGAGCCGCACCGCCTGCATACCCCGCTCACGCACGCGTTTGACTCCTCAGCAGATTCACCGCCCGCTTGAACGCCGGCGGAAACGGCGCCTCCAGCTCCATCGGCTGCTCCAGAATCGGGTGCCGGAAGCCGATCTTCCACGCGTGCAGCGCCTGGTGCGCGAAAATCGGCTCCACCGGCCCCGACCCCAGGATGTCGAACTCGCTCAGCACCCGCCCGCCGTACATCGTGTCGCCCGCGATCGGGTGCCCGATGTACGACATGTGCACCCGCAACTGGTGCGTGCGCCCCGTCTTCGGCATCAGCTTGACCAGCGCGTAGCCGCGGTACCGCTCCGCCACTTCGTAGGACGTGACCGCGTTCTTGGCCAGGTCGATCTTGTTTTCGCGGACCATGACCGCGAATTTCTCGCGCACGACCGGATGCACGCCGATCGGCGCGTCGATCGTGTCCCCGTCGAGGTGTGGGCTGCCGTGCACGATCGCCAGGTACGTCTTCTGCGTCGTCCGCCGCTCGAACTGCAGCGACAGCCGCCAATGGGCCTCGTCGGTCTTCGCCACCAGCATGATCCCGGTCGTGTTCTTGTCCAGCCGGTGCACGATCCCCGGGCGAAACGGGTCCTCGCCGTGACTGAGCTGGTTCGCGTAGTGCACGAGCCCGTTGACGAGCGTGTCGGTCTGGTTCCCGTGCGCCGGGTGGCAGATGATCCCCGCCGGCTTGTTCAGCGCCAGTATGTAATCGTCCTCGTACACGACGTCGAGCGGCATCGCCTGCGGAATCACCTCCCGCGGCTCGGGCGGCGGGATCACCAGCTCGACCATGTCCCCCCCGTTCATCTCATAGCTCGACTTGGTCGGCGCCCCGTTCACCGTCACCGCCCCCTGCTTGATTAGCCGCTGAATCGTCGTCCGCGACAGACGCGGAAACCGCCCGTGCAGATACTTGTCCAGCCGCCGCCCCGGCAGCTTCCGCCGGATGCACAGCCGCACCCGCTCCGCCTGATCCTCGTCAATCGGAATCGGCCGCTCGAGGATGTCTTCCTCGTCCGGCTTCACGGCGACGGGCCGGCCCCCTGCGGCGGAGCCGCCGGCTTCGGCTCTTCGGCCGGGGGATTGCCGGGGGGTGGGCTCGGCTGACCCGGTGGCTCCGTGGGCGGCGGCGCCGGCGGCCCGACGGGTCCGGGCGCGGGCGTGCCCGGTTGCTGCCGGTTCATAATGGCCTGAATCTCCGCGGGAGTCAGTTTCTGCATGCCCTGCATCGGCAACGCCTCGGGCTGACTCGCCCCCCCCGGCGCCGGCCCCGCCGTAAACCCGATCGCCATCTTCAACGCCGCCATCGTCTTGAGCCGGTCCGCCGCCAGCGTCGGGTAGGGCGTCCCCTTGAAGCGCGGCTCCTGGGTGATTCTCTGATACAGCTCGGCGGCCTTGTCCAGCTCACTCGGGCGGGACGCCGGTTCCACCGTCGCCAGGCATTCGTACGTGCTCCCCAGGGCAAACGACGCCGCGGCCTCGAGCGAAGCCGGAGTATTCGGTCCGCGGACGATCTGCTCGAGCAACTGCACCGCCTCGCCGAACGCGGCCTGGCGCTCGTCGGGCTTGCTGAAGGCTTCCTGGATACGCTCCCGCGCCAAGCGCAGCCGCGCGTAGCCCACCAGGCCCGGATCCGTCGTCTCCTGAAGCAGGGCGCGCAAATCGCTGACAGCCCCGGCGACGGCGGCCTCATCCTTGCCGGCCAGCGCCATCTCGATGCTGCCCAGCCGCTGCCAGCCCTGTTCGAGCGTGTGCCGCTGGTGATAGGCCCAGACCCGCCACGCGCCAAACGCGATCGCCACCAGCGCGAGCACGAGTAGCGTGTACCGTGTCGTCGGGCTGTTCCAATCCCGCAATTGCCCCAGCGCCTCGGCCAACTCGTTCTGTTTCAGTTGATGTCGTTCGTCGGCTTTCATCCATCCACCTGTGCGTCGTCGCCTGTTTACGGCTGATACCCGGGGGGCCTGGGCTCGCCGGCCCCTCTCAGCAGCGGCCCGACGTCGATTACGAGCGCCGTTTTTCCCTTGGCGGGGCGCACGCGTATGTTGCAGACCTCGTTGTCGCTCTCGAATCGCAGGGCGTACTCGCCGTTGTTGAAGCCCTTCTCTTTGAGCGTGAACTTCGCCGCCGGCATGTACTTCTCGTAAAAGCGCGCCACGTCGTCGGGCATCGCGCCGCCGAGAAACTCGCACTGGCCGATCCGCGTCGCTCCGGCCTTCCGCGCCATGCTGCGCTCGTCGACGATCTGGAACCCGGCCGGCAGCGGGATCCCCTCCAGCACCGGGTGCTGCATCGGCGACACCGGCGGGGCCTGGCCCGTCGACTGTCGGTTCCCGCCCAGCAACTCACAGCCGAGCAGGCCGCCACTGCACAGCACGAGCGCCGCGCAGACCAACCGCCCTCGCATGCGGTGGCTGTCACGCACCGTCGCAGCGTCCATCGTCGCATCTCCTCGACCAGCCCACGAACCCCGGATTCTGACGCAGATGGCGCGGCGCGTCAAATCCCACCCCGCGCCGTCCCCGCCTTGAGCCCGTCGCCCACGCCGCTACAATGCCCCCTTGCGTCTCTGCGTACGCGTCCTGAGGTCATTACGCTCCCGACGCCCGCTCGGTGTATCGCCGATCGGCCGGCGGCTGCGAGGTTTCATTCACGCAGATCATTCGCGAGGCGAAACATGGTACTCTGGGTTCTGCGCGGCCTATTCGTCCTGCTCATGGCCGGCGTCTCGCTCCTGGCGATCACGAGCGACCCCGCCCGACCCACCCAGCACGGCCTAGTCTCCGTGGCCGCCGCCACGATCCTCGCCCTCGTGCTCGTCGGCGTCGACCTGGCCACCACGCGCAAGTCGCTGGCGGCCATCTCCGGCGCCTTCCTCGGGCTCGTCGCGGGCATGGTCTTCGCCTACGGCCTCGGCCTGCTCGTCGACATGATGGTCGAGCTCTTCTGGAACATCTCCAGGAGCGAGGAGAGCTATCGCTCCATCGCCCCGGTCGTCGGCGCCATCAAGCTCATGCTTGGCATCGTCTGCTGTTACCTGACCATGAGCTTCATCCTGCAAACCAAGGATGACATCCGCTTCGTGATTCCCTACGTCGAGTTCGCCCGCCAGACGCGCGGTGCGCGGCCTCTGATCCTCGACACCTCCGTCATCATCGACGGCCGCATCGCCGACATCTGCGAGACCCGCATCATCGACTCGCCCATCTTCATCCCCCGCTTCGTTCTCCAGGAACTCCAGGCCATCGCCGACAGCTCCGACAAGCTCAAACGCAACCGCGGCCGCCGCGGCCTCGACATGCTCAACAAGCTCCAGACCAACGACAAGGTTGACATCCGCATCGCCGACACACGCCTCCCCAGCGTCGACGAGGCCGGCGACGTCGACCAGAAGCTCGTCGCCCTCGGCAAAAAACTCGACGGCCGCATCGTCACCAACGACTACAACCTCAACAAGATCGCCCAGATCCGCGGCGTCGACGTGATCAACATCAACGACCTCGCCAACGCCCTCAAACCCGTCGTCATGCCCGGCGAGATGCTGACCGTCCGCATCATCAAGCCCGGCGAAGAGATGGGCCAGGGCGTCGGCTACCTCGAAGACGGCACCATGGTCGTCGCCGAGAACACACGGGACAAGGTCAACGAAGAGGTTACGCTGACCGTCACCAGCGTGCTCCAAACCTCCGCCGGACGCATGATTTTCGGACGCCTTGAGGGCTCCCCGATCCTCCCCCGCCGCCCGCGGCCACGGACGTAGGAACCCGCCGCGCATTGCATAAACTCCCGCGGGGCTCTGGCCGATTCACGAATAGAGGAGCGCCGGGCGCAAGGTTCGCGCCCGCGGAGCGACACCGGCGCCCCGCGTAG
>CAIWOY010000445.1 GCA_903914415.1 uncultured Phycisphaerales bacterium | reverse complement strand
TAAACGACTCCATCGTGTTGCTCCTGGCGTAAAGGAATGTCTTGGCGACCTTCACCTTACGCCACGGAGCAACCGTTTGCACCCGCCCCTTGGGTTGCGGGCAAAGCCCGCGCTAAGTAATCTGCGCAATCTGCGGACGGGCTCCTACTCGTAGCGCAGGGCGGCGATGGGGTCGAGGCGGCTGGCGCGCCAGGCGGGGTAGAAACCGAAGAACACGCCGACCGCCGTGGCGAACGCGATGGCCACCCCGGCCATCCAGTAGGACACGTCCACCTCCCACTGGTACTGCGCCGCGACGAACCGCGCCAGGCCGCAGCCGGCCGCGAAGCCGAGCAGCCCCCCGATCATGCACAGCACGATCGCCTCGCACAGGAACTGACCGAGGATCTGTGTCCCGTACGCGCCGATGGCCATCCGCAGGCCGATCTCGCGCGTCCGCTCCGTCACCGACACGAGCATGATGTTCATGATCCCCACGCCGCCCACGATCAGCGAAATCGACGCGATCGACGTCAACAGCAGGTTGAACGTCCGCGTCGCCTCCGCGCTGGCCTCGGCGGCCAGTGAGCGGTCCAGGATGCGGAACGTATCCTCGTCATTGTCGGACAGGTGATGTCGCTGCCGCAGGAGCGTGCGGATCTGCTCCTTGGCCACCGCCAGCGGCACCCCGGCCTTGGCGGCCGCGAAGAGCGTCCCGGCCGGCTCGCTGCCGGCGATCAACCGCTGGAAGGACGTAAACGGGAACAGAATGACGTCGTCGAAGTCGCGGCCGTCGCTGCCGACGCCCTTCGACTCCAGCACGCCGATCACCTCGAACGCCACGCGATTGACGCGGATCGTCTGCCCCACCGGGTTGACCGCGCCGAACAGCTCGCGGGCCGCGGTCGTCCCGAGGCAGCACACCTTGGTGTACAGCTCCATGTCCTCGCGCGCGAACGCCCGCCCCACGGCGCACGGCCACCGGCGGATGTCGAAGAAATTCGGGTACACGCCCATCGAGCCGCACTGGTAGTTTCCGAACTGCGAGATGGCCTGCCCGCGCACGCGGTTCGTCGGGGAAGCGGCCCGCACCGCCGAGCACTCCCGCTCGATCGCCTCGGCATCATCCCGGCTCGTGTTCCGCGGCAAAGCCGAGTCGCGATGCACGCCCCCGCGGTCCGTGCCGCTGTACCAGATCGTCAGCCAGTCGTCCCCCATGGCGGCGATCTCCCGCTCGACCTTCCGCTGGGCGCCGGCCGCGACGGCGACCATCGCGATCACGGCCGCGATGCCAATGACGATCCCCAGGACCGACAGCGCCGTGCGGACCTTGTTCTTCGCGAGGCTGTGCAGCGATTCCGCGATGACGCTGAAAAGTCCCACGTCAGGCCGCCTCGCTTTCCGGGTGATCGGTGTCCCGGACGATATGGCCGTCGCGAAACATGACCTTGCGCTGCGCAAAGGCGGCAATGTCCGTCTCGTGGGTCACCAGCACGATGCTCACGCCTTCGTCGCGGTTCATCGCCTGGAGCAGCATCATGATCTCCTGGCTGGTCGTCGTGTCGAGGTTGCCGGTCGGCTCATCGGCGAGCACGACAGCGGGGTTGGTGACCAGAGCCCGCGCGAGCGCAACGCGCTGCTGCTGTCCACCGGAAAGCTGGTTCGGATGGTGTCGCAGGCGGTCACCCAGTCCGATGCGTTCGAGCATCGCGATCGCCCGTCGCCGCCGCTCGCGCCGCCGCACGCCCTGGTACGCCAGCGGCATGGCCACGTTGTCCACGATGCTCGTACGGGCCAGCAGGTTGAAGCTCTGAAAGACGAAGCCGATGCGGTGGTTGCGCAGGTGGGCGAGTTGCCGGCGGGTCAGCTCGTCCACGAGCCGGCCCTCGAACGCGTACGAGCCCCGCTCGAGCCGGTCGAGGCACCCGACCACGTGCATGAACGTCGATTTGCCCGAGCCGCTGGCCCCGGTGATCGCGACGAACTGCCCGCCTGGAATCGTCAGCGACACTCCCCGCACCGCCGGCACCTCGACCTCCTCGAGGTGGTACGACTTCCAGGCATCCCGTATGTCGATGAGGGGCGCGTCCATTACATCCTGGGCATGCGTTGCGCCGGCGGCCGGGCGGAGGAGGACTTGCCGCGCACCTGCTGCTCGACCACGATCTTGTCGCCTTCCTTGAGTGCCGCCGTGCGAATCTCGGTGAACGTGCCATCGTTCAGCCCCAGCTCGACCGGCACCTGGCCCAGCACGCCACCCCGCAGTTGGAACACGCGCGGCTGGAGCGGTTGACCTTTCCCGGGCCGGCGCCAGTCGATCTCGGCGGCCTCCGCCTGCGGGTTGAAGCGCAACGCCGCGTTCGGCACGGTCAGCACGTCTTCGGCCTTCGCGACCTGGAACAAGATGGTCGCCGTCATGCCCGGCCGCAGCACCAGATCGGGGTTGTCCACGTTGATGAGCGTGGTATACGTCACGACGTTGTCGACCACCGTCTCGGCGTACCGGACCTGGGCCACGGTCCCGCGGAACCGCCGGCTCGGATACGCGTCCACCCGAAACTCCGCGTCCATCCCCTCGCGGACCTTGCCGATGTCCGTCTCGCTCACCGCCGCGTTCACCTGCATCTTGGTCAAATCGTTCGCAATCGTGAACAGGGTCGGCGCTGAAAGCGACGCGGCCACCGTTTGGCCGGCGTCTACGTCGCGCGAGATGACGACCCCCTCGATCGGCGAGCGGATGATCGTCTTGTCCAGCTCGACCTGCGCCATCCGCAGATCCGCCTCGTCGGCCTGCAACTGGGCCTCGGTGGCGTGCAGCCCGGCCACCGCCCCCGCCTCCGCCGCCCGCGTCGAATCCACCTCGAATTCCGAGGCCGCCGACCGCTTGAAAGCGTTCTCGATCCGCTCGCGTTCGAGCCGCGCCGTCGCCAGCTTGGCCTCGGCTTCCTCGACGCGCGCCCGCGACACCGCCACCGCCCCCGTCTTCTGCTCCGCCTGCGCCTTGTAGCGGTCTTGATCCAGCTCCGCCAGCACGAAGCCCTGCTCGACGCGCTGGTTGAAGTCGGCGTACCAGTGCGTGATCGTGCCGCTGACCTGCGACCCCACGACCACCTTCAGCAGCGGCTGCACCGTGCCGGTCGCCGAGACGGTCGCGACGACCGTGCCGCGCCGGACCTCCGCCTCCTTGTAGCTCACTTGCTCGGGCGGTGCGACCCAGCGTTGATAGCCATACCAACCCCCGGACGCCAAGGCCAGGATGATGAGCGCTATGACTGCTATCCGCATCCGAAAGCCCACGGTCAGCTCGCGGCTGGACATTCTACCCGCCGCGGCCCGCCTTTCCAACGTCGCGCCGCAAGGAAACCGCGCGCCGTCGCACACGACGCCCCCAGGATACGAAATCGGCGAGGTCGCCGGATGGACGACCTCGCCGACACGTGCTTCTTTCGTTGAGAACCGTCTAACGCCGTCGCAGCAACAAGCCCAGCGCCAGTAAGAGCATTGACGCCGGCTCCGGCAGCAAGCTAAACGTGCCGTCCGAACGCGTGATCGCGAGCCAGTCGCCGCCGGGCGACCAGATGCGCAGCGTCTCGGAGCTGTTGCTGACCACGTAGAGGTTCCCGGCGGCATCGAAGGAAACATCCCTCGACAAGCCCGTCTGCGGGATCGTGGCGACCACCAGCGGCGCATCGGGATTGCTGATGTCGATCACGAACACCCCTACGCCGCTCTGCCCGCCCAGCGCCAGGTAGTGGCCCCAGATATCCAGGTCGCCATACCCGCCGCCGAGCACGAAATCGTCCAGGCCGTCGCCGTTGTAGTCCTGCACATTGCCGGAGTTGAACAGCGGCGCGGTTCCACCGTCGGCCCAGTGCGTCAGGGCCGGCGTGCCCGGTATGTCTTGGCCCACGGCGCGGCTCTGGGTCGCCCACCACGAGCCGTCCGCGGCGCGCACAAAGTCCATCTGGCCGTTCAGAATCACGCCGTCCGGAGAGGGCGTGCCGTCGCGCACGACCGTGGCATACGCGCCAGTGTAGCTGGTGCCCGTGCCCACCGGGTAGCGCTTGATGTCGCCACGCTCGTGCGGGTAGGGGGCGACACCCGCGTCCGGCAGGTCCTCGTCCATCGTGTACATCATGGTGCCGGCGCCCGTGCCCTCGACCCAGACCGACGGGATGCTGCCATGCAACGGGGTGCTGTCCGGGTTTAGCACCAAGCCGCTTCCCGCCCGGTTGACGTTGTAGAGCATCTCGTCGTAAGCGCCCAAGAGGTTCGCCGGAGCACGCCAAACGCCCGAGTGCGCGTCGGAATAGTCGGAGATGTACAGGCGGCTATCCGGTGCCACGGTCACCTTGAACGGGCTGTTCGCACTCACAGGCCACGCGACGCCGCCAGTTTGGCCGCTGACAATCTCCGTCTGGTCCGCGCGTACGCCGTAGAAACCCCTCAGCGAGGCACGCACCGGGTTGGCGGTGCTGCCTGCCGTGCTGTTGGAGACGTAGATGGTCCCAAAACTCGAGCTACTCGCGTTCCGGTTCACGGCCACGCCGCGCGGCGAATAGAACTTGTCGATCAAGTTCGTGTCGCTGCTGTACTGCGTCCAGGCCGTGGGCGTACTGCTGTACGCCTTGACCTGGAATCCGGTCCCGGCACCCTGGTTAAACGTGTACGTACCCTTCGCGAGCGCACCGAGGTTCAGCGGCGTGTCGCCGCTCCGCTCGACGACCACGTTGTCGGCCGCCTGGTTCAATACGAACGAGTAATCCCCGCCGCCGAGGCTTTGTATGCCCGACGCATACGGGGTGGCAACCGCCGCGGACACCAATCCCCAAACCGCTGCCAGGACAAGAACGGTTCGCATGCCTTCCTCCTCTTTCACATACTCCGCTGAAAACGATCGGCCCGGTTTGGCACGATCGTTCGCGCCCGAGCGGGCGCTAGCTTCACACGAGATCTTCTAACTCCTACCTCACACCGCAGCGCGAAACGCTTACAAAATGCTCTTTGCGCTGCGACCTCTCTCGATCTTCATGTCAGTTTACGGCGCCGGCCGTCCTCGTGCAACAGAAATCCACCCGGATTCTCGGCCCCCAACCGGCCCACACGCCATTCCGCCCCCCTGTCGGGCCAACAGCTCTCGCAGCAGGCCCCGCCCCTCCGTCCGCGGGGTCCAGCGCCGCAACTCGGCCCTCAACAAGCAGATCGGCGCCCACCGTCCGGCTGATTCCGCTCACTTCGGTCCTTTATCCGGACCTTCGCCGCCCCCATCGGGCAGCCAGCCTCCGGCTTCGAACTCCCGACCGATGGACCGAACGCCCCGCTTGCGGCGTGAGGCACGGGCGCCTCTCGCGAGCCGCGCGAGGCCGCGCGGCCGGCGGACCGCTCAATACGCCACATTTGGCCGCGGCAGCTCCACGTCGCGCGCCAGCAGCAGCGGCCCAACGGTCTTTTCGACCGCCGCGAGGATCGTGTTCGACTCGACGAGCTGCCGCACCGCCTCGATGTCCGGGTGCAGCACGCGGTCGTTCTCCAGAAACGGCACCTGCTCGCGAATAAGGTCGTGCGCAACCGCCGTGCCCTTACCCGGCCGCTTGGGCTGGCCGTCCTTGTCTTTATAGAAGTCCATCGCCTGCGCGGCGCAGAGCATCTCGATTGCCAGCACCACCCGCACGTTGCGGAGGATCTCGCCGCACTTGCGGACCGCGATCGGCCCCATGCTCACGTGATCCTCCTGATCCGCCGACACGCTGATCGAATCCACGCTCGCCGGGTGCGACAGCACCTTGTTCTCCGACACCAGCGCGGCAGCGGTGTACTGCGCGACCATCAGCCCGCTGTTGAGCCCGTTGCCCGTGACGAGGAAGTCCGGCAGGGCCGACAGCACGGGGTTGAGCAGCCGGTTCGTGTGCCGCTCCGAGATGTCGGCGGCCTCCGCCAGCGCGATGCACAGGAAATCGACCACCATCCCGATCGGCTGGCCGTGGAAGTTACCCGCCGCGAAGTACTGCTGCTCGTCCGGGAAGAACAGCGGGTTGTCCGCCGCCGAATTCACCTCGATGTTCACCACCTTGCGGACGTGCTCGAGCGTGTCGAACGACGGCCCCAGCGCCTGTGGCGTGCAGCGCATGCTGTACCCGTCCTGCACCTTCCCGGTCTTGTCCGCCATGATCTGGCTGCCGGCGAAGAGCTTGACGAGGTTGGACGCGATCGCGTTCTGGCCCGGATAAGGCCGGGCGCGGTGGATGCGCGGGTCGAAAGCGTGCTCGACCGCCCGCAGCGCGTCGAGCGTCATCGCCGCCGCGATCACCGCGTTCTTGAGCACGCGTTCGGCGTCGTAGACGAGCAACGCGGCGCCGCCGGTCATCATCTGCGACCCGTTGATGAGACCGAGTCCCTCCTTGAAGGTCAGATCGGTGGGCTTGACGCCGGCGCGCCGCATCGCTTCGGCACCGGGCAACAGCTCGCCCTTGTAGTAGGCCTTGCCCTCCCCGATCGCAACTTCCGCGAACTGCGACATGGGCGACAGGTCGCCGCTGACCCCCCAGCGAACCTTTCTCGTGGATCCACGGCACGACGCCCTTGTTGAGCATCTCGAGGACGGTGTCGAGCAGGCTGGTCCGCACGCCCGAACAGCCCTTCGCGAGCACATTCGCCCGCAGCAGCATCGCGGCCCGCACCGCGTCCTCCGGGAAGGGCGCGCCGGTGCCCGCGGAATGACTGTAGATGATCCGCCGGCTCAACTCGGCGCTCTGCTCCGGCGAAATGCGCACGCGGGCCAGCTCGCCGATGCCGGTCGTTACACCGTAGATCGCGATGCCGTCGCGGACGCATTTTTCCAGGAAGTCGCGGGAGCGCTGGACCTTCTGCCGGGCGGCGGGGTCGATCGAAACGGCCGCGTGCGCGCGGGCCACGGCGACAATCTGCTCGATGGAGAGGGAGTTACCGTCCAAAACGACGTTCATGCGGTTTCTCGTGGGGCCGGGCACAACCACAAGACGCCCACGCGCCGGCTGCCGGTGGGCGCTGGTGCACTGCAACGCAAGACGGTATTCTAGCGGAGGCGGACGTTGGCGTCGATGCGCGGTGGGGGCCGGCCGAGCGGACGCGTGTACCGCCGGATCTTGGCGGATGACGGGGATCAGAGCGCAAGCGACGGGTTCCCGGCCAACGCGCGCCAACCAGAAACGCAACGCCCGCCGGCAACCCCGCGCTCGCGCTTGGGGCTCTGCTGGCCAGGTCCCACCCCGTACTGCGGGGCGACGCTACCTTCGCAACCGCCGCACGCGGCCGGCGCGGCGCGCCCGCCGATCTTGTTACGACGCCCGTTCGCCCATTCCACCGACATTTTCCTTGACTTCAAGCGCCGCGGGGCGTATCCGAGAAGTAGTGGCTTCCTGTAAGCCGATTATCCGGAAGGCGGAAACGGAGCGTTCTCATGCGTAGCGTGCGGCTTTGCGTCGCCCGGGGAGCGATTATTGCGGCCTTGCTCACGATCGGTGCCGTCACTGGGGCCGTGGCGCAGGACGCCCCCTTGGCGGAGCCGCAGACGCCGGCGGCCATTCCGTGCGCCACCGACGACGACGGCGGGCCGATTGTCGGCTGCGGCAAGGGCAACGCCCTCGCGGCCCGCTTCCTGGCCGGCCTGCCGCCCTACGACGAGCAGAGCCTTGCCGCCGACCGCGAGGCCCTCGGCAACACGGACGTGCTGCACTACAACCTCGACATCGAGATCGTGCCGAGCACCTCGAACATCTCCGGCACGAACACGATGACCGTG
>CAIWOY010000444.1 GCA_903914415.1 uncultured Phycisphaerales bacterium | reverse complement strand
TCCAGGTGCAACTGGTGCGGCGGCTTTTTGCTTTCCTCGAGCAACCGCTGGCCTTCGGGGTCCTTTGTGCCATCGGGCCGCAGCGTCTCGCCGATCTTCAGCTCGATCGCGTCCTTGCCCATTGCTTCTACCTTCGACGCCTCGTCCTCCCACTCGCGTTTCTTGGCTTCCTGCTCGCGAAAAACGAAGCCCTTGCGGGTGTCTTCCGAGATGACCAGCGAGCCCTCGTCGCCCATGAAGGCCTCGAAAAACCCGTTGAAGCTGGTCGTGTTCAGTACCTGGTAGAACCCGCGGACGGTCTTACCGCCGACCTTGTACTCGTAGATCGCCAGCACGTTGTCGTACCATTCGCGGTCCTCGTAGTTGTCGAGCCCCCCGGCGGCCAGCACCGCGGTCGGCGGCGTATCGAGGAACCAGTTGTACACGTCCATCTGGTGCGAGCCGAGGTCGGCCATCGGGCCGCCGGAGAACTTCTTGTACCACCGCCAGTTGCGGAACTGGTCCATCGTCTCGTAGCCGTACTTCTTGAGCATGGGGGGGTCGAGCTCCTTGCCCTCGGGCCAGCCGAGGTCGAAACGCCGCGAGCGGTTCCATTGGCTGTTGAAGTGCGTGACCCGCCCGAGAATCTTGTCGTTCTTGATCATCTTCAGCGCGTGCCAGTAGCGCGGGTTGCTGCGCCGCTGGTGGCCGATTTGAAGTAGCTTGCCGGTCTCGCGGGCGGCCTTCACCATCGCGCGGCCCCCCTCCAGCGTGTTCGACATCTCCTTCTCGCAGTACACGTGCTTACCGGCCTTCAGGCACGCGATCGCGTGCTCGGCATGGACCCAGTCCGGCGTCGCGACGATGACCGCGTCGAGGTCCTTTTCGCCGGCCAGCAGCTCGTTGTAGTCGGCGTAGACCTTCACCGGCATGTCGTACTTCTTGAGGATGTTGGCGGCGTAGTCCTGGTGGTACGGCCAGATGTCGCAGATCGCGGTGAAGCGGACGTTCGGGATCTTCAGGCACTGGGTCAGCAGGTTCCGTCCCTGGCTGCCCGGGCCGATCATCGCGATGCGCAGCTCGTTTTCCGGCTGCGACGCGGGCGCCTGTTCCTGCGCCCAGCCCGGCACCGTGACCATCAGTCCGGCGCCCGCGACGGCGGCGGTGCGAATAAAATCCCGGCGATTGAAGTACAGACTGGTCCCTTGCGTACGCGGATCAACCATGGAATGCCTCGTGTCATCGGCGCGGCGCCGCCCCGGCCGGCAAGCTACGTCGGAACCCCCTAACTCTAGCGGCACGGGAGCTTGCGTCAACGCCGAGCGCGGGACAAACCGGCGGTGGGCCGAAGCACGTCGCCGGGGGCAACAGGCCCGGGGACGTGCGGCCGGCGTTAGAATAGCGGCGGGATGGTGCCGAGTTGCGAGCAGGCGATGAGCGGACAAGGTCCCGACCAGCGCGGTGAACTGGAGCTCGTGCGACGGCTGCGCGCTCTGCTCGCACAGCCCTCGGCGGAGCCCGGCGTGTCAGCCGGCGGCCCGGCCGTCGAGTTCGGCGACGACATGGCGGCGCTGCCGACTGGCGACGGCGCGCTGCTTTGGACGGTGGACATGCTCATGGACCACGTCGATTTCGACTCCGCCGTCCACGACTGGGCCGCGATTGGTCGCAAGGCGATGGCGGTGAACCTGAGCGACTGCGCGGCGATGGCCGTCGTGCCGGTCGCCGCGCTGTGCGCCGTCTCGCTGTCCGACCAGCTCACCATGCAGAACGCCGTCGATCTGGTGCGCAGCGCACACGAGTACGGCCTGCGTTTCGGATGCCCGATCGTCGGCGGCGACACGAATAGCTGGAACGCGCCGACCGTCATCAGCATCTCCATCGCCGCCCGCGTCCTACCGGACCGGGCGCCCGTGCGGCGCGCCGGAGCCCGTGCCGGCGACCGGATCTGGCTGACGGGAGCGGTCGGCGGGTCCCTCCTTGGCCGGCACATGACCTTCGAGCCGCGCGTCGAGCTGGCCCTGCGAATCAGCCGCGACCTCCAGCCGCACGCGATGATCGACGTCAGCGACGGCGTGGCCCTGGACCTCGGCCGCCTGCTGGAGGCTTCAAGCTGTGGAGCGGTAGTGGAGGCCGCGGCGCTGGATGCCGCGATCCACGCCGACGCGTTGCGGCTGGCTCAACAGGATGGTCGTCCGCCGCGGGAACATGCGCTGCACGACGGCGAGGATTTCGAGCTGATTGTGGTGCTGTCGCCGGACGTGCCGCCCCCGGCGTGCCAGCGGTTGGGCCTGCTGCCGTTCGGCCGGATCGTCGCGGAGCCCGGGTTGGTGCTCGACGACGCGGGCTGCCGGACCCCGATTCCGGTTCGCGGCTGGGAGCACTTTCGATGACCGGTCTGCTCCGGCGGACGTTGCGTAGCCCGGAGCAGACGCTGGCGCTGGGGCGTGTGCTGGGCGGCCTGCTGCGGGGGCGCGATTTCCTGGCGCTGGCCGGTCCGCTCGGGGCGGGCAAAACGCAGTTGATCAAGGGCATCGCCGCGGGGCTGGGCGTCCCCGAGGAGGAGCCGGTAGTTAGTCCCACGTTTGTGCTGATCCGGGAGTACGTGGGCCGTCTCAAGCTGTACCACGTGGATGCGTATCGGCTCCAGGGTGCGGCGGACCTCCCGGCGCTGGGGGTCGAGGAGATGGCGGCCGAGCCCGACGCCGTTATCGCCGTCGAATGGGCTGACCGGGTCGCCCAGGCCGTGCCGGCGATCGCGTGCTGGATCGAGCTGGAGCACGTAACGGCAAACACGCGCCGCCTGCGGTTGCGCTGGGGGGACGGGCCGCGTCTGGCCGCGCTCCGCGCCCGGCTCGCTCGGTAGAGTGCACTTTGCCGTTGACAGCCGCGGAGACCGACGCCAGACTACGCAAGTTCGAGAGAGTTCTGCCCCAAAGGTGTGTTATGCGGACATGGATCTTGCTCGGACTGCTGGCGGGCGTGGCCCTGGTCGCGGGGTGCGCCACGGTCGCCAAGACGCCGGACGAAAACTGGGCCACATATCGGCAGATTGCCGATCTGGACGCGCGGGAGATCGGCGACGATTGGAACCTGATTTGGTTGGCCGACCGCCAGACGCGGCTCACCAAGTGGCACGTGCGCTAGCGTCGAGGCCGGGGGGTTCTCCGTCCGTCCGGGCGGAGGCACGCGCCTCCTGCTCAGTCTACTTGAGCCCGCTCCGGGCCACGGGCAGCGGCTGCCGGAGTGGCCGGACGACGAGGTCGTAGCCGTCGACGCCCACGCAGCGCACGGGCACAAGCTCGCCCGCCTGGTATGAGCCGTCCGACAACCGGCACACGGCGTCCACCTCGGGGGCCTGACCGGCGTGCCGGGCGACGGCCCGTCCGTCGGCGGCGACTTCGTCCACGACGACCTCGAAATGTGCGTCGATGCGGCGTCGGGCCGCCGCGAACGCCACTTCCTGCTGGGCCGACATCAGCCGCTCGTACCGTTCCACTTTGACCGCGTCGTCCACGTGACCTGGCAGCCGGCCCGCGGGGGTCTCCGGTTCCAACGAGTACGGGAACGCGCCGACGGCGTCGAAGCCGAATGCGCGGACGAACCCAAGCAACTCCGCAAACTCGGCCTCCGTCTCGCCGGGAAAGCCGACGATGAAGGTCGTCCGGATCGTGACGCCGGGAATGCGGCGGCGGAGCTTGTCGAGCAAGGTCTCCGTCGCGGCGCGCGTCACGCGCCGGCCCATCGCTTTGAGCATGAGATCGTTGACGTGCTGCAACGGCAGATCCACGTACTTTACGACGCGCGGGCACGCGGCGAGCGCGTCGAGCGCGGCGTCCGTGAACGCCGACGGATACGCATACATCAGGCGAATCCAGCGGACGCCGTCGCAGGCTGCATCCAGCGTGCGCAGCAGGCCCGCGAGGTCCGTGTCGCCGCCGCTGTCGGCCCCGTAGCTCGTCGTGTCCTGGCCGATCAGGATGAGTTCCCGCGCGCCGTCCGCGCTGAGCTCGCGGCACTCGTCGACGAGCTGCGCCGGCGGCTTGCAGTGCAGGGGCCCACGGATCGCGGGAATCGTGCAGAAGGTGCACTTTTGGTCGCAGCCTTCGCTGATGCGGACGTAGGCGTAGTGCCGGGGCGTAAGCCGCAACCGCCCGCGATCGGACCAGGGCTGCGGGTGGTAGCCGCCGAGGTACAGGTGGGGAGCGGCGTGGCGGTGCGGCCAGACGGCGTGGGCCACGTCGTCGCGATTGTGAACGCCGACGAGCGCGTCGATCTCGGGGACGAGCGCGCGGAGCTGTTCGCCGTCGCGCTGCACGAGGCAGCCGACGACGACGAGCCGGCGGAGTTGGCCGCGCCGCTTGCGCGCCGCCAGTTCGCGGATTACGTCCAGGGCTTCCTGTCGCGAGGCACCGAGGAACCCGCAGGTGTTCACGACGATCGTGTCCGCCAGCGACTCGTCGCCGATAATCGCCCCGGATTCGGCGATCAGGGCGAGCATCTTCTCCGAGTCGACCAGGTTCTTGACGCAGCCCAGCGACACGAAGCCGACGACGGGCCGCTCGGCGCCGGCCGCGGTGGCACCGCGCGCGGGCCGGGCGGAGGATCGTCTTTCGGTCTTGGGCGCGTGCTTCCTGCTCAAAGTCCGGTCCAATCCAGGCCAGCGCGTGCGAGCAGACCGCTCCCGGTCCGCCCACGGCGGTCGCGCCCCGGGCGCACCAGAGGGCGTCGCCTGCGGGGCACTACACTATATCCGCCGGCCAGATGGCGCGCCGGGATTGGTCGGAATCGCTTGGTCCGGGAACCATTCTGGTGGGCCAGGGGGGTGGGGCGCGGACGTTGGGTAGTCGGAAGTGGCCGCGGCACGTGGCACGTAACCCCCTACGACGGCGGCGTCACGCGGATTCGCTCTTGGCGCGGTCGCTGGTGCTCTTCAGGCGGATGGGGCTGCGGCGTTTGGCGGCATCGGTCGCCGCCGCATCGCTCGCTTGGGCGTGGGCCGGCATGCTGATAACTCGCGGCTGGGCAGGCGTCCCCCCCTCGGTTTCGGCCTCCTCCGGCGACGTTAGCCAGGTGAGGATGCTGTCCTCGAGGCTCTCGGCGCGCGGAATCTCGAATTTCTCGCCGCACCGTTTACAGCGTGCCGTTCGCCCCTGGGCCTCGACCGGAAGACGGTACTTGGCCCCGCACTTGGAGCAGGAGCACTTGATCGTGTCAGCCACGACTCACCTCGGTCGTTCGCTGCGCGCGCCGGCCGCACAGAAGGGCATCGTACGGGCGCAACCACGCTCGACACCCGGAACTCGCATTCCAATTGTCGGCTGAGAAGGAACACGGATGAGTGAGATGAGTCAGACGATGGCGTTTTGGATTATGAACGCAAACTTATGATCGATTTATTCTTACGTCCGGCGCGCTCAGCCTTCGCACCTATTCCACCTGTATTCTATCGACAACCGGCAAAAGCTGCAACAAGAATTGCGCAGGAACGACCTCACCGTGTCACGAACTGCTTGAGGAGGCACGCGAAGGTCCGAGATCGTTCCCTATGGCCGGAACCACTCCCGGCAACGCTGGCACATCGGGAGCGCTCCCAGGATCGGCGCCGCGTGGGCTGCGCGGAGTTCCCGAAGGGCCGGCCCCCCCCAAATCTGCCCCAACGCCCCGTCCGTCCACCCCCCCAAGCATGTTTCTCCGCCGAAGTCTTGGGAGCACCACGGAACGCGGCCGTCCGCCAGCAGCATCAAGCGGCTCGACAGCCGGCGGCAGGGTTCGCGAATTGGCGGACACGTCGGCAGGAGCGTGTCCGGCGGCAGGGCGCCGCAGTAGTCGCTATAGCCGCGGATCGCGGCGCTGCCGAGCGTCTTGATCCAATGGTCGTAGAAGGCTTCCATTTCGCCGATCGTGGCGGCGCAGCGAGTGAGGCTGCAAACGAGGATCGGCCAGGGGCTGCGCCGCTCGCGACGGACCCGCTCAAAGCGTTCCACGTTCGCGACCACGCGCGCATGTGCTTCTGAATTATGAACTTGCGCATATGTCGCTGGCGAATGGGCGTCCAGCAGGACCTCGACCACATCGACGCGGTTTGCCAAGACGGCTTCCAGCGCTTCTTCGGGTAGATCGGTCAACGGAGTCGTGACAGCGACGCCGCGGACCCCCGATCCGCGCAGCAGCCGGAGCACGTCGGCAAACTGTGGGTGCCGCAGGGGGTCGCCGTGGCCACCAAGCACCACCAGCCGGTCATCGTATTGGGCGAGTTCCCGGGCGAGCCGCTCGACTGAGGCCAAGTCAGCCAATTGGCGGCGCGGGACCCGGTCGCCGCGTGGCCGGAGGGTGGTCGCGGGCAGAGGATCGTCGGTGGTCAGCTCCAGTTCCACCTCGACCGGGAGCGGTCCGGCCCGGTCGTGGCCCGGCAGGGCGAGCCAGCGGCGCAAGTCCTCCGCGGACGCGTGCTCGCCGATCTCGCGGATGGCGAGCTCGAGCAATTCCCGTGAGCGCCGCGTGTCGCCGGTCAGGCGGGCTGCAGTATGTGTCAGGATAGGCGCAACGGGGCAACAGCTCGGGTGAATGATCGGGTCGGGCTGGGCGATCTCCGGCCGGTACGCGAGCAGCAGGCCAAAGGGGATAGACAGCTTCAGGAGATCCTCGATTGCCTCCCGGCGCAGGATCACGCCCGCCAGGCCGGGCGGGGCCTGCGTGAACACGATCTTGCAGGCATCCGGGTGCTCGTTCAGGTGGGCCAGCATGGCGGTGGCGATGGCCGGGTCGAGGACGGGCTGGTGCCCGTCGAAGCAGAAGACCCCATCGCAGCGGTAGTGATCCAGCGCGCAAGCCACCGTGCGTGCGTCGATGAACTCGTCAAACCAGGACAATCCGAGCGGGTTTCCGCGCCAGGACTCCAGGCACCACTTGCGGGCGGCCCGCACCAGCTCGCGCCGCGGCCGGTCACCCGGGTCTTCGGGGACGAGATCGACCTGCCCGGCCAGTCCCGCGTTCCGCAGCGTCTCCTCCGCGGCCGCCCGGTCGCGCTCCCGGACAAAGAGGCACCGGCCCGCCAAACCCTCCACTTGCAGCAGTCTGCGGAGCGTCCGCGCGAGAATCGTCTGGCCGGCCAATTCCGTGCGCAGATGCGACGGACCGCCCAGGTTGCTCTCGACGAAGTCGGCGAACACAGCACCCACGATCTTCATGGCAGTCGCTCGCGCACGCGCTCGAGGGCTTGCGGCAACATCTGCTCGAGGTAGTTACACCCGTCGATGAACGCAGCGACGTACTCGCGGTCGCGCCGCAGCCGCCGGCGGGCCGTTTCCACCGTCTCACATTCGTCGTCGCGGATGGCGCGGTCAGCGTGGACGCGCCGCAGCTCGGCCAGTTGCGACACCTGGACCACCAGGCTGTACGTCAGGTCGTTCTGGACCATGCGCGCCCGCAACTCGTCGACGCGCATGACCAGACGGTTGAACTCGGCCGGACGATCGAAAAGGCGCCCCAGCTTCTCCAGAATCTCCGCGGTCGCAAGGGCGATCCCCCGAATCTCGCGCAGCTCGACCAGCCGCTGCTCCAGAGCAGCGCAAACGCGCGCCGGCAAGTCCGGCGGCGACGGTTGCGGCGGCAGCGCGAAGAGCCGCGGCGGCAGGTCGCGCGTGCAAAAGCGCCCGGCGGCGTCGCGCAGCGTCATGACCTCCGCGCCAGTCAGGCGCATCCCACCTTCGGTCGCATGGACGATCCGCGCCGGCGACCCGAGGAAATCGGACTGGAACTGCTCCGCGTAGGTGTAGAGCTGATCGTCCGTGTACGTGTCGCGGCCGTGGATGTCCTTGACGACGTGCAACATGGCGCGGGCGCGGACGATCCGCTCCCACTGCTTCATCTCGACGGTGTTGAAACGTCCCAGCTCGGGCCACCAGATGCGTTCGATCTGCATTCCGGCCGGATAGTAGAGCCCCTCGGTAAACGACAGGTCCTGCCCGACCAGGATGATCGGGTCGCACCCCAGGTGCTCGGCCAGGTAAAACGCGAGGTGGGCAACCGTGCTGCCGGCCCGCAGCGCGCCGCGCGGCGGGGCCACGTCGCGCAGCAACTCGTCCACGAAGCTGGAGTGCAGCACGTGCATCGGCCCACGGTACGTGTCCAGCACGCGCCAATGCGCCTTCGGCTCGGCAACCAGGATCGTCTCGCCGAAGTCGGCGACGCCTTCGAAGAACTGAGCCGACAACTCGTGGTAGTCGAGGCTGGTCACGAAATGCGGCGGAATGCCGCGGGCCAGCAGCGTCTTCAGCACGGTCTGGACGGCGATCAGGACCGCGCGGCCGCGCAACTCCTTGAGCTGGTCCACGTTACGCGCGAGCGACGGACCGGCGGCCACGAGGATCGCCGGGTAGCCCCGGGCGCGGTCCTTGATCGCCTCGACGCCCGGCTGCCGCAGGTAGGCCGACAGGTTAAACGCGACGTTGCGACAGGTGATGCGAGCGTGGCGCAGCAGGGAGAAGATTTGCACGCGGGAGTACGAGACGAAGTCCCGCAGCAAGGCCCGGACCTGCGTGTGGAACTCGGCGTGACAGCGGGCGGTGTGCGGCAACGTGATGAACTTTATCCCGAGCACCAGGTAGGTCATCGCCGCGCGCAGCCGCTCGTGCACGGTGGCCTTGTCCGCGGCCGACAGGAAGGTGAGCCGCCGCCCGCGGAGCGGGGTAGTGAGGTCGGTGACGCACAAGGCGGCCTTCAGGAGGCTGAGGTCGTCTTCGGCGACGATCAGGAGCGGTTTGGAGAATTGCCGTTCCAGCTCGGTGATGTGGTAGCCCAGGCCGAGCCCGTTCACGACGAAGCACGAGCTGTCGAGGTTTTCCGCGTCCGCGGCCGGCGCGTCCGCACGGCCGGGAGCCTGTGCGCCTTCGGCCACGCGTCCCTCTTCCCCGGTTTCATGGGGGCCGCCGGCCTTCCGCCGCGTCTGGCCCGCCACCAGGGCACTGGCCTCCTCGAGGGGCCGGTGGCGGCTGTGCGCGTACACGGACTGGCCGTCGTCGGCGGTCAGCCGCACCGTCAGGTTTCCGTCGCGCGCGGGTTCGAGGGGTGGCAGGCGGGAGAAGGGGAGCGCGTCGATGCGCACGGCCAACTCGGGGTCGGAGGCATAGAGTGCGGTGAGGTTCGCTAGGTAGCGGGCCCGGGCGGATGCGGGGCCGTCCAGCAGCGTCGCGGCGCACTCCATGCGGGCTGTTGTGTGCGAAGAGCGGTGGCTTGTCAACGAGCGGCCGGCGCGACGTGTTGTGGACGGTTAAACGGACCGGGGGCCGAGTGCGTGCTATAATTAAAGAGCCGAAGGTGGGCGGTCCGATTATAGATAATGGTCAGTTACGCGCTTTCCGCGCGGAGCGCTCCTCGCGGGGAGACAGGCAAGGATGCTCGTGGGAGACCGGCGCATGGCAAGCGCGAATATCACGGAGCGGCCCGGCCGGCAGTCCGGTGTGTCCGTACCGTTGGATACGATCGGCTCGTCGGGCGCGTACGTCTGCAACTGGAGCGGCCACCTCCTGCGTGTGCCGGAGGGCCTGGCGCCCGTGGGGCGGCCGCTGGGGTTGAACATCGTCGGCCGCGAGCCGCTCACCGTGACGAAGATCAGCGACGACCCGGATGTGTCGCTCACGCACGCGCGGACGCTGGCGGCGAGCCTCGGGGTGACGGCGGGCTTCTGAGCGGCCGCGCCGACGGGGCCGGCCGTTGCTCTTGAGCGACAGGCAGAGGTGCGGCTGTGACGACTGTGAAGGGTGAAGCGAGCACATCGCCGATGGGGGTCGCGATACCGGCCGTCAGCGTCCCGTTCGACACGATCCGCGACCCGGGCACGTACGTCTGCAACTGGAATGGCTACCTGCTGCGGGTGCCGAGCGGGGCGCTCGGCCCCGGCCCCGGCCGCGTCATCAACCTCATCGGCGCGGAGCCGCTGTTGATCACCAGGATCAGCGCCGATCCGGAATTGCCCGTCAGCCATGCCCGGCAGCTCGCGTCCGACCTGGGGCTGAGAATCCGCTTCTGAGCCGGTGTGCCGCAGCGCCAGGCACGCCCGTCGTTGACCAGTGCGCGCGGGGGGGTCAGAATGCCGTCTAATCACCAACTTCAGCGGAGGAAGCGGCCCGATGCCTGACTCCAAGCGGCTCTGGACCCCCGCGCCCGAGCGGGTGCGCGGCGCGCAGATGTACGACTTCATGAGGCGTGTCGCCCAGCGGCACGGGATCAAGCCGGAGTGGGAGGCGCTGTACGAGTGGTCGGTCGCGCGGCCCGCCGTGTTCTGGCCGGACCTGCTCGAGTACGCGGACATCCGGCCGGCGACCCCGGCCGACACGGTGATGAGCGGCCGCAACATGCTCGACGCCCGGTGGTTCCACGGGATGAAGCTCAACTATGCGCGCCACATGCTGCGGTTTGACGATGACGACGACGCGCTGCTCTTTGAGAACGAGGCGGGGCAACGCGGGCGCCTGTCGCACCGGCAACTGCGCACCGAAGTGGCGCGGTGTGCGGCCGCCTTGCGGCAGGCCGGCGTGCAGAGCGGCGATCGCGTGGCCGGGTTCCTGCCGAACATACCCGAGACCATCATCGCCATGCTCGCCGGTGCGAGCTTGGGGGCGATCTGGTCGTCCTGCTCGCCGGACTTCGGCGTGCGCGGCGTACTGGATCGGTTCGGACAGATTGGGCCGACCGTGCTGGTCGTCGCGGACGGCTATCTGTACGGGGGCAAGCCATTCGAGACGCTGTCTCGAACACGAGAGATGCTGCCGCAACTGCCGAGCGTGAAACGGGTCGTCGTCGTGCCGTTCCTGGCGCAGAGCACTGCTCAAGGAGCAGTGGCACAAAGCGCGGCGCAAGGAGCAGTGGCACAGGCCGACCTGGCCGGCATCCCGAACGCGGTCTGGTGGCGGGATTTCCTGGGGCCGGTCGATCGGCCGGCGCCGCCGCTGACGTTCGTGGAGGTCCCGTTCGACCATCCGCTGTTCATCATGTACTCGTCGGGGACGACCGGCGTGCCGAAGTGCATCGTGCACGGCCACGGCGGCACGCTGCTCCAGCACATGAAAGAGCTGATGCTGCACACCGATCTGCGGCGCAGCGAGCGCATCTTCTACTTCACGACGTGCGGCTGGATGATGTGGAACTGGCTGGTTAGCGGTCTGGGCGTCGGGGCGGTCGTCGTCCTGTACGAGGGCAACCCGGGCTATCCGACGATGGACCGGCTGTGGCAGATGGCCGAGCAGACCGGGCTGCACGTGTTCGGCACGAGCGCGAAGTACATCGCGGCGTGCCAGAAGGCGGGCCTGCATCCCGGCCGCGAGCACGACCTGACGGCGCTGCGCTGCATCTGCTCGACGGGCTCGCCGCTGAGCGTCGAGCTGTTCGAGTGGGTGTACCAGGACGTCAAGGCGGACCTGCAGCTTGCATCCATCTCCGGCGGGACCGACATCATCTCGTGCTTCATGCTCGGCAACCCGATTCTCCCGGTCTACGCGGGCGAGATTCAGTGTCGCGGCCTGGGGATGGACGTGCAGGCGTGGACAGACGACGCCCAGCCGGTGATCGGGCAGAAGGCGGAGTTGGTCTGCTGCCAGCCGTTCCCTTCGCAGCCGGTCGCGTTCTGGAACGACCCGGACCGCAGCAAGTATCGCGGGGCGTATTTCGAGCATCCCTGGGCCCGGCCGGACGCCCCCGTCGTCTGGCG
>CAIWOY010000443.1 GCA_903914415.1 uncultured Phycisphaerales bacterium | reverse complement strand
CTCATCCGGAACCCAGTTGCCGTTGCAGTCCCCACTCGTGTGATTGCGAATGTCGCACCAGTCTGTTACGCCGTTGGTGTTGCAATCCGCCATCCCGCCGACCTCGCACTCGTCCGGGACGCCGTTGCTGTTGCAGTCCTGGCTCGTGCCGCTGGCGATGTCGCACTCGTCCGGGACGCCGTTGCTGTTGCAGTCCTCGCTCGTGTGGTTAGCGATGTCGCACGCGTCGGGCACGTGGTTGCCGTTGCAGTCGCCCGCGCAACTGCTATGAAGCACGAAGACTCCGTTGGCAGTGGCACACTCTGCCCACGTCAGCATCTGGCAGTCATGGTACAGCAAGCAGCAGACGCCGGGCGGGTCCGGCACGGGCGACTCGAATTGCAGCTCGTCGATGTAGAGGCTGTCCATGAGTCCCCCCAGATTGGCATCCTTGTCTTTCGTAAACGCCAGGTGCTCGAGTACGCCGCGATTGTTGGGCGCGCTCAGCACGCCGTCGCCGGTGAAGCCGGCAATCCCGCCCCTGTCGTTGGGGTCCAGGTACCAGCTAGTGGTGGCCGTGACGTTGCCCGTGGCCAGGTCGAACTCCATGGGCACCGCGTACAACACATTCCCCGGCACGGTGACCGCCGGAATCGGCCGGCGCACCCCATTGATCGGGTCAATGTCGTAGCCGAAGCGATAGTGGTCGTCCCCGGCGGGCGTGGTGTCGATCTTGCCGTTGGGTCCGGGCCCGATGACCGCGGTGCCGGCATCCGCATTGGGGTCCAAGACGGTGCCGTAAGGCAGAATCTGTACGTCGTCGCCCGTGGCATGCGTATCAACCGTTCGATTGGCGCCGGCGATGATGGCGTTGCGCTTGGTGCTCACGCCCACCCACTCGATCGTGCCGGTGGTACCGCCGTCCTCCATCTGCGCTACATTGGCCCCCGTTTCGCGAATCCCCAGGCAGAGGCCGAACTTGGCGTAATCGTCCCAACCGCTCACGTTGCAGATCATGAAGCGGACTTTGCCTTGCAGGTGCAGGGCCGGGTTCGGCTCCCCTACGCCGCTGAGCGTGGTGACGCGCACCCAGGCGAAGTTCGGGTCGCCCGCCATGTTGGGGTCCGTCCAGGTGAAGTAAATGTTCTCCGCCGCGTCGCCCTCGCTTCGGTAGCCCGACGCTCGGTACGCGCCGTTCCAGTCCCAGTCGGTCACGTTCGGCACGATGTACATGCTGGTCGACCCGGAGAGCCCCGGGTACCGGAACATCTCTGCGCAGCCTGAGGGCGGGCTACAGTCGATCGGCGGGCCGTTGAAGAGGATTGGCCTGGATGCGAAGTAGTTTGGATCGGGATAGACGAGATTACGATCCTGCGCCCACGCCACGCTGGCAGCCATCGCCGCCGCACACGCCAGCGCGCAGCAGACCCATGCTCTGGTCGCAAACATCGGGGTTCTCCTTACTCCAAGCGCTCTGCATCCAATCCAACCGGCACGCCGCCGGACCGTCCGGTGGCGAGGTACTGCCCAGGTCCAGGCGCCCCTCAGATGGAGGCGCCCTCAATAAGGAAGGCGTCACAAAGGTCGCCGGTGTGACGTTGTGCGGGGAAAAATCTGCCCGTTGGAGCCGAAATGCGGCCGGGGTCGTGCATTGGGGGTGCTGCCGGGCTGAGATGGTTCGACAAACGGGTCGCGGCTGGGCGCCGTCGGCACCCGGCCGGAAGTTGGCAGACGGACGCTTAAGGCGGGCGGTCGCTCTTGGGAAGTGCCCGTCCCCTGTTGCAGCAGCCCCGCGGCCCCGGTTTCTATGCTTGTTTCCCACCACTCCCCATATTTCAGCGATCCGCACCACCGTCCGCGGCCGGAGCCCCCACGGCCCGGCAAACGCGGACGCCACGTTCTTGTCGGGTGCATTATGACACGCGGACGCCGCCCGCAACAGGGAATCCCCGAGGTTCCAAGAGAATCGGGATGGAAATGTCAGCCGGTTCGACGCCGAGAGCGCTCCCGCCACCCCTTCGCCCAGCGGCGGTCCGGAGCGTCGGTTTACCTCGGAAGGGTGAATCTGCGGGCCTCTGTGGCCCACGCAAGACGCTCGTAACGCGGCGGCCCGAGAGGCGATCCTGGGTGCCAAATCTGGCGGACCTGCCCCCCCGGAGCGGCCGGCCGTGTCGTAACACGGTCTGAAGGTGACGGGCTGGGTTCCAGTCCCCGTCACCGGGTCCGGCCGCTGCAACAGGTCCTGCCAGCAAGCTCGGAGGCAGAGGCGCTGGTTGATCCGCCGTGATGGAATCGCTGTCCTGTCCACGGGTTAGCCGCCTTCGCCTGCTCGCACGCGCGCGGTGCCCGCATTCCTTGCGGGCCGTCAAGCGCACAACTCTCTTAATAAGGAAGGCGTCGAAACTTCCCATTCTGTCACCGCCGCGGACGGATTTTTCTTTCCTTGCGTCGGACAGGAACCCGACGGCGACGTCCGGCGGACCTGCAACGTGGGCAGCCGCTGCTCGCCCGCTGCGCTGCGGCGACGAGGCCGACCGGGCGCGCGACCAGAGCTGCCGACAGTATGCGTTCCTCGTCCAGGCTCGTAGAATAGGCCTGACGTCTCGGAGGGCGCCGGAACGTAACAGGCGTGGCCCACCGTGGATAGCAAATGGCGACCCGTGGCTCGGAGCGTCTGACGGCCTGGCTGGGCAAGGCACGCGCGGGGGACCGATCTGCATTCGACCAACTCTTCAATGATGTGTCGTCGGAGCGCTGCCTCTTGGTGATCACGGTCCGCCTGCCGCCGAAGCTCCGGTCGAAGCTGGGTCCCGAGGATTTGCTGCAAGAGACCCGCATCGAGGCTTGGCGTGACATCGCCCAGCTCCGCGAAGTCAGCACGGCCGGATTCCATCGTTGGGTGGTGGGTATCGCGGAGCACGTCGTCGCCGACGCGGGGCGCTACTACCACCGCCGTAAGCGCGATGTCGACTGCGAAGAGCGTTTCGACCGGTCCGCAGGGTCGAAGGCATTCGAGGTTCGCGATACTCCCCGCCGATCGATCTCACGGCAGGAGCAAGTGCTGCGAATCGTGGCCGTTCTGGATGAACTCGGGGAACTCTTCCGCTCGTTGATCATCCTGCGTGTGTTGGAGAGCTGTCCAACCGCGGAAGTGGGTCGGCGGCTTGGATTGGAGCCACGGACAGTCCGGAGCAAAACGTCCGACGCGCTGCGAAAACTCCGTGCGAACCTGAAGGCGGCGGGTATCGAATCTACCTTGTTTCGGTCCACGTGATGGGAGGGTGACGATGGGGTCAACGGATTCAGGGGCCACGCACGAACGCGACCCCGCGGAGCAGGCCGCCGACGAAGCCCTCTCCGCATTCCTCGATGCGTGTGCGGACGACCCGCAGGCGGCGCCCGGCCCCTTCGCACCGCAGGAGAGCCGGGCGGCGGTCCGTTTCTGGGAGGCCGTCGAAGCGCTGGGGCTGCTGCTGCCCGCCCGGCCCACGGTCGCGGCTCCTCCCCTGCAACCGGGCACGAAAGTGGGCGCGTATACGATCCTGGGTGAGCCACGCTGGGGCGGCATGGGAGTCGTCTACCTCGCCGCGCAGGAACACCCGCGACGCACCGTGGCCTTGAAGCTCCTCCGTCCTGGGTCTTGCACCGCCGAAGCCCTCCGGCGGTTCGAGCATGAGGCCGACACCCTCGGCCGGCTCCGGCATCCTGGCATTGCGCAAATCTATGACGCGGGAACTGCGGACACCGGCAGCGGCCCCCAGCCCTACTTCGCGATGGAATGGGTCGACGGCGTCAGCTTGACGCGCTATGTCGTGGAGCACGGACTGAATCCGCGCGACCGCATCGCGCTGTTGGCCTGCGTCTGCGACGCCGTCGAGCACGCCCACCAAAAGGGCGTGATCCACCGCGACCTGAAACCGGGGAACATCCTGGTCGGCGCAGACCAGCGGCCCAGGATTCTCGACTTCGGCGTCGCCCGCGTCACCGACCGCGACGTCCAGATGACCACCCTGCACACCCACACCGGGGAGCTCCTGGGCACGGTGCCGTACATGTCGCCGGAACAGGTCTCCGGCGACCCACACGAGATCGACACGCGGAGCGACGTGTACGCGCTCGGCGTGATCGGCTATGAGTTGCTGACCGGCCGCTTGCCGTACGATCTGGAGCACAAGCCGATCTTCGAAGCGGTTCGCATCATTCACGACGAAACGCCGGTGCCGCTAAGCTCCATCAGCCGGGTGCTGCGCGGCGACCTGGAGACCATCGTCGCCAAGGCGCTCGAAAAAGACCCGACCCGGCGGTATCAGACCGCGAATGATCTCGCCAGTGACATCCGGCGCTACCTCACTGACGAGCCGATCGTGGCCCGGCCGCCGAGCGCGACCTACCAACTGCGAAAGCTGGTCTCGCGCCACAAGGTGGTTAGCGCTCTGGTCGCGGCGATATCTTTGCTGGTCACGGGCACGGCCGTGGCGATGGGCGCGTTGTATGCCCGCGCAGAGGCGGCGCGGCGCGCGGAGAACCAGGCACACGCACTGAAAGAGGCCGCGGACCTTTGGTACCTGTGGGACACGGCTTCTCTAACTCCGGCGTCCGCGCCGCTCTCGCAGGAGGCGGAGCACGAAATTGAGCACGCCTTGACCGACCGCGGACCCGAAATCGAGGCCAGCACGCGGCTGGCGCTGGGTGCGCGCCATCTGGCCTCCGGCGAGCTTGAGGCCGCCGAGCCGCAGTTGCGCGCGGCCCTGCGGCTGTATCGATCGCTGTATGCCGACGACCACCCGGCGGTGGTCAACTCGTTGTACGCCGTGGTAAATGTGCTGCGCAACCAGCGCCGTTGGGACGAGGCCCTAGAACTCGCGCGGACGCTTCTGGCCGAGCATCCCGGCACCAACGCCCGCGATTGCATGACCCGCGTTCCCGCGCAGCTCTGTCTGGGGTTAACATTCGATCAGTTGGGTCGCTATGACGAGGCGGTCGCGTCCGACCGACAGGCCCTGGACACGTGCACGCGACTATTGGGTCAGGAACACCGGGCGGCGCTGCGTTGCACCCGACACTTGGTGAACTCGCTAATACACAGCGGGAGCTGCGAGGAAGCTGAGGCTCTGGCCCGCAGCGTCGTGACGGCCCAACGCCGCCAACTGGGCGAAAGTGCGGCCGCCATTCTCGTGGACCGTCGGGACCTTGCCGGGCTGCTGTGGCTCCGCGGCGAGTGCGACCAGGCCGCGGCCGATTTCGGTGACATCTTGCAGTACGAGCGCGCGCTGCGGCGGGAAGACGACCCGATCCTGGTCGACGCCTACAACTCGGTCTGCGTCGCGCTCCGCGATGCCGGCCGGTATGACGAAGCCGAGCGGTACCTGCGCGCCGTGCTTGGAAAACCGGGTTCCGACGGGCCCACCTCGCCCATGCTCAATCTGGCCAAGCTGCTGTATTTCAAGGGGGACATCGCAGAAGCCGAAACGCTGCTCGCGCAGGTCCTGGAGGCCCGCCGTGCGGCCCTGCCGCCGGAGCATGTCGACATTGCCGAACCCATGCTCTGGCTCGGCTTGATCTACGTCGATCAGGGCGAACTTGAGCAGGCGGAAGCGCTGCTGGAGGGCGCCTGGCAGCTTCGCTCCGTGAAGCTGTCGGCCGAGCACTGGCTCGTCGGCGAAGCGCGGAATGCGCTAGGCGCCTGCCGCGCGGCACAGGGGCGCTATCCCGAGGCCGAGCAGTTCCTGCTGGACGGGTATCGGATCGTGCAGCGCAAACTGACGGACAAGAGCCGGATGACACAGCAGTGCACTGAGCGAATCGTCCGGCTCTATGAGCGGTGGGGGAAGACAGACACGCTCGCCGAGTGGCGCGACAGACTCGCGAAGACGGGACCCACGACCGCACAGGCGCTGTCCGCGCCGCCGTCGGCGGCGCCTGCCCCGTAGCACCGTCTTCCGCTCGACCACCCACGGCCGATACGCCGCCACCGCGGCCGTCGGGGCGCGGCCCGGACACCGGCGAGGACCCGACACCTGAGCGGCAGGGTGGCGAGTTCCCCAAGTGCGAAGCTCGCGACTGCGCATGTCCCCATTCGGCGGTCGACCGGCGTGGCAGAGCCCTGACGGATAGCGCACGCCGGAAGGCTAATACTCCGCCGGCAGCTCGTTAAGCTGGGCGAGCGTGAAGACCGGCCCGTCCTTGCAGACGTAGACCTTGCCGACGTTGCAGCGCCCGCACTTGCCCACGCCGCACTTCATCCGGTTCTCCAGCGTCGTGTAGATGGCGTCCGGCGTGAAGCCCAGCTTCGCGAGCACCGGCATGGTGAGCTTGATCATGATCGGCGGGCCGCAGACGATCGCGATCGTGTTGGCTGCCGCCGGCGCGGCCTGCTCGAGGATCGTCGGGACGAAGCCGACCTGCCCCTTCCACTCGGGCGTCTGGCCGCCGGGGTCGACGGTGGTCCAGAGCTTCACGTCCTTGCGGCCACCCCACTCGGCCAGCTCGTGCTTGTAGACGACGTCGGCGACGGTGCGTGCGCCGTAGATGATGCTGATATCCTTGTACTTGTCGCGCAGGTCGAGGCAGTTCCAGATGACGCAGCGCATCGGCGGCAGCGCGATGCCGCCGGCAATGAACAGCAGGTTCTTCCCGTGCCACCGCTCGATTGGAAAGATGTTCCCGTACGGGCCGCGGAAGCCAACGATGTCCCCCTCGTCGCGGTCGGCCAGCGCGCTCGTGACGCGGCCCATCTGGCGAAAGGTGCACTCGATGTAGCCTTTGCGCGTCGGCGGCGAGGCGATGCACAATGTAGACTCGCCTTCACCATAGACAGAGTACTCGCCGAATTGGCCGGCCTTGAAGTCGAAACGCGCGCCCTCAGCCGGGTCGGCGAATTCGAGGCGGAAGGTCCGCACGCCGGGGGCTTCCTCGACCACTTTGGCGATCTTCATGCGATACGGAGTATAGAGGTTCGCGGTCGTCATACGGTGGTCTCCGCCAGCGACTGCACATGCTCGCCGAGGTTCATGTCCGTCGGGCACGCCCGCGAGCAGCGGCCGCAGCCGACGCAGCCCAGGACCTTGAGCCGCTCGGGCTGGTACGAGAACTTGTGCATCACACGCTGCCGCCAACGCTCGCTCTGTTTCGAGCGTGGATTGTGCCCGGAGGCGTGCAGCGTGAACAGGCCGAAGCCGCACGCGTCCCAGCAGCGTAGCCGCACGCCGCCGTAGCGCTGCCGCTCGTCCTGAATGTCGAAGCAGGTGCACGTCGGGCAGACGTAGGCGCACGCGCCGCAGCCGATGCAGCGCAGCGACTGGTTCAGCCAGACGTCGTTCTTTCCGAACAGCGCCGGCAGCTTCTGTGCGACCTTGTCCGCGGCGAAACGGGCGGCGATCTTCGCGAGGGCCGGCTCTTTCGCCTCGCCATTGGCGGGCGCGAAGAGCTGCGGCGCCGCCGCCATGATCGCCCGGCCTTTGTCCGTCAGGATTTCCGCCAGGTAGCGCGAGGTGTCCACCGGCGTTAGCAGTATGTCGCTACCGCGCGTATCGCCCGCGCCGCCGCCGACCGAAGTGCAGAAGCAATAGGCGTCGCCTTGCGTGCAGCTCAGGCCGATGATCGTCGTTCTTTCGAGCCGGGGCTCGACGTAGGCGTCCGAGCTGTCCCACGTGAACACCGTTTTCAGCGTGGCGAAGCTGGCCGCGTCGCACGGGTGCACGCCGAACAACACCGTCGGTCTGGCTTCCGGCGTCAGCTCATCGACGTCGACATCTTTACCCTTGAGGCGAAAACGCAGCATCGCCTCATAGCGCGGGAAGACGGCCGTCTTCGCCGACGTGGTCGTCTGGATGTAGTCGGCGGCGACCTGATCCGGCGTCTTGACTGCGGCGAATTCGACGCGGTCGCCGCTCTTGACCGGGGCCAGAATGCGCTGGCCGCCGGCGCTGAGCTTCGCGAAGAGCTCGCCCAAAGACTTTTTCTGTAGTATCCGTTGTTCGCCCATACACCTCACCGAATGAAGTCTTCCTTGTCGTCCGGCTTGTACGCAGACAGGGCATAGTCTTTGCGGGTGCTGTAGCCCGGCTCGGCACCAAAGTGGGCCGAAGCTTCGCGCGCCAGCACGTGATTCAACAGGTCAATGCGGATGCCCTCGGGGCACGCGTCCGCACACGAGCCGCAATCCACACAGCGACCGGCGAGGTGCATCGCCCGCACGACATTCCATTCCAGGTTGCCGAGCGGATCGGACGCGACCGGCACCCACTGCGGCTGGTTTACGTCGGTGATGCAGCGGGAGCAGTAGCACAGCGGGCACGCCGCCCGGCACGCGTAGCACTTGACGCAACGGGCGAGCTCCGCGGCCCAGAAGGCCCAGCGCTCCTCGAGCGGGAGCTTGTCGATGCGGTCCAGCTCCTGCTGCTGCTCGGGCGTCAGGCCGCGCGGCATTTGTGCCAGGTATTCCTCGATGGCCGCGAACTTTGGCAGCTCGACGACCTCGCCGGCATCCGTGATGGCCAGCGCGAGCACGGTTTCGTCGGCGAGCTGGTTCTCGACCGCGTACTGCATCAGAGTCCGCAGCGCACCGGGCACGCACACCAGAGCCGCCTTGCCGAGCGCTTTGACTTCGGGCTTCATCAGGTACGTCGCCAGGTTCTGGCGGCAGTGGGCCTTGAATATCAATTGCTGCGCCTGCTCGGCATTGCGGGCGCAAAACGCACGGGCCCGCTCGGCATCCGTGCCGGCGGTGTAGCCGATGACGACCTTGACGGTCCCGGCCTCGAGCAGTGCGCGGGCTTTCTTCTGTAGTGCTTCCATCACGCAACCTCAACCGGCTTGGGCTGACCGTCCAACCGCTTCGGGAACGACTGGTACGGGCCCAGCTTGCGGACCTCGTCGACGACGCTCGTCACCAGCTCGGCCCATTTCGCGCCTTCCGCGGCCGACACCCACGCGAAATGCACCCGCCGCAAGTCTACACCCATGAACTCCAGCAGCCGGCGGAACATGATCCAGCGGCGGCGGGCGTGGAAGTTACCGGCGGTGTAGTGGCAATCGCCGGGGTGGCAGCCGGAAACGATCACGCCGTCGGCGCCCTGTCCCAACGCCTGCAAGAGCAGCATGAAGTCGATGCGCCCGGTGCAGGGCAGTCGAATCATGCGCACGTTGGGCGAGTACTTGATCCGGCTCGTGCCGGTCAGATCGGCGCCGGCGTACGTGCACCAGTTGCACACGAACGCGACGACCTTCGGTTCAAACTCCGCCATCTGCGACTCCGGATCTAAAATCACAGCGTAACGAGCTCTGCGAACACTTGCTCGTTCGTGAAGCCCTGCAAATCTATGGACTTCGAGCGGCAGAGGGCCACACACGTGCCGCAGCCCTGGCAGACGCCCTGGTTCACCTTTGCGACCGTCTTGATCAGCCGTCCGTCGCGGGCCTTGATCTCCTCGCGCTCGATCGCCTGGTACGGGCACGCCGACTCGCACAGGAAGCAGCCGATGCAGGTGGAGAAGTCCGGCGGGCCCATGCGACTGACGACCGCGACGACCGGCTCGCGGGACAGCTCGTCCTTGGAAAACAGGCCGATCACCTTGCTCGCCGCTCCGGACGCCTGCGCGACCGCCTCGGGGATGTCCTTGGGCGCCTGGCAGGCCCCGGCCACGAAGATGCCGGCGGTGTTCATCTCGACGGGGCGCAGCTTGGGGTGCGCCTCAGACAGGAACTTGTTCTCGTCGTAGCTGACCTTCATCTTCTGGGCCAGCGCCTCGGCGTCGGGCTGAGCGACCATCGCGGTGGCCAGGACGACCATGTCCGCTTCGATCTCCACCGGCCGCGAATTCAGCAGGGTGTCTACACCCTTGACGATCAGCTTGCCGTTCTTTTTATAGATTCGCGACACGCGACCGCGCACGTAGTTGACGTGATCTTCCTCGATCGCGCGGCGTACGAACTCCTCGTACATCTTGCCGCCGGCGCGGATGTCCATGTAGAAGATGTAGGCCTTGCCGCTGTGCACTTTGTGGCGATACAGCATCGCGTGCTTGGCGGTGTACATGCAGCAGATCTTGGAGCAGTAATTGATGCCCTTCGCGGGATCGCGCGAGCCGGCACAGGCAACGAACACCACAGTTTCCGGGATTTGGCCGTCTGACGGGCGCTTGATGACGCCCTGCGTGGGGCCGGATGCGGACGCCAGGCGCTCGAATTGCAGTCCGGTGAGGATGTCCTTGTGCGCCCCGTAGCCGTACTCGGGGAAAAAGTCCGTCTCTTTAACCTGGTACCCTGTCGCGGCGACGACCGCGCCGACATTCAGCTCGACAAGCATGTCTTCCTGGTCGTATCGCAGCGCTTTGGCCGGACAGACGCGTTCGCACAGCTTGCAGCGGCCGTTCTTGAAGAACGTGCAGTTCTTCCGGTCGATCACCGGCTTATTGGGGACGGCCTGGGGGAACGGCACGTAGATCGCCGTGCGCATCCCGAGCTGTGCGTTGAATTCGCTCGGGATCTTCTTGGTCGGGCACTTCTGGATGCAAGCGCCGCAGCCGGTGCAGGTGCTTTCGTCGATGCTGCGGGCCTTCTTGCGGATCACCGCCTTGAAGTTGCCGATGAAGCCTTCGAGACTCTCCAATTCGGAATACGTATAGAGCGTGATGTTCGGGTGTTGCGCGACCTCGACCATCCGCGGCGTCAAGATGCACTGCGAGCAGTCGAGTGTCGGGAACGTCTCGGAGAGCTGCGCCATGTGGCCGCCGATCGACGCCTCGCGCTCGACCAGGACGACCTTGTGGCCCGCGTTCGCGATGTCCAACGCCGCCTGAATCCCCGCGATGCCTCCGCCGATCACCAGCGCCCTTCGCGTGACTTGGATTGGATTGCGGGTCAGCGGCTCGTTCTTCGCCACTTTGGCGACCGCCATCCGCACGAGGTCGATGGCCTTTTCGGTGGTTCCCGGGGT
>CAIWOY010000442.1 GCA_903914415.1 uncultured Phycisphaerales bacterium | reverse complement strand
ATCCCCATGTTGACCGCGCTGTCCGCGACGCGATTCGTTCGGCCCCGCTGGCCGACGATTGGCCATTGCCTGGTGACACGTCGTCGTCGCCTGCACAACGCCGCCCACCCTGGGGACCGGGGACACCAAAACACATTCCGATTCTGGACCCGAGGCGCGCTTGTCGCCGGAACAGCCGGTTCTGGCCGCCTTCCGCGCCCCCGCTGCGCGCCCAATCCGCACCGCGCCCATCAGGAAAGCGCTCGCAGTCCGCACCGCGGACCCTACGAAGTCCCCGCAGCCCGGCCGCGACGGGCGCTCGCTGGCTCGGATTGGGGCCCGGCAGGGCGGGTATTGCGTGGCCCCGGCGGAGCCCGCACAATGCGTGGGCTGTGCAAACGAGGACCCCGCCGAGCCCGTCCGCGCCCAGTGTCGCGTCCGCGACCGGACCGGCGCGCGGCATGGGCGAATCGTCCGGGGCGCTGCCCCGCGGGGAGAAACGCGCGAGCTGGTACGACCGGGCGAAATTCGGCTTCGTGCGCTGGTTTCTCGCCGCGTGGGTCGGCGCGTTCAGCCTGAAGGGGCTGTACCTGTTCGGGAGCTGGTTCGGCACGATCGAGTACTTAATCAACTTCAAGCGCCGGGGCCGCTATCGGCGCGAGCTGCGGGACGTATTCCCGGAGGGTCTGGACGCAACGCGGCAGCGTGACATCATCCACCAGTACTTCCGCCGGACGCGCTGCGACAAGCTGTTCTACCTGATTTTCGACCGGTTGCCGCGTGACAAGATCATGCGTCGGATTCGCTTCCACGGGCGGGAGTACCTGGACGAGGGTCTGACCCGTGGCCGGGGGGTGTACGTGATGATGAGCCACCACGGGTCGCACCACGTCGCGGCGTTGCTGATGGCGCTGCTGGGGTACAAGTGCGCCGGCGTCCGCGACCGCAACGAGGGCACGCTCCGCATCTACATGCAGGAGCAGTACGCCCGGACGTTTCCGGAGTACGCCGGGATTCGCGTGCTGTATGCCGACAGCTTTCCGCGCGACATTTACCGGTGTTTTCAGGGGAACCGCGTGGTGGGGACGGCGCTTGACGTGGGCCGGGTGCGCGGGCTCCAGTTGAAAACCTGCCCGGTCCGCGTGTTCGGCCAGACCCGCGAGTTTCTGACCGGCACGCTCCAGGTTGCGCTGCGGTGCGGCGCGACCATCTTCCAGGCCTTCGTCGTCTCGCGGCCGAACTTTTACTACCGGCTGATCGTGAATCCGCCGCTGTACGCGCCCGGCGCAGGCGAGGCGGGCGAGAACGCGGAGCTCATCGGCCGGGTCATGCAGCAGTACGCGGACGGGATCGAGGCCCACGTGCGCGAGCATCCGGACCACATCAGTCGGGTGTAGCGGAGTGCCGAGGCCCGTTCCTCGAAGCCAACTTCGAGTGGCAGAAGCGTCTTCGAGTGGGCCGGGCCGCGGCCTGAGTGCCCACGTCATTCCGGGCGGAGTATCTCGCCGGTAAACGCCGGCTGGAAGAGGGCGAAGTCGGCCAAATCGACGTCGCCTTCGCGGTCCTGGTCGGCCGGGTCGCACGCGGGGTCCATGCTGCTGGGGCCGGGGCCGTGGAGGCAGCCCGCGAACAGGCTGAAATCGACGATGTCCACGTAGCCGTCGCCGTTGATATCGGGATTGCTTAGCCGGAGCAGCGCGCCGCAGCCGGCGATCGTAATCTGGGCGGGCGGGCCGTTCGGGTCCGGGTACAAATTAGCGTAGTAGACTCGGCAGTTGTCGAGCTCGAGCGAGGCCCCGCCACCGAGCACGAACGTATAGACATACAGCGCCTCGCTGCACGGTCCTTGCGCGTTTGGATCGTTGTCGAACTGGGCGACAAAGTGCACGGACGCCCCCGGTGCGATCTGGAGGTACCCGAGCGCGAAGTTGGACACGAGCCCGATCGGAAACGGCCCGCGGTCGGCGCCGGCGACCTCGATTGTCTGGTCGCGGCCCGGGTCGCCGGTGCCTGCCAGGTAAAGCGGCGAGCAACCGAACAGGTTCGGGTCGGTTGCATGGTTGGTGAAGTCGCCGCCGAGCGTGATGCCGCCGCCGGATGCCGCGACCAGTACGCGGCCGTCGAGGGTCAGGTTGCCATCGATCTGGAGTGCCCCGCGGTTCGTGGTGCGGAGGATCGGTGGCGTGCAGCCGCGGCGGCCGGCCCCGCCGCTGACGGTCGTGTCGCCGAGCACGTGCATGCTCATGACGTGGTCGAGGCTCAGCGTGGCGCCGGCGCCGCCGGCTTTGGCGATCGCCTGTGATCCATCGGTCGCGCTGGCGTTCGAGTGCACCGAGCACGTGT
>CAIWOY010000441.1 GCA_903914415.1 uncultured Phycisphaerales bacterium | reverse complement strand
CTCCGTGAACCTGCGGCCGGAAGATTAGACCGCAGCATCGTCCACCGCCGTAGCGTCGGCCCCCCGTGGCCGACGTGGGTGTACCGTGTGTCCGCGACGGATCGTCCGTCGTCACCCGCAGACTGCCGCCTCCGTTGACCGCGCCGCTACAATACTCCCAGGTGCATCGTGGAGGCCAAAACCATGCCCGTGCCCGCAACATTCCGCCAGCTCGGTCGCGAGTGGCTCGTCGCGCTCCTCTCCTACACCCTGCTCGTGGCGCCCTTCGGCTGCCAGCTTCAGAACCTGCTCGACAACTCGGGCACCGGCGGCACCACCGACCTCCAGGCCACGGGGATCTTCCTGAACACGGACATCACCAACCCGCTGATCGCGGCCGGGCGCGACGCGCAGGGCGACGCCTTCTTCGTCTACGGCACGCGCTCCGCGGACAGCGGACTGCAAGACACGCAGATCGCGTCCATCCTGGTGCAGACGGCCGATGGCCAGCAGTCCTTCATCACGTTCGACGCCGGCCGCCCCGTCCACCTGCAAGGCCCCGACGGCAGCTACGTCCATATCAAGTACACCGAGGTGACCGAAGACCGCCTCGCCGCGACCGTAACCGTGCATGACGCCGCGTCCGACCAAACCGCGCCGCCAGTCGACGTGGCCATCGACCTGCAGCAGGTCCGCCAGAACCTCATGCAGGCCGCGCAGCAGGGGGCGCAGGCCATCCAGGCGCTGACCGGTCAGATCGCCACCGTCCCCGCCGCGCCGGCCGTCTCCACCGCGAAGTGGCAGAACCGCGCCGTCGCCGACATCCTCATCGCCATCGTCGCCGTGCCCCTCGCCCTCCTGACCCAGTTCACGTTCTACATCGTCGGCGAGATGATGACGGCGGTGTTCGACGCGGTGGCGGCGTCGATCCAGGCGTCCATCGAAGCCGCGCTGCAGGCCGCGTTCACGCCGCTGCTGACGCTCGGCAACGTGCTGTCCCAGACCTCGTACCGCGTGGAGATCACCCCGTTGTTTCACGTGTTCGTACATCTCCCCCCGGCCCCGATCGTGACGATCAAGTTCTAGTGCGGGTCCGGCTGCGATGTGGTTCGGCCGCGCTGTAGCGTCCGGCGCCCCTGCCGAACGTAGAAAACCAGTCCGCATCCTACGGCCGACCGGGGCGTCGGTCGCTACGGGTTGACTGAAGCCGCTCTAGTACGACAGCCCGCCGCGCAGCTCACGCTTACGCTTCTTCTCCGGCTTGGCCGCCAGCGGCTCCGCTGTCGCCGCCGCGGCCGCCGTGACTTCCTCTTCCTTGGCGGCCTTGAGCGAAAGCGAGATGCGGTGCTGCGCAGGGTCCACGGACAGCACGCGGAGCTGGATCACGTCGCCGACCTTGACCACGTCGGCCACCGCGCGCACCCGCTGGCTGGAGAGCTGCGAGATGTGGATCAGCCCTTCCACGCCCTCCTCGAGCTGGACGAACGCGCCAAAATTCGTGATGCGCGTCACGGCCCCGCTCACGAGGCTGTTTGCCTGGTAGCGTTCGTTGACCGTCTGCCAGGGGTCCTGCGCCAGCGCCTTCAGGCTCAGGCTGATCTTGCGCTTGCCCACGTCGGCCGCCAGGATCGCGACCCGCACGCCGTCGCCGGGCTTGAGCACGTCCTTGGGGTGCATGACGCGGTGGGTCCAACTCATCTCGCTGACCGGGATGAGCCCCTCGACGCCCTGCTCGATCTCGACGAACGCCCCGAAATCCATCAGCTTGGTCACGCGCCCCTCGACGGTGTCGCCGGCCTTGTATTTGCCCTCCACGAGCGTCCACGGGTCCGTGCCCAGTTGTTTCAGCCCCAGCGACACGCGATCCTTGACCAGATCGACTTTGAGGACCTTCACCTCGATCTCGTCGCCTTCCTTCAGCACGTCGGACGGGTGGTTCACCCGCGCGTAGCTGATGTCGCTCACGTGCAGCAGCCCGTCGATCCCGCCCAGATCGACGAACGCCCCGAATTCCGCCAGCCGCCGGACGATCCCCTTGCGGACCTGCCCCTCGGTCAACTGGAACCGCAACTGTTTGCGCTCCTCCTCGCGCTCGCGCTCCAGCACGCGCCGCCGGCTAAGCACCAGGTTCTTGCCCCGCCGGTCGATCTCGGTGACCTCGCTCTCCAGCCAGCGTCCGATGAAAGACCCGAAATCGTCGTGCCGCATCAGGTCGACCTGGCTCATCGGCATGAAGCCGCGCAGGCCGTGCACCCGCAATTCCAGACCGCCGATGTTGCTGCCCGTGACCCGTGCCTTGACCACGTCTCCGACCCGCAGCGTGTCCAGGTCGGCCTCAACCTGCGCCTCTTTGAGCGACAGCCGCATCAGCCCCGACTCGCGATCGAATCCGTGCGGAATCAGGTCCAGCTTCTGACCCACGGTCGGCGGCTCATCCGGCTCAAACTCGTCGAGCGGAATCACGCCTTCGCTCTTCCCCCCCACATCCACGAATACGTCGGCCCCGTGGATGCTGACGATCCGCCCGGCGATCCGGCCGCGCTCATCGGGATGAACCACGCGCGGCGTCCGAGTCGACATCCGCACCAAGTCCTCGGGCGTCAGATCGCTGACCTGATCGTCCAGTTCACGGCTTACCTGCAAGTCGTCCGGGTCGTGTGGCACCATCGACACTGTCTCACCGTTGCTGTGGGCTGCGGGATCTGCTCCGAAACTATTTATCGTATTCGTTTGGACCCACGAATACAACGGCCCGCCGGATCGCGTGTTATGCACATGGCCACCGGCGTACCGCCCGGTAATCAACGCCCGCCATCATTGCACGCCACGGCCCGCCGCACACTACCTTAACTCGTTGGCGAGCAGCACCTTGTACCTCGGCCGCCCGGCCGACGGACGCCCCGTGCGGCCCGCCTGCGGCACCCTGGTAGCGCGCCCCGCGAAAGCCGCTATCATGTGCGAGGCGCACCCGCCGGCTGACGCGCTGCGCCGACTGCTTCGGAGCACCGGCCATGCGGCTTCTATGGTCCAGCAACGCTCCCGGGCCGCTTGGATTCGCACCCGCGTTCCTCGGCATCGTGCTCATCCTGATCGGCGTCCTTCTGTTCGTATGGCCCGCGCTGCTGTCGTTCGTCGTGGCCAGCATCTTCGTGGCCGCCGGCGTGAGCGTGCTCGGCTTTGCGTGGCGGACGCGTCGGCAAGTCACCTACCGCCGCGTGGACGATACCTGGCAATCGCCGGGGCCCGATGACGCGCCGCCGCCGCCGTAAACGATGCTGAGCCGTGCGCCCCGTTGGAAGTGGCGCCGAACGCCGCAACCTCCGGCTCATCCGCGCTGGGGCTCCGATAACGTGCCGCACACTCTGAAGGGGCGGTTTAGGTCAGAACCCGGCTCGCGACGTCCACGATGGCCCGCGCCGTCGTGGTCGAGGTGGCCGTCGCCGCCTGGCTCATGAGTTGGATGATGGCTTGCAGGAATGCGCCCAGCAGGCTGCTCGACGCGGTGATCACCCCGTTCTCGACCGCCGTCAACGTGGTCGGATCGCACCCGCCGAACACGGACGCGACCACACCGCCGACCGCGACCAATCGCCACCCGCCACGCATTAGCCATTTCCGCATGACTTGCTCCACACGAGCCGCCGGCTCCGGCCGCCCCTATATGTTATCGGCTTGCCAGCCGCCCCACCACCTGCTCAAGCACGATCCGTACGGGGCGCGGCCCGCGCTTGATATCTTCGGGACCGGCGGCACGTTCCAGCGTCACCAGGCACCGCCGCGCCAAAGCGGCTACCGCGCCGCCGGGCCGTGCCGGCGTCCCCGCGGCGGGACGTAGCGCGCCACGCAACCCGGCTCCTCTTCCACCTCGACGCACCCGACGCGCACTCCGTCCGGCAGCGCCTCAGCCAACCGCTCCGCGACGTAGACCGCGACGTTCTCAGCCGACGGGTTGCGCTCTCGGAACGGCCCAACCCGGTTGAGGTGCCGCCGCTTGAGCGGCGCGAGCACCGCCGCTAGATGTCTGCGGATCAGGCCGAAGTCCGTCAACATGCCCAGCTTGTCAAGCTGCGGCCCTGCGACCGTCACCTTGATGCGCCATGTATGTGCGTGCCGCTTCTCGGCCACGCCGCTGCGGCAGCGTAGTTGGTGCGTGGCCACGAATCGCGCGCCGACGGTCACCTCGAACATGGTCGCTCCTGGGCGAACGCCCAACTCGCAATTGTATTCGCCCCGCCGGCCACGCGAACCCCGGCCCTCGACAACGCCTCACCGCCCGTCTAAGAATAGACGCGCGGAGCGCGGTCAGCGGGGCACCACCACCCCGGCGTCGCGCGACCCGCAAATGCGGTGAACCATTGCCCACGCGCGTCTGTTACACCAGCGACCTGCACGGCGACGTGCAGCTTTACGAACAGCTCGGCG
>CAIWOY010000440.1 GCA_903914415.1 uncultured Phycisphaerales bacterium | reverse complement strand
TGGTCCCGTGCGGGTAGGGGGCGGTCTCAGCCGCGCAGGGCTCCGAACGTCTTCCGTCGCCCGCCGAACACTTATTGGGGCCTTGAAGCTCCCACCGATCACGCGTCACGCTAGGCGCAGCGGGTTGGTGAATAATTCCGGATGATAGGCGTGCAAGAGGTCGTGAGTTCGAATCTCATCTTGTCCACTCTAACTCGTTGAAGGGGCTAGGCTTACGGCTGAAGAGCTTGGCGAAGGTTGCTGACCCCCGCCTGTGTTCGGACGCATGGGCGCGCGCCCGGATGAGCGCCTCGTGCGCGGAACCGCTGGGGGTCGAAGGCGGTTTGGGCGAGTGAGGCCGAGCGGGGGCCGCGCTGGCCCTGCTAAACTCGTCTGTGGTCTGTTGTGGGGGCGATTCTGCGCACGGCGATTTGACAAACTGCCCGTTCTGAGTCATAATGTAAGCGTACGCTTACTGATGAACGGTGAACGGGAGCGGTAGCGGTAGCGCACGATGCCTCGCCGGAACCAGACTAACGAGAAACGCCGGGAGTTGTTGCCGATTGTCGCGCGCGCGTTTGCCGAGCGCGGCTACCGACGGACGACGACGGCCGAGTTGGCGGAACGGTGTGGCGTGCAGGAGAACATCCTGTATCGCCTCTGGCCGGACAAGAAAGCGATGTTCATTGCGGCAATCGGGTATGTGTACGACCTGTCGGTCGCAATCTGGAGCCGGCTGCTGAAGGAGGAGGAGGACGAGAAGACCGCGGCGGAACGGCTGCTGGCGTACGAAGCCGAGCACCTGGGCGAGTTCGGGCATTCCCGGATTGTATTCGCCGGCCTGAGCGAGACGGACGATCCGGACATTCAGGCCGCGCTGGCCGACATGTACCAGCGCTACCAGCGGTTTGTGCGCGAGCAGATCGCCGCACACCAGGCCCGCCGGCACAAGACGACGACGCCGGACGCCGCGCTGGCGGCGTGGGCGGTGGTTGGCCTGGGCACGGTGGCGAGCATCAGCCGGGAATTGGGGCTGCTGAGCGATCGGCAGCGCCGCCGGCTGATGGCGGAGATTGGGCGGCTGTTGTTGGAAGGGTCGGCCGCGTAGGGGCGGTCCCGCGCGGCCGTTTCTTGTGGTCGTTTTGTAAGCGAATGCATACCATTCAGCAGAAAGGAAGCGAGCCATGATGAGTTGTGGAAACGCGTGGTCCTGTGTACGGACCCTGGCGGTGATGTGGGCGCTCGTGGGTTTCGCGGGTGCGCAACCGGCCGAGAAGCCGGCGGGGCGCGCGGAGTCGGGGAAGCCTGGGGAGCGGTTCAAGGCCGCCGGCAAGGACGCCGCGCTGACCATTGTGTCGGTGCAGCTCGCCGGCAGTCCTTCGCCGCAGGTCGGGGAAGCGGTCGGGCTGATGCTGGAACGGGCGGGGATGAAGAACCTGGAGCTGGGCGGCGGGGAGTTCCGCCCGCCGGAGAAGGCGGACCTGGCGCAGACGGCGAAGGCGCTGGGCGAGTACGTGCGCGCCAACCCGCCCAAGACGGAGTACGCGCTGTTCGCGGATTTCCTGGGGTCGCCCCGGAAGGGTGTCGACGAGGTTCGCGGGGTGATCGTGAACAAGCAGGGCGACGTGGTCTGGCAGGACCGCCAAACGCCCGACGATGCCGACTTCAAACGAGTCAAGCCGACGGAGCCGCTGCTGTGCTGCGTGCTCCTGGTGGAGCGTCTGCGGCCGGTGCTCGGATTAGACGATCCCACGCGTGAGGACGCTCCGGAAGGCAAGCTGGCCAAGCGCTGGCAGCAGAAGACCGGGCTGCCGGGCGAGGCCGAGCAGGCTGCGCTGCAGGAGCGCCAGCAGGCCTTCAAGAAGGCCGTCAAGACGGCCACACTGCTGGTTTATCCCGCGCGAGCCGGCGACGAGGTCAGCACGGACAGCGCCGCCAATCTCGCCAAGCTCATCAACGAGGCCAAACTGACGAAGGCCGCCGCAGCCGACCAGGGTCCGCAACTAACCGTCAAGGGCGACATGAATGAGCAGAAGATGCTGTGGGACATGGCCCGCGGCGTGCGCGAGTACGTGCAGGCGCACCGGCCGGAGGCGGAGTACGTGCTCTACGCCCATTATCTCATGGGCAAGGATTCCTCTGGCAAGGACGCGGTGGGTGGGGTCCACTTCGCCGTGTGCGACCGGCAGGGTCAGTTGGTGATCGTCGATTTCCAGAACGACCATCACGACGACTTTCAGGCGGTCAATCCGACGTCGCGCGCGGATTGCGACCGGCTGGTGGCGAAGCGGTTGGAGGGGTATTGCCGGTAAGTTGGGTTTTCCGCTCCTTCGTCACCGGTTCCTGCGAACGCTCGACGTTCTCTTGCGCTGCGCTCCGGCGTCCAACAGGCCGACTATGAAGTTGCCGCGGCGTATCGCGACCTGATGAAAACGACGCGGGAGCTGCGCGAGAAGTTCGGTGCGCTGCTCAGCCGGCCGGCGCATCCGAATCCCTGACCGCCCGTCCTCACGCTGGCCGCGTGTCGCATCGCGCACGCCGCCAGCGCAACACCTCCGTGTGTTGCGCTCCCCCATACGCGCGTGCGCTCCCGGCGCAAGCCCACTTTCGAATCTGCTCTACTCCCCCTTCAGGTGAATCCGCTCAAAGAAGATCGTCTTGCACGAATCCGCCATCGTTTCGGCGGAGAAGTCGTGGGGCCGTTCAAGCAACTCGATCAGAAACGCGTTCGTCAATCCCTCCAACCCCAGCGCGAGCATCCTCGGGTCGATATTGAGGAACAGCTTCTTACGGATGCCGGAACGGAAGATGGATTCCAGCAAACCTAGCATTTCCCTGTGGATCGCACGCGCTTCCTCATTCAACCCCGCTGTGGGCACAAAGGCCGCATCCGCCGTCTGCGCGAAGTACAGGCGCGCGGTCGGCATGTGCTGCAAGAACAGGGCCGCCTTGGTTTCGATGTAGCGTTCGAGCTTCTCAAGTTCGCTGCCGGGGGCCTTGAGCGCTGCCGTCAGGGCCCGCTCGAACCGCTGCACGGTATCGAGGATCAGGGCGCGGCACAGCGCGTTCTTGTCCTTGAACAACTTGTAGAGCGTGCCGACCGCGAACTCGGCCTGCTCGGCGATTTCCGCCATCGCGGTCTTCTCGAATCCCCGGCGGGAAAAGAGGTTGAGCGCAGCCTCCAGAACCTCACGCCGGTGCTGTTGACGTTCCCGTTCTCTGCGAGTCAGTTGTGCCGCCATCGCGCACCTCAAGCATCCGCCGACCCCCACTGCGGACCGCAAGCCCTTTGACAAAGTGAACGGCTCTTCATAGATTATGTTCGTGGTTCGCACCGGTCAAGCGGTTGGCGCGAGCGGCTCTCGGCCGGCGGGACGCGGGGGTCCACCACATGGCAGTCATGACGGCTTGCCGGGAACTGCGGGGCTAACGCGCGCAAGCACGAGTCCTTCGCCGCGCGGCCCAGGCACGGGCAGCTCAGTCGCGCGCACCCTGGTCCGTCTCAGCAATGCCTATCGCCGCGTGCTCGCGCTCTTTCTGGGTGTGATCGGCCCCAGACCCGCATACTCGCTCCTGGCGATTCTCGCGCGTTGGGTGTACCGACTCTATGATCCGCTGCGTCTCCGCAGCGAAGGGCAGTGCCGGGCGGCGCTGGGCGACCGGTGCCCGCCGAATGAAATTTCCCGCATCGCCGAGCAAGCCTTCGTTCATCGCGCGTGGAACCTGGCCGACCTGATGCTGGCTGACCGGCTCATCCACCCTGGCACGTACCACCGCTACGGCGGCCGCATCCCCGAGCCGTACCGGGGCCTGATTCTGGATGCCCAGCGCCGCCGACAGCCCGTCATTCTGGTCACCGGATACTACGGGCCCTTCGACCTGTTGCCGCTGTTCCTGGGCTTCAACGGCATCCGGGCGGCGGCGGTCTACCGGCCGCACGCGAACCCGGACTTCGACGCCTACCGCCGCACCATCCGTGCCCGCAGCGGCTGCGAGATGATTCCCGACATGCAAGCGGTTGGTCGCCTGCCCCAAGTACTGGAAAAAGGCGGCACGGTAGCCATCCTAAGCGACCACCATGCCGCCCGGCGAGGGATTGCGCTAACCTTCCTGGGCCTCGAAACGGCCGCCTCACGCTCTGTGGGGCTGCTGGCCTGGCACTATGAGGCCGTCGTTGTCGTGGCGGGCATCCGCCGTCGGAACGACGCGTTTCACTTCGAGATCGTCGTCTCCGACCTCTTTGACCAGAGTGCGTGGCGCGGCGAGGACGATCCGATCCTGTACGTCACCAAGCGGTACGTACGTGCGCTGGAAAGCATCGTTCTCCACGACCCCACGCAATACCTCTGGGCCCACGCCCGCTGGGGCCCGGACCTCGCCCGTCGCCTGACAGGCGAGGCCCAGCCCGCAGACGCCGAACGTTAGCTGTTGCCCACCGCGTCCATGATGGCGGTCCACAGTGAAGACGCGCTGTCGAAGATACTGCTGGCATCATCGGCCAGGGCCTTCTCGGCCAGGGGGACTCCCATCAGAAACGCAACCAGGCCGGCCGCGTACCAGCGCAAGCTCTTGAACCTCATCTGCGACTCCTTTCAATGCTGACTCAGTTTTGTCCTCTATTGTCCATCTCCCAGGTCGTGCTGGGAGCAAACACGCCAACTCGATGGCCGCGTCGTCCGTCCGCGGCTCTCGCGGCATGCCGTTAGCGCCGCCTTGACAGACGAACGTAAAGTCCATAATGTGAACATTAATTCGCATGTTGTCAATAGCATTCGCGGATTCTCTTTTGTGCCTCTGCTGGCCCTCCAACCGTGCGGCCGAGGGCTAAGCGGAGCGCGATCATGATGACCGGGAGCAGGGCCAAGCGTCAGGCCGCTCATGCTCCAGGTGCAACGCTGAGGACGGCGGCCCGACCGAAGCTTCCTGATGCCCGATCCGGAGCGTCCGCATGACCAGTTTTCGTCTGGCTTGTCCGTGGGCCGTAGTAACGGTGCTACTCGTGAACGGTTGCGCGGTCGAACCAATCGAGCCAGGTTGGTTCAGCCTGCCGGCGCAGAAGCCAATCCTGTTCTCGCCCTCGGTGGTCGGGCTGGCATACGAGCCAATCGACTTCGACGCGCCGAGCGGGCACACGATCTACGGCTGGTTCATCCCGGCCGATGACGCGCCCGCCACCGTGCTGATCAACCATGGGGCCGTGGTCAATCGCAGCGCGCTGTCTAGCTATTACGTGGCTCTGCATGACCTCGGTTACAACGTCCTGGTTTACGACTATCAGGGGTTCGGCGAAAGCCCTGGCTTCGCTAGCCTCGGCACGCTCATCCCGGATGCCGACGCAGCGTTGAACCACCTTCAAAGCCGATCCGAAGCGGGCACTGACCGCATCATCCTGTTCGGCGTCTCGCTCGGCACCCTGCCCACGCTGGCGCAAGCGGCACGCGCGCCGGACGGCGTCGTCGGGATGATTCTCGACGGGTCTTTTGTGCCCGAATCTCTTCCGCCGTGGTCGTTTCCACTGCTCGGCGTGATTCCGCTGCCCGATGTGATTGAGCGGGTGGCCGCAGAATACCCGGAACTCGACCCACACCGCTATGTCGGGCAGATCACGCTGCCCAAGCTCTTCATTCAGTCGCCGCAAGATGTTGTCACGCCGTTTTTCGGAGCTGAGCGGTTGTACGAACTTGCCCCTGAGCCGAAGCAGCTCGTGGAGGTCTTTGGCGGCCACATTCTCCCGTCCATCCTTGACCCTCAGTACGCCGAGTATCTGCGGAGATTCCTGGCCCAGGTGACAGGCGAGCGGCTCGGCTCATTTCTCCGCCGGTAGTCGCGACCCGATCCCGGACGGCCCGCGCTGCTCCGCTGGTCGCGCGACCCGCCCCCGGGTATCATGCGCGCGGTCCGCGTGACCACGTACGCAGCGAGGGAGCATGAGCAAGCCGTCAACCCGGTACCGACGCATCATCCTCAAGATCAGCGGTGAGAGTCTGTGTCCGCCGGGCGGATTCGGGTTGCAGCGGGCGGCGCTGGACCGCAGCGCGGCCGAGATCGGGGAGGTCGTCGCGCTCGGGGTCCAGGTGGCGGTCGTGGTCGGCGGCGGGAACTTCCTGCGCGGGGCGCACGTGGCCGACGACCTCGGCGTGGCGCGGGCCACCGCGGATTACATGGGCATGTTGGCGACCGTGCTCAACGCGCTCGCCCTCCAGGAAGCGCTGGAACGCGGCGGCCACCCGACGCGCGTCCAGAGCGCCCTGACCATCGACCGCGTCGGCGAGCCGTTCGACCGGCGGCGCTGCCTGCGCCACCTGGAGAAGGGCCGCGTGGTGATCCTGGCCGGCGGCACCGGCAACCCCCACGTTACGACCGACTCGTGCGCCTCCATCCGCGGCATCGAGCTGGGCGTCGACGTGCTGCTGAAGGGCACGAAGGTCGACGGCGTGTACGACGACGATCCGGCCCGCAACCCCGATGCGAAGCTGTTCGAGACCGTTACCCACGAGCAGATCGTCAATGGGCGGCTGCGCGTCATGGACATCGGCGCGGTCGAAATGTGCGAGCAGTACCGCCTGCCCGTCATCGTCTTCAATCTCTTCAAGCCCGGCACCCTGCGCCGCATCGTCCTCGGCGAGCCGCTGGGCACACGCGTGGACCCGGCCTGATGGACGGCGGGGCGGCGCGCATTCGGCACGGCGTTTTCGACCTGCATCAATGGCGTCTGTGGCTGGCGGGGCTCATCGGCAGCCGCTACGACGGCCTGTGCCACTTCCACGTCGTCGAGCCGGGCGTGCTGATGCGGTGCGGCCAGCCGCGGGTGCGCGATTTGGAGCAAATCCGGGCCGCACACGGGCTGCACACCGTGGTGTGTGCGCGGGGCGGGACGCGGCATCCGCTGCGCGGGCGCTGGTTTCGCAAGGAGCGGGCGTACTGCGAGCAGGCCGGCATCCATCTGGAGCACATGCCGTTTTCCGATCAGTCGACGCCGCCCGCGGACGTGTTCGACCGCTTCCTGGCACTGGTACAGACGCCCGAGCGGCGGCCGGTGCTGGTGCATTGCGAGCAGGGGTTTCACCGGACGGGGATTCTGGTGGCGGCGTATCGGATCCGGGCGTGCGGGTGGCCGGTCGAGCGGGCGGTGGCAGAGCTGCGGGCGTGCGGGTACGAGACCGAGCGGCCGAAGCGCCGGCCGCTGCTCGAGGCGCTGCTGACCTGGGCGAAGTAACAGGTGCCCCATCCTTCGTGGGACACGCGAAAGCGTGGATCACGAAGGGTGGGGTACGCGCGTGCAAAGCAGAGCCTCGCACTACCCGGTTCTTACGGGCACGTCGTGCCGATCAGCCCCACGAACGGATCAATGTCCGCGAACGTCACGTTGTGGTCGCCGTTGCAGTCGGCGTTGATCCACGGGCACGTGTGCGTCCAGGCACTCTCGCCGCCGAGCGCTTGCACGAACAGGTCGATGTCCGCGAAGGTGATGCTGCCGTCGCAGTTCACATCGCCGGCACAGCCGGCCGGCGGCGGGCAGGGGTTCGGCGTGCACGTGGTGTTGTTGCCCTGGTACGTGCCAGTGCACAGCGCCTGGGTCGTGATGGTGCAGGAGCCGTTGGCGGCGCAGCAGGCGCCCTGGGGCTGCGGGCAGGGGTTCGGCGTGCAGGTTGTGCCGTCGCCCTGGTACGTGCCGGTGCACAGGGCTTGGGTGGTGACGGTGCAGGAGCCGTTGGTGGCGCAACAGGCGCCCGCGGCGACGACGGAGAACGTCGCGTCGCTCTCGTCCCAACTGCTGTAGCTGCTGCCGCCGAAGTACGTGCGGGCGCGGACCTTGTTGGTGCTGCTGACCACGGAGGGCGTCCAAGGCGTCGACGTCGCTCCGACCGGCGTCAACGCAATAATGTCGGTCCAACTCGTCGAATCGCCGGTGAGCGTCAAGTCGTCGATCCAAGCGGTGTCGGCACCGCTGCTGCCGCTGCCGTCTTTGGTGTACTGCCACTTGAGGGTGTGCGTGCCGGCCGAAAGCGTGGTCGTGTATTGGGTCCAGGCGGTCGTGCCGGACTTTGTGAAAACCGGTGTGTTGCTGTCGATGTAGAACGTGAAGAGGTCGGAGCCGCCCTGGGACGAGACTTTGTAATAGAAGCTCAAAGAGCCGCCGAGCGCCGTGCGGGTCATCCAACTCGTCTGACTGTGCGTGATGGCGCCCGCGCGGGCGGAATACGTGCCGGCGTGGACCGTGCCGGTCGCTACGTACCACGGGAGGTTGCCGCCGGTCGTGTACGCGGAGCCCAGCGTGCCGCTCTCAAACCCATCGGTCGTCGGGCCGGTTTGGCCGTAGTTGCTCGATTGCTGCACCTGGAACTGCGTCGTGGACGCGCCGGTCCACGTCACGTTCGTGGGCACGCCCACCACTAACGACTCGCCGCCGTTGGGCGACGTGATGCGCGGCGGGCCGCCGAGCGCCACGTCCAGGCGCGTCGCAGCACCGCTCGTGACCGTGACCGGCAGCGTGCGCGTTTCATGACCGGCCGCGCTGAAGCTGAGCTGGTACGCGCCCGGCAGCAGCATCCGGTGATAGTCGCCCACATCCGGGTCCGTATAGATGGGATGGTTGCGGCCCACGACGGTCACCGTCGCGGCCAGCGGCGCGCCGGTCGCGGCGTCGGTGACGATCCCGCGCACGCCGATGAGGCACGTTTCCATGAACGAGAGCATCGACTCCTGGTTCTGGCCCCAGTAGGTGGGCATGTCGGTGTACGGCGGGCTCTTGGTGTCGCCCAGCTCGATGGTGACGTGGTTGGCGCCCAGGTAGCGATAGTTCCAGTCCTGCATGCCGCCGGTGATCGCGTACCACGCCGCCCCGTTCGTAATCCCGTGGTAGAACTCGGTGCTGTTGTACATCGGCGAGTTGTGGATCGTGTACGTCACGCTGATGCTCTCGAACACGTCGTCGTCGGGCGACGGCGAGTCGACCGAACCGAGGCCGTCGTTGTCGTATGGGTAATTGCACACCAGCGAGCCGCCGTGGTAATTCACCCCCAGCGTCCACGAATGCGCGTAGCCCCAGTTCATGATCGTGGCGACCTCGGGTTGCCGGCCGGTGGGCGTATTCGGGTCGGGGCTCGAGCCGGAACCCTCGGGAAAGCTGCGGTTCAGGTCGTAGCCGTTCGCGTTGTAACGCGTGTTGTTGGTGTAGCCGTAGGGGTTCATGCACGGGACGAACCAGATCTCAACGTTGTTGACCAGGTTCGTGACCCGCGAAACCGAGCCATAGTTGGTGAGCAGATAGTCGATCATGTTCAGGCACATCACGACGCCCACGACCTCGTCGCCGTGCATCGTGGAAATCCAGGTGAACTCCGGCTTGTCCGCCTCGACTCCGACGTTGCTGGTCATCTTCAAGGCGTAGAGGTGCTGGGTGGTGGAGCTGGCGCCGAGATCGAAGCGCTGACACAACGTCGGGTACGTGTTGGCCTTCGTCAGCAACGTGGCCGCGATCGTGTCATAGCTCGGGTACCCGCTCGGCTGCAGCGGCTCCGTTGCCGACGTCACGTGCGGCCAGGCCGTCCGTCCATCGTTGTCGCAGGCCGCCGGGTCCGCGCCCGCGGCCATCAGCACTTGCGCGACGTCGCGCACGACCGCTTGCAGCTCCGCATCGTCCACGTCGGGACGCGTCTGGTCCCCGACGACGTGCAGCGGCGTCTGGCCGGCCTCGTTCCGCGCGTTGACATCCGCCCCGGCCGCGATCAGCAACCCCGCTACGGCCGGGCGCGCGCGGCTGGCCGCCAAATGCAGCGCCGTGTTGCCGCGCACGTCCGCCGCGTTGATCGACGCGCCGTGCGCGAGCAATTGCTCGACGATCGCGCTTTGGCCGGCGCGGGCGGCATAGTGCAGCGGCGTGCGGCCGGCGTGGTCGCGCGCGTTCACGTTGGCGCCGAGCGCGAGCAACTGCTGCGCGGTTTCCGCCTGGGCGTTGTCGGCGGCCCAGTGCAGCGGCGTGCGGCCGTCTTCATCCGCGGTGTTGATATCGACGCCGTCGGCGACGAACGCGTACACGGCGGACACGTCGCCGGCGCGGGTGGCCTGCTGAATGCTGACGGGCTCGGCGTACAGCGTTGTCGCGCAGGCAAGGGCGACGACGGCGCATAGAATGCGGACAGTCGACTTCATGGCTTACCTCGGTACGGCAAAAATTCGGGAGGTGGGAACTTCCATCTTTCCATAACCCAGCAATTCTACCTTACCATCGCGGCACGTCGAAGGCAACGCAGATCGTGTACGCCCGATAACTCCGCCCCGTTCACGACCGCTCGACGAGCGCCACCAACCCGCGCAGGTCCGCGAATTCGAAGTCCGGCTCGTGGTTGCCAATGTCGTGGATGCGGTGGGCGCGGTTCACCCAGCCGCTGCGCAGGCCCGCGTTGAGCGCCCCGCCGACGTCGCTGTGCAGCGAGTCGCCGACGTGCAGCACACGCTCACGCCGCCAGCCGGTCAGTCGCAACGCATCCGCGAAGATTTTCGGATGCGGCTTGTAGGCGTGCGCGTCCTCGGAGGTGATGACGCCGGCCACCCGGATCGCGCGCCGCCGCAGCGCGTTTTCGACGTCCGCGCGGTCGGCGTTGGAGACGATGCAGATCGGCGCCCGGAACGCGGCGAGAAACTCCAGCACCTCCGGCTGCAAGGGCGGGTCGCGCCAGTAGACGACGAGGCGCTGGACGTACGGGTCGGGGTGGATCGCCACGCCGAGCGCGGTCATGGTCTCGCGCAGCGTGCGGGCTTCGAGGTCGAACAGCGTCTCGAAGTGCTCGTCGTTGGCGCGTTCCATGGCGTGGAAGAAGCGTTCGCCCCAGGTGATGCTGAGCTCGTGCGTCGAGAGCCTGACGCCGGTGTCGTGAACGATCTGTGCGCACGTGGCCTCCACGGCGGCCCGGTCGCCGGACGTGAGCGTGCCGTACATGTCGATGAAGACGCCGTCGAGGTCCATAGCGAGCGCGGCTCCTGGGTTGCGCGTGCGCGAGATTCTACCCGACGCAGTGCCCGGCAGCGCCGCGCGACATTCTCGGTCGTCCCGGCGCGCCGGGACCGCTGGCCCCGCCATTTCGCACGCAGATTCGGCCGAACCCGCCCGCTCATGATGGCCCGGCGATAGTTGGACGAAGACACTTGCACCGGGCGCAGCGGGCGCGCTTGCGCTGGGGCCCGGTCCGCAGCCGGACGCCTTGTCATTACAGGACGGGCCGTATGAGTGTTGTTGCGCTACCGCCGCAGACGCTGAGCCGCTCGAGGTCGCACGCCGGGCCGCCGTGGCTCGTGGCTGCGCTGCTGTTCCTCCTCTCGATCCTGCTGGCGCCGCGGACGATGGTTGGTGCGGAGCCGCCGGCTGCGCGCGATTCGCTTGCGGATCTCGACACGCTGCAGCAGGCGTTCCAGAAGGTCGCCGAGCGCGTCGCGCCCAGCGTTGTCGGCATCCGCGTTCAGCGCCGGCACGTCCTGTCGCCCGCGGGCTCCGATTCGGCCGACAGCGCCGCCGTCCTGGAGCAGCGGGTCGTGGTCAACGGCAGCGGCTCGATCGTCTCTCCAGACGGCCTGATCCTGACCAACGAGCACGTGATTCAGGCCGCCGACGACATCCGCGTGTTGCTATACGACGGCACCGATCTACCGGCAGACGTGCTCATGGCTGACCCGCGCAGCGATTTTGCGGTCCTGAAGGTGTCGCGCACGGGCCTGGTGCCAGTGCGGATGGGCGACTGGAGCACGGTCGCGCGCGGGCAGTGGTCCGTGGTCGTCGGCAACCCCTTCGGCCTCGGCAGCGACGGTCACCTCAGCGTCGCCGTCGGCGTCGTCTCCAACCTCGGGCGCCAGCTCCCCGGCCTCGGCGAAACCGACGACCGCTTCTACAACGACATGCTGCAAACCACCGCGCCGATCAACCCCGGCCACTCCGGCGGCCCGCTCTTCAACATCCACGGCGAGCTGATCGGCGTTGTCACCGCGATGCACACGCGGACGCCGGCGGACGAAGGCGTCGGCTTCGCGATCCCGATGACGCCCGCCAAACGCCGGATCATCGACACGCTCTGCCAGGGTCGCCCGATCGAGTACGGCTACCTGGGCGTGATTGCGCGGCAACCGACGGCTGAGGAGCGCCGCACACTCGGGCTAGCGGCCGGGCAGGGCATAATTGTGCAGGTGGTCGACCCGGAAGGACCGGCGACGCAGGCGGGCGTGGCGGCCGGCGACACGGTCCGCGAGTTCGACCACCAGGCCGTGACGGGCCCCAGCCAGTTTGCCGAGCTGGTCGGCCAGACGCCGATCGGCACGCGCGTTTCACTCGTCGTGCTGCGCGACGGCCAACCGTTGCCGACGGAGGTTGCCGTTGGTCGCCGCGATGTCGGCCGCGTGGCGTCGCTCCGCGCCAAGGACCGCGCCGTCTCGCCGTAGCTCATCTTCTTCTTTGGATCTCCAAACGCTGAACGATGCGCGTTCCGGTGCGCCTATAATGCCACCGCCCGTGCGCCACGCAGCGCGCGGCGGATTCCCGGCCCCGGAGATGCGCGAATGTCCAGCCAGCTCGCCGAGCGCGTCCGCGACGAGCTTCTGCCGCGTGTGCGGCACCCGGCGCAGTACATCGGCGGGGAGGTCAACCAGCTTCCGCGGCCGGGCGATTGGGCGGCGGCCGAGATCCGCGTCGCGATCGCCTTCCCCGACACGTATGCGATCGGCATGTCGCACCTCGGCTGCCAGATTCTCTATTGGCTGTGCAATCACACGCCGGGCGTCTGTGCCGAGCGCGTCTTCTGCCCGTGGGTAGACGCCGAGGAGGTCATGCGGGCGCGCGGCATCCCGCTCTTTACGTGGGACACGCGGCAGCCGGTGCGATCGGCGGATTTGCTGGCCGTCACCCTGCAATACGAGTTGATCTTCACAAATGTACTGAATCTGCTCGACCTCGCCGGCATCCCGCTGCGCTCCGCGGAGCGTGGCGACGACGACCCGCTCGTCATCGCCGGCGGGCCGCAGGCCGACAACCCCGAGCCGCTGGCCGAGTTCCTCGACTTGGTCGTCATCGGCGACGGCGAACATTCGCTGGCGCAGATTCTCGACGCGGTGCGCGAGTACAAGCGCGGCGGCGTGCGCCGGCGCGAGATGATCCCGCTGCTCGCGCGGCGCTTCCCGTGGATTTACGCCCCCAATCTTTACGAGCCCGCCTATCACCCGGATGGAACGCTCGCGGCGTTGCGGCCGACGGTGGCCGGCATACCGGGACGGATCGAACGCTGCCACACGCCCGACTTTGAAACGTCACCGTTCCCAACGCGCCCGCTCGTACCGTGGGTTCCGGCGGTGCACGACCGCATCGCGCTCGAGATCATGCGCGGCTGCCCGAATCTGTGCCGCTTCTGCCACGCCGGGTATACGAAGCGCCCGCTGCGGCTGCGCAGCGTGGACCGCGTGCTGGAGCTGGCCGAGGAGGCCTACTGGGCGACCGGGCACGATGAGATCAGCCTGCTGTCGCTGTCGACGTCCGACTACCCGAAACTGACCGAGCTGGCCGGGCGGCTCAACGAGCGTTTTGCGCCCCGCCGGGTCAACATCAGTTTTCCGTCGCTGCGCGTGGATCGCATGTTGCAGAACATCCCCGCGCTGGGCAGCGCTGTACGCAAGGCGGGCCTTACGATCGCGGTGGAGGCCGCGGCAGAGGACATGCGGCGAGCGCTGCGGAAGAAGGTCTCGGACGGCGACCTGCTCGACGGCGTGCGGGCGGCGTACGCGGCCGGCTGGCGGCGCGTCAAGCTGTATTTCATGGCGGGCTTCCCGGGCGAGCGCCCGGAGGACATCGACGGCATCTACGAGCTGGCCTACCGGATCAGCCAGGAGCGGCGCACGCTCGGCAAGCCGCCGGCGGAGGTGACCGCGGCGGTCGGTTGGCTTGTGCCCAAGCCGTTTACGCCGCTGCAATGGGCGGCGCAGCCGCGGGCCGAGTACTTCCAGGAGGTGCGGCAACGCCTGCTGCGGCTAAAGCGTGACCGGCGGTCCGCCGTGCACATTCGGACCCATCGGCCCGAGCGGTCGGTGCTCGAAGGGGTGCTGGCGCGTGGCGACCGGCGGCTCGGGGGCGTGATCTACGAAGCATGGCGGCGGGGCGCACGGTTCGACGGGTGGGAGGACTGTTTTCAATACGAGCGCTGGCTGGAGGCATTCTCGGCCACGGGCGTGGATCCGGCCTTCTACGCGCACCGCGAGCGAGCGCTGGCCGAGCTTCTGCCGTGGGATCATATCGGACAGCACCTCAACCGGGAGTTTCTGGAGGAGGCCCGCCGCGACCTGCAGGGCCTTTTGGTGGCCAGCCGGCCAGTTCTCCACGATTCGCCCCGGCCCTGATTTGATTCTCGCGTTCCAGGGGGCCTAGAACCTAGTGACACGGGAGAGCACCGCGCTCGTTCCGCCGCTGCCGGTGCGCCGGGCCGGCGTGCCGTGGTTGTTTGGAGGTAGGGTATGAGAAGCACCGCGCTGCTCGCGGCGCTATCATGGGTTGCTGTGGCTGCGTTCGCGGCGCCGTTGACGCCGACGATCACCGGCCATGATCTCAGTTTCGGGGCCTATAACCAGGGACCCGTAGAATACCAGACCAACGGCAACCTGCCGGACACGTTGGTCTATATGCGCGGCGCCGCGGATGGCGAGGTCACGACCTATTGGCCTTCCTGGCCAAACCCGCCCGCCTACCCGGTCTGGAGCGAGTTGGGGATCCCATACTATGGCGGCGACTTCGTGCTGGGGGTGCAGTTCACCGGCCAGGATGCACCCTACCTCGGTCCCGGCGGCGATGTGGACGTCAGCCTGACCGGCACGGGCCTGAACACCGCGCCCGGCGCAGCGGACCTGGAGATCTACGGCACCGTCTACATCGGCCCGCAAGTCACTCGCAGCGGACTGCTGTGGGCGATCGACCTCGCCAACGTATCGCTGTACGGCTACTCCAACCACGACTCCTACGTACTCGAGGGCACCGGAACCATCGTCGACGGTCTCCTGGCGTCGCAATTCGGGCTGATCGGGACGTCCGGCGCGATGCGCGGTCACCTGGACTTCGTCAACCGCCCCGCGGGGTGGATGCCGTCATTGTATGACCCGCTGGGTTCGACAACGGTGGACGCGGTCCGTGCGGTGTACTCCGGGGAAACGGGCGTCCCGGAACCGATGTCCTGCATGCTGCTGGCGGCGGGAATCCTGGCGCTGCGACGCCGCTGAATCGCCACGCGCCAGCCGTGACGTGAAACCGACGACCCGCGCCAAGCAGCGCGGGTCTTTTCTTGCGCGGCAGGGTGGTTGGTCCTTCGCCGAGGAGACGTGGGGTACCGGTGCGGCGGTGCTCATGGCCGGCCGGGCGCGCTGGACGGAATCGTCGTCGCTCCGGGTTCCGCCGCGAGCTGCCGTATGCGCTCATCCACCAGTTCACGTTCCTTCGGTTGCAGGCGCACGACCTCCCGCGGCGGCCGGCAATTGTCGATCTTCAGGGCCGCGTTGAAGTGCTCGCGCGCTCGTCGTGCTGCATCGGCAGCGCCGGTGCCCTGCCACACCTCGAACCACGCCGCGCCAGCCGAGATGTGCGTTCGCGGGTTGGTCGGGTAGCGCTGCACCGCCTGATCCCAGCTCTCCGCAGCGGCTTGGCGCATCGGCCGGGCGGCGCTTGCGTCGTGCCGCTGCTCGTCCACGCCCGCCGACTCCTCCTCAACCAGCGCCCGCACGCTGAAGTTGCCGCTGTCGTCCGAGTGGCGCTGTGTCAGGTCAAGCGCCGCCTGACGCGTGCCCGCCAGCCATGCCCGGCGCGTGTGCTCGTCCAGCGTTGGGAGGCGGCAGATTTGCAGCATGGCTCGAACTGCGTACCGGTGTGCGGATGGGTCGCCGAACCGTTCGGCTGCCAGGCCCGCCGCCCGCGCATAGATCTTCTGCGGTGCCTGTTCCAGGGCCGATGAGTGCAGGAGCGCATGCAGCGTTTGGACCTGACTCGTCGACCATTGGACTGGGAGTGCCACCGTCAACGGGTGCCACAGCAGGGCTACCGGGACGACCGCATAGCCGACGACGCGCATCGTCCAGGACGTTCTTGGCGGTCCCGCTGCAGCGGAGAGGCCGCGCGCCGCAGCGGCGCAGAGTCCGAACACCGCCAATCCGCCCGGCGTCATGAGCGCAAAGTCGAGCAGGTTGTGAACCAGCGCAGCGAGCAACGCCGCGCAGAGCCCAGCGAACACCCAGCGGTCGCGGCGCCCGTCCGATCCGATGCAGCCCAGCACCCACAGCGCCAGGACGAAGGCCACGGCCCAGGTGCAGGCCACGTCCGCGCCCCACACGACCCAGGTGGCCGGCTGCGGAGTGAGCGTGCCGGAGAAGAGCAGGTGCACGAGCAGGACGCCGCCGGCGACTGGTGCCGCCGCGCGCAGCCGGTCGGCTAGTGGTGGCGTCGGCTCATCGACGGGTTGTTGCTGCTCCGCTGGCGCGCCCAGGCGCCGCAGCCCGCCGAGCACGCTGAGCCCACAGAGCAGTGCGCCGCTGGCGAGCCCGAGCGGCCCCAACTCGACGAGCAACGAGACCCACACGTCATGCGGGTCCCTGACCTCTTCGGTGCTCTCCGGCGCCTTGTAGAGCATGTAAGCCGTGCTGAAGTTCTCGCGCCCGATACCCGTAAGCGGAGCGTCGCGGTAGGCCCGGGCCGCCGCCGTCCAGTAGTACCAGCGGAACGCCAGCGACGGGTGCGGCAGGGTGCCCCTGGAAACGCCATACGCCGCGACGCTGCCGACCGCGGCCAGGTAGCCGCCGGCGAGCACTACCAGGACCAACCGGGCGCGGCGCGCGACCCAGGCGGCCGCGGCGCCGAGCAGTGCGAGCGCGCCGAGCCCGAGGAGGCCGCTGACCAGCGCACCGCGGCTGCGCGTGCAGCCCAGCGCGATTGCCAACAGAACGCAGCCCAGGCCGGCCGCGACGGATGCGAGCGCGCGCGTCTGGGCCACGTTCGGCCGGAGGCCGTTTGCGACGAGCAGGCCCGCCAGCACGAGCAGCCACATCATCAGGCAGGAACCAGTGACGTTCGGGTGCGAGAGAAAGCCGTACGCCTCCCGCGACTGCATGCGGCGCTCGTAGTTCACGAAGAGCGGGTCGTCCGGGTTGTAGCCGCGCTGGATCAGGGCCGGCTTGTATTCCTGTTCCCAGCTCTGCCGCAACTCCGCGAATTCCAGCGTGGACTGCCGGATGCACTTGACCGCGGTTGTGCCACCGGTGGCGAGCGCGGCCGCGATCAGCACGTGCCACATCCACCGCGCCTGCACGAGCGTGCTGAGCGCGACGGCCGCCAGCACCCCGCTGAGCAAGCTCGACCCGGCGAACCAGGCCAGGTAGCGGTTGCCGGCTGCATACGTCGACGCGACAACCGCCGCCGCGAGCAGGCCCACGGCGGTCGCAATAAGAGCACCGCCGCGCCAGCGCCCGCCTCGTGCCAGAGCCAACACCGCCGCGGCGAGCGTGAACGTGTCCAGCCACGCGGTGGTCGCGGGCGTGGGGCCTCCGCCGGTCGGCAGATCGGCCAGAAAGTTGATCTCGAGCCGCTCGTAGCTCTCGCCGATCATCGGGCGGGCACAGAGCAGCGCGAGCAGCATGAAGAACAGGACGCGGTCCACAAGCGCGGTGCGCCGTGCGAGAAAGTATTCTCGCACGAGCGATTTCCGCACGGACGATTGCCCTTCGCCGCCGCTCGGGCTCCGTTGCCTCCCACGGCGTGCATCTGCGGACGGTGCGGACGCGCTGTCGCCGGGGTTGTGGCTCATGTCTCTCTGCGCAACGGGGCTTCCAGGATCGCGACGACGCTGAGCACCATCAGCACGATGACGCCGATCGTGATCGTTTGGCGCAGGTTTGCCCCCGGCAAGAGCGTCGCCAGCAGCCCCGTCGTCGCCGTTGCGAGGTAGATGGTCAGCACCGCTTGCCGGCGGCTCAGCCCGCGGTCCACGAGGCGATGCGAAAAGTGCCGCTGATCGCCGTGCATCGGGTTGCGACCCTCGCGCAGCCGGATGACCACGACGCTCACGCAGTCGTACAGCGGGACCGCAAGAATGACCAGCGGCATGGCGAGGGCGTACGGCGGCGCCCCGTGCCCGCTCTGGTAGTACGTCGTGAGGACCGACACCGTGGCGAGCATGTAGCCCAGCACCAGGCTGCCGCCGTCACCCATGAAAATCCGCGCCGGCGGGAAATTGAAGATCAGGAATCCGCCGGCCGCGCCGAGGAAGACGCAGGCCAGCGCCGGCACCAGCACCTGGCCGGCCATCAGCCCACAGACGGCGAACGCTGCCAGGCAGACGCAGCCGACGCCGGCACTGAGCCCGTCCATGTTGTCGAGGAAGTTGAACGCGTTCACGATCACGACGAACCAGAGCGTCGTGAGCACGATGGAGATCGGCGCCCCCATTAATTCCGCGATCCGCACGCGCCCTGCTGTGGCGACGAACAGCCCCACCGCCATAATCGTCAGCAGCTTCGGCCCGGGCCGCAGCGGCCGCTTGTCGTCCAGCAACCCGACCACGTGCAGGACCGCGCCGCCGATGAGGATCACGATCGTCTGGAGCATCCGGCCGTGAACCCCGCCCACGTAGGCCCGCACCGTCTCCCCGAACTCGCCGCGGACCCACGCTTCCGGCAGCCAAGCTGCCAGCCACAACGTCGCACCGAGCGCGAGCCAGGCCGCCCCAAGCAGCGCGCAGCCCCCGCCGTACGGCGTCGGCGTGCGGTGCGTCTTGTGCCCGCCGGGGTGATCCACGAAGTCCAGCCGCAGCGCTATCCGCCGGGCGAGCAACGTCAAGCCCGCCGACAGCACCAACACGCTGCCGACAGCACCTGCCAACAGGAAGACGAGCGTGGTGCGGGTCATGGCGACGTCGGCGTCTCCCCTGCGCGGGCTTCGGCGGCGTGCGTGCGCTGCTGGCGAAGCTGCTCGCGGACCCGTTCGAAGAACGCGTGGTAGTGCGGCTGGCGGTAGTCCGGGTACGTCCACGGCAGGGTCTGCCACACGCCGCCCACGTACTGCACCGTTACCTCCGCGTAAATCCCGTGCCCGATGTAGATGCGGTGTCCGCGGTCCTTGGTCGTCGCCAGCACGAGCTTGGTCAGGTCGATGTAACCGGGGTCGATGTTCACCGGGCGCGGAATGTCCGGCAGCAGGCAGTCCGTGGCGATCTGCCGCTCCAGCGCGTTGGTCTCGAGCTTGATCTCGGCGAGCCGGCCCGGCGGCACGGTCTGCTCGAAGCTCAGGAACCAGCGCTGCAACCCGGGCCCCATCTCGTCGGCGTAATAGTCCGTCTGGTCGAACGGCCACATTTCGCTCGCGAGGCTGACCGGCCCGCAGCAGCGCGCCAGGAGCTGGCGGGCGCGTCGCAACAGGTCCACATCGCCGCCGAGCAGGCCGACGAGGAGCTTCACCGGTTGCGGACGCCGCGGTGTGGCCATAAGCAGGAGTTTAGCGTGGGCTCGCGCGCCGGGCGACCTGTCGGGGCGTCGGCCGCACACTATGATGTTTGGGACCATGTCGGTGGCCGCCGCCTACGGTCCGAGCCGAAAGCTGACGATGGATACTGGATGGTCGCAAGCGTGCCGCATGAATCTCGCGTACTTCGAAGATAGCGGAACCACGCAACTGTATCCGCTGACGTGGCTGCGCGCGGCCTTCGAGCTGCGCTGCGGGTGCGACTGTCTCATCGACAAGCTGCGGGCCGCGGTGCCGTTCCCGCTCGCGCGGGTCTTTCTGCGGTCGTGGGTCGCGGAAGTGGTCGCCGAGCGCACGCCGCTCGATCGGCCGGAGTCCGGCGCGGATTGGTGTCTGGTCAACGCGCGGGCCCTTTTCTCCAGGCCCGTCGAGTTGCCGCGGCCGGGCGTCGTGTGGCGGCAGGAGGGCGACCTGGTCGCGGCCGCCCTGCGGCCGGGCGAGATCGAGCCGCTGACCGCGGAGTTCTTTCAGGACCCGGCCCGGCTTGACGAATGGGCCGCTACGCGCCGGGTCGAGGAGACGCCGCGGCACGTGCGTCTGATCCGCCATCCGTGGGATCTGGCGGCGGCGAACGACGCGGAACTCCGGCGGCAGCTTCGCGATTTCGGCGTTGCCGACGAGGCACAGGTGTATCCCGGCGCGTACCTGGTGTGTCCGGGGCAGATCTTCATCGACCGCCGGGCGCGGATCAAGCCGGGCGCCGTCCTCGATGCCGAGGAGGGGCCGATTCACATCGCTCACGACGTCGTGATCCAACCCAACGCGGTCGTCGAGGGGCCGTGCTACATCGGGCCGCAGTCGATCGTGCGGCCTGGGGCGGCGATCCGCGCCGGCACGACGATCGGGCCGGCCTGCAAGGTTGGCGGCGAAATCGAGGCCAGCATCTTTCAGGGGTTCAGCAGCAAGCAGCACGACGGTTTCCTGGGACACAGCTTCATCGCCCCGTGGGCCAACCTCGGCGCGGACACCGTCACCAGCGACCTGAAGAACACCTACGGGACCGTCCGCGTCAGCATTAACGGCGTGGGCGTCGAGACCGGGCAGCAGTTCGTCGGATCCATCATCGGCGACCACGCCAAGACCGGCATCGGCACGATCCTGCCGACCGGCTGCGTGATCGGGGTGGCCGCCAATGTCTTTACGCGCCAGGTCGCACCGCGGTTCGTGCCCTCCTTCGCGTGGCTGACCGATGAGGGCCTGATCCCGTACCGCGTCGACAAGGCGCTCCAGATCGCACGCATCGTGATGGGCCGCCGCGACGTGGAGCTGGGCCCGGCCGAGCGCCTGCTACTCGAACAAGTGGCGGTGCGCGCCCGCGAGGTCGAAAGCGCCGGCTGGCCGGCGTAGAGGGGCTTCGAAGAAAGGCGGCGTCAGGCCGACACGCCTGATGCTACGGGTGGGCCGTTGGTCGCGGGTCTTCGCGGGGGAAAAAGTGTGCGGAGAAAAATCGGCGCACAAAAAAGCCCGCGGGGGGGCCGACAGGCCGGGGGGGAAACCTGTACGTGCCGCTCGCCACTCGGGCAACTGCACTATACACTGCGTTTTGGCGGCTTTCAAGTTGAGTTGCGATATTTTTTTCAACCCCCTTTTTTCTGGGCCCTGAGGGCGGCCGGCCGCTCAGGGTGCGGCCCGGGCGGGGGACCAGAAGTGCATCCGAAATGAGTCCAGAACCCGCTGCATCCGGGCCGAGGGTTGCGGGACCAGCCCGTACCGCTGCGCGTCCACGGGAACCTGGATTTTCGCCATCCGCTTCCACCCCCGGTTCATTCCGAGGACGAACAGGGCGGTCGTCAGGGAGCGCGTCCGGAAGAACGTCCGAATCGCCCGTTTGACGACCCAGCTCTGCTTCGAGGCCGCGTAGCGCAGCTCAAAAATCGCCTCGTCCAGCTCGCGGGCGGTCATCCGCGCCGGCCGGTAGACCGTTTCCGTGAACGTGTAGCGCTCCCAGTCCTCCGGGTAGCTCATGGCCACGAGCCGCCCTTCAGCCTTGAAGCGGTCGTACATTCTCGTGCCCGGTAACGGAGTGAGGTTGGTGATCTGGATGATATCGACCCCCATCCTGACCGCCTGAATGGCGGTGTCGGCCACGGTTTCGGGCGTGTCTTCGTCCGCGCCGATGATGAACCCGCCGAACACGGAGATGCCGGCGTGATGAAACCCGTTCACGAGCTCCTGGTAGCGTGCTAAGTTGTTGCGGTTGATGCCTTTGTGATAGGCTTTGAGCGCACGGGCGTTGAACGTCTCGAACCCGACCAACATCCCCCGGCAGCCCGCCTTGTACGCCAGCCGGAGACCCTCGGGGTCGTCCCCCATGTTGATCGTCGTCTGGCTGAACCACAGCCGCCGCTGGCCGTGCTTCAGGATGGCCCGCAGCAGCTCCTTAGCCCACTCGGCGTGCTTCGGTCCGACGCCGAAGAAGTTATCGTCCACCACGAAGATGAACTTCTTGGGGGTCTGGTTCCACTCGTCCACGATGTCGGCGATGCGGCGGCGCCGAATCTCCGGGCCGTTGTAGAGGGTCACCGAGCAGTATTCGCAGCCGACGGGGCAGCCGCGCGAGGTCTGGATCGCCGACACGTCGTACTGGCCGTTGATCGGCTGGAGGAGTTGGTTCGCGCGGCCGAGCCCCTTGTCATCCAGATTCGACAGGTGGCCCTGGTACGCGGGCCGCAGCCGGCGGGCCGCCGCATCCTCGACGATTTGGGGCCAGATCTCGTCGCATTCCCCGATGGCGACGGAGTCGAAGTGCGGGGCGGCCTCGTCCGGGCAGGCGGAGGCGTGGGGGCCGCCCATGATCGTCGGGAGGCCGTGCCGGCGGCAGGCGGCGGCGATCTCATAGGCCCGGGTCGCGCCGCTGCTGTACCCGGTCACCCCCACGAGGTCGTAGCGCCCTTGCGTCAGCAGCGTCTCCGTCGGGGCGGTTCCGAAAACCTCGTCGATGATCGCGACCTGGTGGCCGGCGGGGACGAGCTGCGCCAGCACCTGCAACCCGAGTTGCGGGATGCGGCTGCCAACCGTGTGGTACCCCTCGGACCGGCGGCTGATCGGGTTGACTAAGGCGACGCGCACGGCGTGTCCTTTCTGGCGGGACGGGTTGGGGCAGACAAGGCGGCCTGGCGGAGGTGGCCGTGTGGAAGGTGCTGCACGCGGGGCACAGCGGACGCGAAGGGACTCCGGCTCCGCCCCGCGTTCACTCGACCGGCTTAACGTTCACGGCCTTCGCGCCTTTCGGGCCCTGTTGGACCTCAAACTCGACGCGCTCGCCTTCGCGCAGCGTCTTGTGTCCCTCCCCGACGATGGCCGAGTGATGCACAAAGACATCCTGGCCGTCGTCTCCGGTAATGAAACCGAACCCCTTCGTGTCGTTGAACCACTTGACCGTGCCTTGAGCCATGGCAACGCACCTCGCGTGCACGGACGATTGGGCCCGACTGAAACAGACGCTGTCTCGGTTCGCTGGACACGGGTGCCGTTCGGTCCGCTACGCAATGCGGAGTATGCCGCGGCGCCCCCGTCCCGTCAAAGCCAATGATGGCAACGGCGCGATTTTATCGGCAGCGTTCCCGAGCCTCGAACCCCCCCTACTTCTTCACCCATAGCGGCAGAGCCGGAACCGGTTTGGCGCGTTTCACGCTCAGCAGGTCCGCGAGCTTGTTCTCGGTGCCCCCGTACGGCGCGCCCCACGCGACGAGGAACAACCCCATGTCCTCGCGGTCCAGCGGCGGTCCGGCGTTGCGCGCGGCCAGGGTCTGCGGCGGCGAGGACACGATCGGCAGGTCGCCGCCCATCCGCAGCGCGGCGCGATACCACACCCGCAGGGTAGCGTCGAGGCTCCAGCCCCCCGAAAGGGCGGTCGCCGACGGAACGTAGACGACCCAGCTCGGGTCAGCCCCCGTCCAGGCCGTCGGCTTGAGGAGCGACTTCGTCTCGAAATCGAACCAGGCCCGCGCGGGCGGACCGTCCTGCGCGATGATGATCCGGGCGTCCTTGCGAATCGCACCGCCTTCCATGAGCGGCGGGCCGTTGGCCAGCGCCTCCGCGACGACCTCGGCCGCGCTGGGCTTGAGCGGCAGCGTCCGCGCCAGATACCGGTCCTCCGCTTTCACGCCCTGTTGAGGCTTGCGGTAGTACTGACGGTACACGGCCACGCCACAGACGCGGGACGTGCCGCCATCGCCGCCCCGGAGCTCCGCCAGCTCGACAAACAGGTAGAGCGGCTGCAAGTCGCCCAACTGCGCTTGAAGCTCGGCGAGGGTCAGCGGTTTGAGTGCCGCGCCCAGATCCGCGGCCTTGGCCGACTGGATCGCGGCGAACAGCGCGTCGACGGCCTGGGGCCGCGCCGCCTCCGCGCTGCTCTTGCCAGCTTCCTCGACCAGGCGCTGAATCTCGCGCTCCTGCGCGGCACGCTGCGCGCGGGCGGCAGCCTGGAAGTCGCGCGTCAGCGGCAATGCGTTGGGCTGAACCGTGCGGTCGACGGTGCCCAGCCGTGGCAGCCAGCCGCCAGCGGCGTCATCGAGCGCGCGCCAACCTTCCGGGCTGAGCTTGCGTACGTTGCCCCAAAGCTGCTGGGCGCGGGAAACCGACGCGGCCGGGGCCGGCTGGCCGCTGGCCGGGCTGGCCGCCAACACGTGCGCCAGCGTGGCCCAGCGCCAGAGGGCCTCGCCCTCCAGCGCCTCCGCCAGGCGTGCCCAATCCTCGGGGTTGTTGCCGTACGGCACCGGGCGGGTCAGACCTTTCAAGTCCGGGTCGTCGAGCCCCAGCGCCCGATCCAACAGGGCGGCCGCGATCTGGAACGTGGCCTTGACGCTTTGCTGCTGGGCCGCATCCCCGAACTGCGCCGCGTCGGCCGCGGCCCATTTCTGATAGGCATCACCGAGACGCGCATACGCGTCGAGAAGTTCCCACGTGGGCGGCAACTCGATCTGGCCGGCCAGCCGGTCCATGACAATGCGCGGCAGATCCCACGTCTCGGGCGTGCCCCGTGTGAGGAGCTTCGCCGCGGGTACGCCACGCGACAGCAACACGAACTTGGCCCCGGCCGGCTGCTCTGTGAGGCGTTCCGCCTTCTTGAGCAGCTCGATCAGCCGGTCGGGGTCCGTGACGCCGATGAGCGGTTGCTGCCGACGCATGATCTCCTGCAGCGCCGCCGGGACCTCCGCACACGCTCCCGTGAGATCGAGCGGCGCGAGTGCTTGCGCCCGTGCGGCGGCGGCTTTCGCCAGCTCCGCCGCGTCGCGTTCGTGGGCGGCCTGGTCCGCCAGCGCTTGCGCCCGCGCGAGCAGCCAGCGCAACTGGTCACAAGGCGACGCTAGCAGGCGACTGACCTGGACCAGCTCGTCCGCGGTCAACGCGGCCCCGGTCTCCGGTGGGACCAGCGTAGGCAACATCGCGTCGAGCGCGGCGACCTCCTGTGGGCGCTCGTAGCTGGGTGCCTTGGCGGGCGCGTTCTGCGCTGGCGCCTGATTGCCGGCCCGTGCCGCGACCAGCAGGCCGAGGAGGACGCCGCAGAGATGCAGCGTGGGCTTTGTCCGCAGACGATTTTGGATTTGGGATCTTGGATTTTGGATTTGGGCGGTCCGAAACCTGGGCAGGACCTGCGTGCCGCGCGAGGATTCTGGTCGTTCGTAGTACAGGAACACGTCGCACACTGTGCGCTAGGGTCACGCCGGCACGCGCGGCTGATCGACGACGGGCCGGTCCTGCGGCCGGTACGGGCGCCGCTCGCCGGCGGCCTCGCGCTGGTTTCGCTCGATGTCCGCCTTGGCGCGCTCGGCGTCCGAGCGGGCCATGGCGTCAGCCGGTCCGGCCGGCTGCGTCGACGTGGGCGACTGCGTCTCCGCGCTGCGACCGGGGGTCTGACACCCGCTGAGCGCGGCCAGCAGTGTCGCGACGGCAAGGAGCCCGAGTCCGATCACCAGGCCGCACGTGCGTTTCATCTAGTCGTGCCTCCGCGGTCGCAGCGCCGTAACGTCTGCATCACCCCCGTGATGGTAGGCTTTCGGGCGGCGTCGTGCAAAGGTGTCGGGGGCCGCGGGGCAGAACCGCCCGTGGCCCCCGTTTTGTCGGGAGTAACCGTCGGGCGTACAGGCGTAAGCTCGCCGGCACGCCCGACTTCGGTCGGTCCGGTCAGTGTCGGGTGCGGCGGCTGCGCGCCAGCAGCACGACGTAGCCGATCGTCAGGCCGGGGATCAACACCAGGGCACAGGGCAGCGGCGCCGCCCCGATGTACGTGGGATTGGGGGTGGAGCAGCTCGAGCCCGGCGCCTGCGTCACGGGGTCGAGGGCGTTGGGCACGCCATCGTTGTCTATGTCGGCATCACAGGCGTCGCCCAGGCCGTCGCCGTCGAAATCCCGCTGATCGGGGTTGGCCACGGTCGGGCAGTTATCCGTGGGGACGAGCTGGCCGGTGGGCTCGTCGAGGAGGTCGAGCTTTCCGTCACCGATGACACTTCCGTCGGCCGACCGGATGACGCGGTAGGTGCCGTATAGGGGACGGCCCTCGTTCGCGCTGCCGCACCGGGTGTCGCCCGCGTCGGCTGCGCCCTGGTTGAGGCCGCCCACGTCGAACCCGTCGCTGAGCGTGCCGTCGTTGCTGAAGTCGACGCCGAAGGCCTGCTCCAGCGTGGCCTCGTTGTAACGCGTGAAATCGGGGAAGCCGTCGCCGTTCGCATCCGGCGCTTCGAGGAACCCGTCCCCGTCCTGATCGAAGTTAAGCAGCAGGAGCTGGAAGTCGGCTACGTTCGCTGGGAACGGCGCCGGCGTGGCCGGACTCACTGGGAATTGTGCCTGTAGCAACGCCAAGTCGGCGTCGTTGAACACCCCATCCCCGTTCGCGTCATAACCCCAGCGGGCCGGGTTGATCTGCGGGGCGGAATCGTTGGGATCGGGGATCCCATCCTCGTCCGTGTCGGCGGAGTTGGGGTCGGTCCGCACACCCCAGACTGACTTGGTGCGCAGGTTCGGGAAGATCGTTGTGTTGCGGCGGACGTCGTCGGCCGGCAGGTCGTTGATCGTCACGCCGGGGCCGTAGACCCTGCGGCTTGGCCGGGCGGCGATCGCGGCCAGGCCGATGCTCGGCACGCTACCGTCGACCTCGGCGGCCCGGGCATAGGTCATGACCTCGTCCCAGTCGCTGATGCCGTCGCCATCGGTGTCCGCCTTCAGCGGATCCGAGTACACGCGGACGGCCATGGTGGGGTTGTAGCGGCCGGACGTGGTGCCGGCGGGATAACGCGTGACGAGGAAGCCCTGGCGTTCCTCCAGATCGCTCAGGCCGTCGCCGTCGGTGTCCCAGTTGCGCGGATCGGTCTCCCCCGGATCGACGCGGCCGTTGTGGTTGGCGTCTTCCTCGCCGTCGGGGATGCCGTCGTGGTCGCTGTCGGAGTCGAACGGATTGGTGGGCCGGATGTGGCCGGACTGCGTCCAGGCGACGATCTGGTTGTAGCGTGCCGTCGGATCCATTGCGAGCAAGGTGGCCCGCTCGGCATCCGACAGCCCGAAGGTCACCTCGATGAAATCCGAGAGGCCGTCCCCGTCCGTATCGGTCTTCGTGTCGAGCGTCCGGACGGTGATCATCGCGCCTTGTTGGGCGGGCGGATCGATCGCGCGGTGGAGTCCCATGATCGCGAATCCGTCGATCTCCTCCATCTGGCGCGTCAGGCCGTCGCCGTCGAAGTCGGCGTTCGGGTCAGCGGTCGAGTTCGGCGTGGCGACGATGTTGTTGGCGGCGTTTTCGCCCGGCACGACGGGCGCGCCGCCGCTGACGCCGTCGTTGATGCGGGCCTTCAGGAAGAAGTTCGCGCTGGGGACGGTGCCGGTCGGGACGTTGACCGTAAAGGTCAGGGTGTGCGATCCGAGCGTCTTGTTGGCGCCCGTAACCGTAAACGTCGCGATCCGCGTGTCGCCGGTCACGTTCGTGACCGAGTCGTTGGTCGACGCGTAGAACCCGATCGTGAAATCCTCGGTCGGTGGGTTGCCGTTCACGCTGTATTCGATCGTGGCGTCGAAATCCGTGCCGAGCGCCGTACCGGGGAACGTCAGCCGCGTCGCGACGAGGTCGACAGTGTACGTGGCCGAGCCACTGGCCGAGTTGTTCGCGGCGGGCACCGACTCGGTCACCGTACCGGCGCTGTCCACGTAGCCGACGATCGTCACGCTGCTATTGGACGTCACACCCAGCGCGGCGAGCTGGGCCGACAGGTCCAGCGAGACGTGGTGCGAGCCAGGCGAGGGGTCGCCGGCCACGGTCGTCAGGTTGTTGTCGATCACGCCGTCGCCGTTGGTGTCGCGTCCGAACAGGATCGTGAACGCCGGCACGTTGCCCGGCGCGCTGACGACGTAGTCGAGGGCGGCGGTGAACGCGCCGGTGGCGCTGGACGAGGCGGTCAGCGCGGACGCGGCCAGGTCCACGGGAGCCTGGGCGTAGGCGCGGTTGTTGTTCGGGTTGGACTCGAGGACGGTGTCGAAGAAATCGACGACGGCGCAGATCCGCGCCCCGTCGTTGATGCCGCCGACCGCGTTCAGCACCGCGCGGATGTCGATGGCGGTCGTGTCGTAGGAGCCCGGGGCCGTGTTGCCCGCAATGTCCGCGGGCTGGCCGGCGCCGCCCGTGAGGTAGCTCTCGATGATGCCGTCGCCGTTCGTGTCGATGCCGAGGCGGATGACGTACGGATTCACGGCCGCCGGGCTGCTGACGGTGTAGGTCACACTGGCCAAAGTTTGTGCGCCGACGACGCTGACCGACACCGCCGTAGCGATGAGGTCCGTCGTGGCGACGTTGGCGACGTTCGTTATGTTGTCGCCCGGGTACTCGCTGCTCTCGATGACGCTGTTGGCCCGGTCCAGCACGGCGAAGATGCGCTGGCCGGACGCCGGCGGGCTAGCGGCGAAGCTCTGCGTGGCGGTGTGCGAGCCGGGCGCGACGGTGCCCGCCTGGGTCAGTCCGACCTGCGCGTCGATACCGAAGTCAAATGCGCCATTGTTGTTGCTGTCCAGGAAGAACTCGATGTTGTATGCCGGGACGTTTCCCGGGCTGTCCACCCTGTACGTAAGCGCGGCGCTGAAGGCCGCGTCGAGGGTCAGCGACAGGGCGCTCAGATTTACGATGAGTGGCGCGCTCGTCCTGTTGTTGTCCGCCGTGTTCGTCTCGCCGGCGTATGGGCCGGCCGTCACGTCGATTACGTCCCCATTCCCCACGGTGCCCAAGCCGTCCAGAGCGGCGCGCACGTCCTGTGTCAGCGTATGGGTCCCCGGGGTCAGGACCGGGGCCGCCACGGGGGAGGGGGGCAGATTCGCCGTAGGGTTCGCACCTCTCTTCAAGCCGATGCTGATGTTGAACGCCGGGACCGTTTCCGGCCCTTCGATCGTGTACGTGACCGAGACGTTAGTCGTGGTCGCATCGGCGGCCACCCCCACGAACCCGGCGACGAGGTTGGGCGCCTGCGTGATGTCGAATGGCGGCGCCGAGGTCGCCCCCGTGTAGCCCGCGGTTGAGGCCGTCAGCGTGTAGCCCGTGCCGACCGGCGTCAGAGTCAGGTCGCCGAACGTGGCCACGCCGGAGGCTGTGGGCTGCGGCGTGGTGCCGCCTAGCACGCCGGGGACGCTCGGCGTGAGCGCGATCGACGTGCCGGTCGCCGGGATGCGGTTAAAGAACTGGTCCAGAAGCTCGACGGTCACGGCGGGTGTGATCAAGGCACCCGCGGCCGTGCTGGTCGGCTCCTGCACAAAGCGGAGTTGCAGGCCGATGCCCGCGGCATCGGGCGTCCATGTAACGCCGGTCGCAGTCGAGCCCGTCGCGGTGCCGTCGCTCGCCCGCACGAAGACGGGCCCCTCGGCGCGGGAGTTCGTCAAGGTAAACGTGTACTGACCGGCGGCGGAGAACGTGTTCGCCCCGACCTGGGGAATCGTCGCGGTGTTGTTCGCATTGTCGGTGATCGGGAACACACCCGCACCTAACCCACCGGCATAGGTGATGTTCGGCGAAGGGCCACCGGTCACCGGTCCCGCCGTCGACGTTGTGATCGTGATGTCCGTCGTGGGGTTGAAGAGGGCAATCGCGTTGTTCGACGCGTCGCGAGCGGTGATTGTGACAGTCACGCCGAGGCCGGCGGTGGTGCTGCTCACGCTGGTCGTGACGAGGAAGTTATTGAGTGCACCGGCGGTGATGTTGAAGGTGTTCGAGGTGATCTGAGTCAGTCCGTCGCACACGACCCACAGACTGTACGGGGTGATGACGGGGTTGACGGTCGCGATCCGGAGATCGTCAAAGGTTATTTGGCCCGCCACAGTTGTCCGCAGGGTGGTGCCGCTGAGCGCGCTGCCGACCGGTCCGGTTTGGAGACCCACGGCCACCTGCAGCGCGACGTTGGCGGCATTGTTGCAGGCGTCCTGAACCTGCACCACGACCCCGGCCCCGCCGATGACCGCGCCCGCCACGGTATCCACAATCGGGACGGGAGACGTGATAGCCAGGTGGTGTGCGACGCCTGGGGTGATGGTCACGGTAATGAAGGGGGCGTTGACGAGGCTCGCGGCCAAAGCGACGGTGGTCGAGACGACGATGTCCGCCGGCGCATTGGTCGCGGCGCAGTTGTCGGCGCGCAGCGTGATGCCGTTAACCGTGATCGTGGCATTACCGGTGCTCACGCCGGCCACGGTGAACACGATCGTGGTTGCGTTGATGCTTGTGGGGGGGGCCGGCAGGTTCGCTCCGGCGCCGAGATTCAAGGTGGCGGTCGGCGTCGCGGTCACCGCCGCCCCAGGGTTGAAACTGAATCCGGCCGGCGCGCTGATCGTGATTGTGTCGAGGAGTATGTATTGGATGCCGGTTTCCGTGATTACGGCCGCCGTGAGCTGCGGGTCATAGGCCCCCGTTCCAGTCGCAAAGTTGTGGTCCGCGTTCACGGTCAGCGTGCCGAGGGGGAGGGTCACGCTGTCGGCGTGGACCGGCGTGACCGCGGCGAGGACGCCCAGCACGAGAATCACGGCCGCGAATCGCGGCGACAGGGTTTTCATCGACGTGCGCTGCATGACAGAGTCTCCCATGCGGACCCGCCGCGGCGGGCGCGCAGTGCGAATTCTACCCGAAGCGTCGCCCCGCACCCGTGTGCGACACTTCACGTCCTCGTGCGACGCGACCGGTGCCCGCGCGTCGCCCGGCGGAACCCGGCCCGGCTCGTCACGGGGCCGCTAAGCCTGCCGGACCAATCGTGCGCTGGCCGCCGGAAATGCCCGGGACGGCCAGTTGCAGCAGCCCGCGGAACCCGAGTCCCTGGCTGCCGGTCGCCGTCAACAGGCTCGCCGCGCTCTGATTCAATCGCAACGCCGTCACACCTTGCGCCATGGTCTGCACGCTCAGCGCCGCGGGCGAGATGAGCGGCACCTCGTTCGCCGCGGCGAACGACTGGGTCTGGACCGGGGCAGCGCGTGTGCTCGGCCGGCTCGTGAAGGCGACCAACTGTGCGGTCTGCCGGATTTCCGGATTGAACGCCTGTTCGCGGAGCCGCTCGGAGACCGCCGTGGCGCTGGCATAGCGGTCCCAGGAGACGATGTTGACGAACAGCCCGTATTCGACGTCGCGGCGCGAGACCTGCGCGGACGCCACTCCCAACTCGCGCCCCCAGGCGCGCGCGAAACCGTTCTGAGTCAGCCAGTCGCCCAACGGCGCGATCCGGTGCGCCCCGGACTTGTCGACAATCAGGAGCTGATCGGTCGGCAACTCGACCGAGGCGGCGTTCACGCGCACCCCGAGAGCGCCGTCCGGCGCGTCGGCGACATAGGCCACGCCCACCCCGTTCTCGCCGGCCAGAACATAGGTGTGCCCCGGGCTCACCGACAGCTCGACGTTGACCTGCTCCGCTGCGGACGGCCGCGCCGTGAGCGTGATGACGCGTCCCTCGCCCATACGGCGCGCGGACGCCACCACCACGCGGCCCCCTTCCAGGTTGAGCTGGATACCGCCCGTAAGATCATCCCGGGCGGCGCCCACAGTCGCCGGCCCAATGACGACCACGACGACGCCGGAAGGCTCGAACAGCATCAGTTGCGCGCCGTCGAGGACGTGGATCGTCCCGGATGTCAGCGCGCGCCCGGTGGATAGCGGGAGCGCGGCTGCTCCTTCAACTTCCAGCGTTGCACCTCCCAGGCGCGAGACGCCGGTCACCGAGAACAGCTCCTGGGCGCCCGCGCGCTGCGCCCCACCCAGCACCAGCGCGACCAGAACGAGCGGCGAGATGCGTTTGGCGGCGGTCATGGCTGAATGACTCCTGGCTGGCAAGCTGGGATCGCCCGCACTCATCTAGAAATCCACCTCCAGCCGCACGCCGTAAACGGTGCGGTTGTATTCGTAGATATCTTCCCCGAGGCGGTCCCAGATGTTCGAGTTCTGGAAGGACATCTCGACGCCGGTGCGTAGCTTCACGTTTAGGGTCCGCAGGGTGGGGTTCTCGCCGCGGGCCACGACCGTATAGACGAACCCCAGATCATAGCGCTGGAGGAAATCGCTGCGCCGTTTGCGTTCGTAGTCGAAGATGCTCGGGGAGGTGTAGTGGCCCCAGGTGAACTCGCTGTTCAGTTCGAACGCCAGGCGCAGCGGCAGCGGGACCGTCAGCCCCCACGTCAGCGAGTGGCCCCGCAGGTCGAATTCGGTGCCGACCGTTTGCTCGTCGCGGAACTCGAACCCCAGGTAGATCGCCAGCCACCGGTCGCCGAAGAGCTTCCGCTCGGCCTCGCGGGTGCTGTAGTACTCCTTGAGGAGCGGCAGGTCCTGGGCCTGCACCAGGTTGATGGATTGCCGGACGCCCAGCGCGCGGTAGACGCCGTCGCGATTCGTGCGCCGGTCCACGAGGCGGTCGAAGTAAGCGCGGTCGTCCTGGGAGAAGTAGACGTCGGTGCGTCCGAATTCCAGGTCCGCGCCCGCGGCCCGCGGCCCACGCCAGACCTTCGACAGCACGGGCGTAACGCGGTTGCTGGAGATGAAGGGGGCCTGTCCGAGCTGCGTGTACGAATACTCGTACTGGAAGCCCAGGTACAGGTCGCGAATCGGCTCCCAGTTCACGTAGGTGCGCCCCAGGTAGCGGTTGATGTCGAACTGGGAAATGTTCGGCTGCCAGAGGTCGGCGGTCCCCCCGCCGAGGCCCAGCGTCAGGCTTTCCCCGACCCAGGGGGCTTCGCGGCGGGTGATGCGCCGGCTGAGGTTGAAGTCCGCGCCGAGATCGAACTGGTAATCATCGCTGCGGCGATAGCCGCGGGGCAGAATGGTATCCCGGCCGAGCAGGATCACGTTGGTGTTGTAGGCGTGCCCCATGGTCAGGCGGGTGTCCAACTCGAACGGGCCCAGCGGCGCCGGGACGGGAAGCTGAACCGGATGGGGTTGCCGCGCCTCGGCCTCATCGAGCTTGGTGACGATCGCGGTCGCGTTGTTGGCCAGGTCGGTCCCGGCGGCGCGCTCGCTCACGGCCGTGAAGTCCTGCCGCGCGGCCGCGTTGTCCCCCCAGAGGATCGCGAGGAGGCCGTCGTAATACGTCAGCACGTTGACGAATTCGTCCTGGCCCGCCGGCGTCAGCCGCTGGCCCGCGACGTCGGCCTCCGCCAGCACGCGGGCCGCCTCCAGGGCGGCGCGCGCGGCTTGGAATGAGTCGGCGAACTCAGGACCTTTGGTCGGCTCCTTGCGGTACTCGTCGGCCAGCCGGTAGTGCGCGACGGCGAGGTAGAACTGGCCATACCGGTCCTGGGCACCGTAGTCCGTGGCCACGTAGCGGTGCAGCGTGTCCTCGGCCCGCAGCGCCAACTCGTGGGCCGAGAGCTGCGCGCCCGGGAAATCGCTGGCCAGCCGGGAAATACCCAAGAGCAGCGCGGCGTTCACCACTTCGACCGTCGGGTCGGCCAGGTGGACGACCTCCTCGAACTGGGCCTGGGCCTGCTCGAACTGTTCGCGGGCCAGAACAGCCTCCTGCTGGGCCGTGGCCTCGTTCTTCTCGGTCCGGGCGCCCTGCGCGGCGGTGGAGTGCTTGAGGCCGCGCTCGAGGCCGATCAGCCCCAGGTAGTAGTGACAGGGGACGCGCAGCGCGGCGGTCGGCTGCGTTTCCAGCAGGTGCTGGAACGCGGCGGCGGCCGTGTCGCGGTCCTCGTCCAGATACGCCTTGATGGCGCGGTTCAGGTCAACCAGGGCCATGCTCGGCTCGGAGGCGGGTGGCTCCTGGGCGCGCGCTGCCGGCAGCACCACCGCGAGGGTCCCCAGCGCTAGCAGATATTTGGCAAACTGAAACGTGCTCATTCGTCACGCCCCGCATGGGGAGGCTCGTCGGCGCCTCGCCCTACGACTGCTGTCTGCCAGTCGAGCCGCGGCCGGCGCCGCGGATCGCGGCGCCCGGTTCACGTGGTCGACAGGACGGCAAGCTGGAACAACTGTCCGAGGAAGTCGGAGATTGTCCGGGCCACCTCGGTGCGTCCGAAGTCGATCAGTTGCTGGTTCGTGAAACACCCGCCGAGCACCAGCAACCCTGTGCCCGAAACCACCCATCGGCCTGTTCGTACAAGTCTGCGCATACGCAACTCCCTGGTAGCGTCAGGCCTCTGTGCCTGACGGGTAAGCGCCGGGCCGTCCTCAGCCTGGTGCACCGGCGTGCGGACACGCCGGCTCGGCGGCGTCAGGTCGTGAGCCGCACAAAGGCGTTATCCAGAAAGAAGAAGACCGCGTCCGACAGCAAACTGGACAAGCGCGGCACGATCAGTTGCCGCACAAAATCTGTTTGCGCGGTCGAGCCCGTGAGCATGCACGAGCCCGTCTGCAGCACGATTGCCGCTCCGCTCAGCAGCAACATCCAACGAGACAGTCGTGTGGTTCGGCCCATGGCTATGTTCCTTCGGCTGGTCAAGAGTTGGGGTTCCGGCGGCTAGCGCGGCAAGCCGCAGGGTCCAAACCGCGTCACCGTTTACCTTAATGTCTCCGCGCAACGCTCGTCAAGCCCTCGCACTGAACCGCTTTCGCCCGCCAGCGGTTTCCTACATACTGTGCACGCAGGGTGTCTCCGGCCGCGGTGGGCCGGAACTTCGCCAACAAACGCGTACGCGAACCAATGCCCGAAACGCCTCAACGTGTGATTCTCAAGCCGCCGGACGCACCGCCCGACCGGCTGGAACGCCTCCGCGACGCGCTGCGCGACGCCATGGCCATGCAAAACCGGCTCGCCGCGAAGTCCCCCTACATTCTCCGCTTCGTCGGGGCGCTCGAAGAAAACGAGCACGCGTTCATGGCAGCGCATGAGCCCGCCACGCCGCTGAACGTACCCGAGCTTTTCGATCCCGCCCAGGCGGCGGCGACCGTCGAGGAACTCCTGCGCGCCACGACCGCGCTCGCTGAAGCGCTGGCCGCCGCGCATACGCCCGTCGGCGGGCGGCCCGTGGTCCACGGCGGCTTGTGTCCCGGCACGATCCTGCGGACGCCGGACGGGCTGCTCAAGGTCACGGACTTCGGCTTCGCGCCCGCGCTGTGCAAGTCGCTCGGCGTCGACAGCTATCTGAACCTCGCGGTCGGTCCAGGTGCGGAGGGCTCCGGCGTCTGGGAGGTTTTGCCGGGCGATGCTCTGGAGCGCGACGACCGGCTGTGCGCCTTCGTCGACCCAGACAAATACGGGTCCGAGGCGCTGACCAGTTTCGAGCCCGGATCGGATGTCATCGCGGCCGGACTGATTGTGTACCTCCTCGCCGAGCACAAGCATCCTTACCTGTACTCCGAGCCTCAGGCGCACCGCGTGGTGGACATGGCCCGCATGATGGGCTTTGGCGTGCCATACGTGCTTGTTCGGAAGGACTTGCGCGAATCGACCAATCCGGCCGTGCGGGCCTGGCGCGACATCCTGTCCGCCATGCTGTCGCGCCTGCCGGCCGAGCGGCCTTTGGCCGCCCAACTGGTCGAGAAGCTTGGCACCGCGGCTCCGCAGGCCGATCTCGACCAGATCAAAGCCGAGCGTTGGCTGACGCAGCTCGAGGCCCTGCTCGAAGGCAAAGCGTGGAACGACCTCGCCGTTCTGATCGAGGATCGCCCGGCACTCAAGAAATGGCCCATCGAGCTCCTGTCCCGCGCCAAGGCGGTCGAGATTCGCGCCCGCGAGGGGTTGGCCGAGGCGGGCCGGGCGGCGGCGGCACAACGCGCAGCGGAGATGGCGGCGAAGTGGTTCAACCGCCTGCAAGGCGCGGTACGCGCCGCAGAGTGGGATGCCGCACAGGATTTGCTGCGCGAGAAGCCGCAGGTTGACCACTGGCCGGAAGGTCTGCTGGAGTCTCTGGAACCGCTCACGAAGCAGATTGCGCTGGCCGGCGCCGAGCGCAAGGCGCGGGCCTGGCTCAAGGTGCTCCAGAAGGCGGGCGAGGCCCAGAACTGGTCGGGCATCGAAAAGCTGCTCGCGCAGCGCCCCAGCCTCGAGCCCTGGCCCGACGACCTGCGCGCGGAAGTCGCCGTGGTCGAGGCGGCCTACAACCAGCATCTGACCGAGGAGGAGCAGGCGCAACGTCTTGTCCAGGAGCAGAACGCCGTCGTTCAGAACTGGCTTGGGCAGGCCAAGACGGCGGCCCAGAACGGGCAGTGGGAGGCCACCCTGGACCTGCTCGCGCAGCCGCCGACGGCGGAGCACTGGCCGCCCGGCGGCCGCGTCGAGGCCACCCAACTCGCGCAGACGTGCCGGCAGCGGTTGGGCGAGTCGATTGTCGACCGGCTAACGGCGATCGACGAGAACATCGGCCAGCTCGCGCGGGCGCTCGTCGAGGACGTGGTCGCCGAGCAATTCGGCCATCTGCTTCGCAAAGAGCGGGTCGAGACCAAGACCGAGCTGGTCGTCTGGCATTCGGAGACGCCGGGGGCCGACGGGCATGGGCGCATCCTGGTGCGCTTGCGTCCGCCCGCGGGGCAGGCGGAAGAGGAGCCATTGCGGGGCGAGCTGGATTTCCAGCTCCAGGACGAGATCGTTCACGTTTGCGGGCGGCAGGCCGAGTTCGCGCAGGCGGTGGCGGACGGGCTGGGGGAGCGACTGGCGCGGCTGCAGCGGAGTCAGCTCGGCGCCCTGGAAGGCCAGCTTCGGGCGGGCCTGTTTCCGCAAGCCATCGGCCGGGCCAGGCTCGAGCGCTTCCAGACTGACGCCACGGCCCAGGTGCTGCTGCTGGGCGAGAACGCCGAGGTGGGTGCGCTACGGGTGGAGCTGAAGTGGGACGATGACCGGCTGGCCTGGGCGGCGGTGGACACGCCGGGGTTCGTGGCGCAGGCGCTCAAGCTGGCTCGCACGACCACGCAGCGCGTCGTCTTCGCGGAGCTGCTGGCGGGGTCCACGACGTTGCGGGCGTATCAGCCCAGGCTTGCGCTGGAGCTGGAGGACAGCGCTGCTGCGCCCGCGGAACTGCCGAGGTCGCTGTCCATCCGCGGCCGGCTCGTCCTCAACACCGGGGAGCCTGCCGCGGGGGGCGAGCCGGCGGTGCTCCACGCCGGGATCGTGGAGTGCAAGCAGGTCGGCCGGGGCACGTTCGATGCGAGTCCGCCCGAGGTTGAAACGCGACTCCGCACCGTCATCGTCGAGCTGCAGCAGCGCTCGCGCGAGGTCCTTACGGAGCGCATCCAAGCGCTCGTCCAGGCCGCGCCGACCCGCACGAAGCTGAGCGCGCCGAAGCGGAGCCGCACGCCGGTCGACGAGATCGCGTTCGAGATCAAGCCCAAGTCCGGCAACACCATCGCGCTACGGGCGGTCTGGAGCACCGCGGCGCTGGCGTACGAGTTGCCGCCGGCCTGGGAAAAGACGGTCGAAAAGACGCTCCAACCGGCCGCGGCTCCCGTCCCGGAACCCAAACCACCTCCGGCGCCGCCGCGCGCTGCGCGGCCCGCCGCGCCGGCCGCAACGCCCAAGCCGGCCGCCGCACCGGCACCGCGCGTTCCAGCCGCGCCGGCCCCTCGGCGCGAAGAGACGCCAGCTCCCTCCGGCACGCCCCGGAAGTCTCGGCGCGGTCTCCTCCTCGGCGGGGTTCTGGCCGGCGTTGCGCTCATCACTGTCATCGGGTCGGTCGTGATATTCAAGGGCCAGGGGACGCCTACGCCGCCGCCTCCGGTCGCCGGACCGAGCGCTGAGCAGTCGCCGCCAGTCGCGGTCACGCCGGCGGTTAAGGTGGAGCCGAATGAGGCTCCGCCGCCGGTGGCCGGACCCAGCGCCGAGCCGGTGCCGCCGATCGCAGAGCAGCCGCCGCCCAAAGTCGAGCCGAACGAAGCCCCGCCCCCGGTCGTCGAGGCCCCGAAGGTTGACCTGGTGCAGAGCTTGAGGGACCATTTCGCGGCCCACTCCGACCAGTTTGGCCCGCGCGCCCCCCTCGATAAGCTCCTGCAACAGCTTATTCCGAGTGCGGAGTGGCAGCAGGCGGCTAGTCACGCCGCGGACAACGCCCGGCTTCTGGCCGCGGTCGCGCAGGCGGGGACGGCGACCTTCGACGGACTGCGGGTTGTCGAAGGCGAGCAAGTATCCTTCGAGCTGCGCGTGGGGCTGAAGGGTGGCGCGGAGCCGGCCAAGCGCGTGTTCAGCCTGCAACACACGCCAAAGGGTTGGAACCCGGTCGCCGCCAACGGGGAGGCGCTTGCACAGCTTGCAGCGACCGCCCGCCAGTCGTTGCTGGCGGTCATCCGGCCGGTGCGCGAAGAGGTTTCCGCGAAGCGGCGCGGCGGAGACCTCAAGGGCGCGTACGCCGGCGTCGCGCCGATCCGCGATCTCCTGCCGGCGCTGAACGGTGAGGAAGAAGCCAAGCGGCTGGATGACCTTCTCAAGACGGTTCCGCCGCCGTGGGAGCAAAAGCAAGGCGAGTTGGCGGGGTATGTCCCCGATGGCGAGTTGGACTCGAAGACCGGCTACCCGGTGCGACTGAAAGACGAGCAGGGGCACGCGCTGGTGCTGGTTTCCGTGCCGCCTGGCGACGTGCTCTGGTCGCAGATCGCCGCGCTCGCCCAATCGGCGGGAATCCTGAACCGCGACCGGGCGCTGAACGTGGACGAGCGGCCTTGGTATCTGTTCTATGTTGACGCGAACGAGTTGGCCGCGGCTAATGACTTCGCCCAGGCGGAGGCGGAGGCCCAGAAGGTCAAACGTGCGCTGCCGACCCGCGACGAGTGGGTTCTGGCGGCGCTGAAGCTGAGGGCCGGTCCGACGACGGACCTGTATGGCGGCCGCCGCGACTGGTGCACGGCGGAAGGCGGCGACTCCACGCCGTGGGTGTGTGGAGCGGTCACGCAGAAGCTGCGCGGCCGGGAGGTGATTATGCCGCCGCCGCCCAAGGATTCGGGGAAGCTGGACGAGATGTGGGCGTGGTTGAACCATCCGCTGGTGATTCAAAAGCGAAGCGCTCGGTTTGGCGACGACCAGGCGGGTGTACGCTCGATTCTGAGAATTCAGTAAGCGATGGCGCTCACAATCGCCGGCGTGCAGGCGGCGGGTTCCCTTGCCGGGGGTTGCGGAGCAGCATATAGTTCGCTAGACGTGCCGCAGCGAGAGTGGAACAGGATTTCGGGCCCCGGTGGATGCGGCCATTTCGCACGGAACGATCGTAGCCATCGCCGGGTCCGTGGCGCGTGGTCCGTAGCCCGGCCTGGTGACGCGGCAAGAGTCTGAATTCGAGGCGTCAGCGTGCCCGCAGCCGACAGTCGACGGGACAATCTGCCCAGCGCGAGCCCGGAACTGCTTGGGCCCCTGCGGGCCGCTTTGGCGAAGTCGCCGGAGCCGGAGCGCTACCGCGTGCTGGCCGCGCTGCTGACCGATCTGGCGGAGCAGACCGCACGGCCCGCGGGGGGCGATCTGGGCCAGGCGGAGGCGCTGGCCAAGAAGCTGGCGCGGCTCGGCGAAGAGAAAGCGCTGACCGACGACGCCCTGGCGGCTGCGCAGGCCGACCTGGAGCACCGCGCCAAGCAAGTGGAGGCCGAGCAGCAACGGGCCAAAGACCTCGAGCGCCTCGTCAACGATCAGCGCGCCCGGCTGAAGACGGCGCAGGACCAGATCGCGGGGCTGGAAGACCAGGTCGTCGCCAAGAACGCCCAGCTTCACCAGACGGAGAGCGAAGCCGAAGCCCTGCGGATCAAGGGGCAGCGGGCCGAGCTAGCCGCCGGCGACACGACGCGCGTGGACAAGCTGGCGGAGGATAAGCGCGGTGTGGAAGTCCAGGTCCAGCAGCTGCGCGGCGAGCTGGACCAGCTACGCAAGGACAAGGACGCGGTGATCGAGCAGCTCAAAGGCGAGCTGACGGCGGCGCGCTCGGCGTCCGCGGGCGGCAGCGCGACGGTGCTGGCCAGCCTGTGGGACCGCCTCGCCCAGGCCAAGCCGCCGCTGGCCCCCGGCGGGCAGACGCCCGGGGTGCAGGCGGCCGAACGGCTGTTCGACGCGTTTCTGGAACTGACCCGTTTCGTGCAGGACTTCGATCAGTCGCTGAACCCGTTCCTGACCAGCTTCACGCGGCACAACCCGGCGGTGGCCAAGCCCTGGGACGTGTACGCGCGCTCCCCCGATCTGAACCAGATGATCCGGGAGGTGGTCGACAGCGAGCGCGGCAAGCCCGCCGGCGTGCTCAAGATGCGCCTGATGGCCCTCAAGCGCTGGGCGATGGCGGCGATCATCGCGGGCGACAGCTCGATCGAGTCGATCGCGCACGAGCTGGAAGAGCAGATGCGCGGCCCGGTGGGGATGGCCGCGGATCCCAACCGCAAAGTCCGCGACTACATGCGCGACGACGGACACCAGCTTTTCCACCAGCATATCCGCGAGCTTCGGAGTCAGAAGCTCGGCGAAGCTTATGCCAAGGGAGTGTGATGCCATGCCAAGCAGCAGGACCCCTACCGCTACGGCCCGTCAACACCGCTGGTACGCCCTGGGACTCGTGTGCGCCGCGCTCGGCCTCGCCGGCTGCGGCCGCGCGCTCACGATCCACCAGGACCCGTACATCAACACCGCCTGTCATGCCAACCGGCCACCGGACAAGCGCACGGGCGAGCCGCTCGAGCTGACCGTCGTCTGCGTGTACCCGCGCGATCTCGACAAGCCGGAGAACGAGTTGCTCAAGCCGACCTCGAAGATCTCTTCGAAGGACTGGTACGAGCACCGCCCGCAGGGGCCCACGGCCGAGGCCGGCCGCTTCGCTCTGTCCAAGAACCAGGTCTTCCTCCTGACCGGGGACAGCAAGGCCTATGGCCAGAAGATTGGCGAGTTCCTCCGCGGCGCCAAGCAGGACGGCGAAAAGGCCGTCCAAAAAACCGGCATCTGGTTCGATGGCGGCTGGGGCGGCACCCAGTACCATGACGAGCGCTCGGTCATCTACGTCTTCGGCCGCTTCACGGACAAGGACGGCAACGTGCTGCCCGTGCCGCCGGCGAAGTTCCATCCGCCCGGTGCGTACACCGAGAAGCTCGAGCTTAAGATCGGGGTCGATCCGAACCGTCCGCTCGAGGCCGGGCAGTACGTCCAAGTGCTTTCTGAGCGGAAGCTGCACGGCAAGGAAGAAAAGTAAGCGGATCGGTGGAGTGCTGGCCGCATGACGTTTTGGACTGAAATCCACTGGTACGAGGGCGTGTTCCTCCGCCCGCACCATCTCCAGGCCGCCCAGCGGCAGATGGAGACCGTCGTGCGGACCGCGCTCGACGGCATACGCTCGTTCGCGTGGGGCTTCGCGGAGCTGGAGATCGCTCCCGAGCCGCTGGAGAACTTCACCCTGCGGGTCGACCGCTGCGCCGTGCGCATGAAGGACGGCACCTGGGTGCGTATTCCCGACAACACCGAGGTGCCCCCGCTCAACTTCGAGGCGGCGCTGGGGACCGGCGGCGGGGCCGCCGAGCTGTTCTTTGGCATTCCCCAGATGCAGGAAGTCCGCGCCAACTCGGTCGCGCTCGAGAACCCCGAACGCACCCAGGGCAATCCGCGCTACGAGCCGCACGCCCTCACGCGACGGGACGAGAACACCGGCGAGAACCCGCAGACGATCTACGTGCGGCGGATGCGCGGCAAGCTGTTCGTCGCCGGCGACGACATGACCGGGTACGAAGTCGTGCGGCTCGGCCGGGTGAAGCGCACGGACCGCCCCGGGGCCGTGCCGGAGATCGACGAGGTCGGGGCGGGCCCGCTGCTGACGATCCAGGCGGACAAGGGGCTCAGCGCGCTGGTCACGTCGCTGACGGACCAGGTGGAGGCGAAGGACGAGGTGCTGGCCCGCGAGGCGCGCGAGCATCGCATGATGTTCACCGACGGCGTCGCCGCCAACACCGAGCACCTGCTGAAGCTGCACGCGCTGAACGAGAGCCGGGCGGCGCTGCGAGCCATGCTGCAATCGCCGCTGCTGCATCCGTACGACCTGTTTGTGGCGCTGGCACGTTTGATCGGGCACCTGTCGGTCTTCCACGACGACCTCGTGCCCGGGACCATTCCGCCCTACGACCACGATCGCCCGGCCGAGAGCCTCGACAAGGTCCGGCGGCGTTTGCTGGTGCTGCTCGATGCGATGCGCCCGATGGCTTACATCGAGCGTGCGTTCACCCGCAAGAAGGACGAGGGCGGCCGCTACGGTCTGGAGGTCGAGTTGGACCGCGCCTGGATCGACCAGAATCTGGATATGTACGTCGGTCTCCAGGCGGACGACAAGGACACCGACGAGCTTTACAAGCACGTCTACAGCACACTGGACATGAAGCTGGCCTCGCCCAAGCGCTGCCCGCGGATCCACAACATCGCGGTACGCGGCCTGCGGCTGGAAGTGAAGTCGGTGCCGGCGGGGATGCTGCCGCGGCGGCAGGGGCTGCATTACTTCCGCGTGGACAAGGCGATCGGCCCGGACCGCACGGACTACTGGCAGGAATGCGAGCAAGAGCGCGGCATCCGGATGAGCATCCGCGAGGGACAGATTGCGGGGATGGAGCAACTGAAGCCGACGCTGTACGTGTGCCTGAAAGGACCGGCGCGCTAGGCGAGCCGGGCTGCCTTCAGTCCGATCGGCCTTAAAGCCGGTGATAAAGTGATAAGGTGATAAAGTGATAAGGAGTGTCCCCCGCGCGGTCGTTTTCACCTTATCACCTTATCACTTTATCACCTTCTGAGGATTGCCGATGCCCGAACACGAGGAAGCGGCGAGTCTGCGGCTGACCGAGGTCTGCTGGCCCGTCTTCGATTTCGCGATCAACTTTGCGCGGCAGGCGAAGTTGGGCGTGTTGCCGCCGCCGGACCAGGTGCGCTACCAGGCGCTGGCGGCGGTGCGCGACGCCGAGGACATCGCGGCGCGCGACCCGCTCTCGCAGCGGGCCTGGGAGGACCATCTCAAGCCGATGATGGTGTACTTCCTGGACTACAAGATGCTGAACACGGAGTGGGAGGGCCGCGACTACTGGTTCGAGAACCGCTTCGAGACCGACTCCAGCGTGCTGAACCACGTCGAAGCCCTCGGCGGCGAGAAGTTCTTCCAGGAGTGCGACGAGATCCAGAAGGAGTTCGAGCTGGCCGAACGCCGCGACCGGCGCGACAAGGGCGAGCTGGCCGAGAAATTGAACCTGTATTTCATTTGCCTGCGCCTGGGCTTCAAGGGGCAGTTCCACGACCGCCCCCAGGAGCTCGCGGATTACACCCGCCGGCTGTTCACGCGGCTGCCGGCGTACGGCTCGACGCGCGGCAAGGAAATGTTCCCGGAGGCCTACAAGCACAACCAGGAACTCAAGGTGGACTACAAGCTCGGGCTGAGCCTGGCGCTGGTGCTGGTCATCCTGGTGGCGGTCCTCGGCGGTTCGCTGGGGATGTTCCAGATCGCCTGGCATCGGGAAACGTCGGAGATCGCCGCCGCTGCCGAGCAGTGGAACACGGACAAGCTGCCGCCGGCCCCGGACGCCGCGCCGGCTGCGGAGAAGAAGCCATAGCTTGTCGCGGCCGTTGGGCTGCCGGGCAGGCGATCGAGTGATGAGGTGAGAACGTGCTGGTGAAAATGGTCGCGGTTGCGCTTGTCACCTTGTCACCTTGTCACCTTCTCACCGCGCTGAGGTAGACCATGAAGAACCTCATCTCGCTGTTCAAGGGCCTCCCCCCCGAAGTGCGCATGCTCGTCGCCATGGCGGGCCTGGGCACGCCCATCGGGATGATCCTGTTCATCAAGATGTACGTCTTCAAGGACACGCCGCTCTGGCTGGTGGTGCTCGGCGTCGCGGTCGTCGTCGGGGTGCTCTGCCTGCTGGGCTGGCTGGTCGCGAAGATCTTCGGGCGGGGCCGGAGCAAGCGCACCAAGAAGCTCGAGAAGGACCTGGCCAGCGGGGCCGAGGCCGGCCCGGTCTCGATGGACCTGCGGGCCGCGGTCAAGAGCAACAACGAGAAGTTCTTCAACGCCATCAAGGAGATGCGCAAGCTCGGGATCAGCGTCTACGACCTGCCGTGGTACGTGGTGCTGGGCGACTCGGGCTGCGGCAAGACCAAGCTGATCAACGAGGGCGGGCTGACGTTTTCGACCGGCAAGCCCGAGGGCTACCAGCTCGGGACGCTCAACTACAACTGGTGGTTCACCGAGGACGCGATCTTCGTCGACATGGCCGGCCGCCTCTGCAACCCCCAGGACGACGCCGACCACCACGAGTGGGAGGCCTTCCTCAAGACCGTCGGCCAGGGCCGCCGGGGTTTCCCGATCAACGGCGTGCTGGCGTGCGTCTCCGCTGAGCACCTGTTGCAGGACCCGCCCGAGAAGCTCGAGCAGGACGCGAACACGATGCTCGAGCGGCTGCGCGACCTGCAAAACAAGCTGAATGTCACGTTTGCGACGTATCTTCTGGTCACGAAGTGCGACAAAATCGTGGGCTTCATGCCGTTCTTCGACCGCGCCGAGCGCGACATCACGATCAAGAACCAGATTTTCGGCTTCTCCCGTCCGGGCCTCTTCAGCGAACTCTACGACCCCGAGCGGTTCGGCGAGGACTTCAACGGCGTCTACACGCGGCTCAACGAGTTGCGGCTGCGCCGGCTGAACGACGACGTGGACCAAGCCGAACTCGGGCTGGCCTACAGCTTCCCCGAGGAATTCCGGCATATCAAGGAGCCGCTGCAGACCTACGTCCGCACGCTCTTCCCCGCCATCAAAAACCCGCGGGCCATCAAGAACCTCATCTTCCGCGGCATCTACTTCACCAGCGCCACGCAGCAGGGCGGGCTGATCCTGCGGCACCTGACCGAGCGCCTTGGCCAGGACGCGGCCAACCAGTTCCAGCCGCTCGAGAGCCTGTACCCCCGGCCACGGCCGCATTTCGTCAAGGAGCTGCTGTTCCGCAAAGTCTTTCCCGAGCAGGGCCTGGTGTTCCGCAACGAGCAGGAGGTCGTGCGGAACCGCAAGCTCGCCCGCGTGCTGATGTTTGGCAGCGGCGCGCTGGCGATCGTGCTGCTGGTGCTGCTCTTCGTCAGCGGCTTCAAGTTCGGCAAGCTGATCGCCGAGCCGCGCGAGCGGGCCCGCCAGGCGCCGGCACTGGTCTCGAAGCCGGCGGAGGCGCTGACGCTGGACGTCAAACTGGGGCAGGACGTCGACGCCCTCAAACGTAGCGTGTGGCCGACGGTCCTCTCCCTGGGGATCGGCGCCAGCCGGCCCGTCACCGACCTCACGCGAATTCAGGTCGCGTTGTTCGAGCAGAGCATTCTGCGCCCCGTGCTGGCGGCGGCCGACGACGGCCTGCGCACGGCAAAAATCGTCCCGGCCACCGTGGCGGGTACCGGACGCGGCGGCGTGTCTTTCCCGGTCTACTTGGCTGCGCTCGAGCAATACCTGTTGTGGTACGGGTGTGCCAGCCGGGATACGCTCCCGGACTCCCTCGACTATGGGGGTTTCGAGAAGCTCTGCGCCGTGATGCCCGAATCCCCCTCCCCGCTGCTCTCCCAGCGCAAGGACATCATGGACCAGGCCAAGGCGTATTTTCTCACAGTGCGCGGCCTCAAGCGGGCGCGCAATCCGGCCCGGCTGTTCACGCTGGAGGGCTTCGATCCGACGGCGACCGTTCGGGCGGCGATCAAGAACGTCCACACCTACGCCGAACGGTACGCCACCCTCAGCGTGGAGAATCCGGACCCCGTGATCCACGAATGGATGCGCGTCCGCGACGCCTGCGCGCAGATCGACTCCGCGTACGCGGCCATGCTCGCCGCGGCGGGCACGACGGTCGAGACCGAGGACCAGTTGGAGAACTTCCGCAAAGGCTTCGAGGAGCAATACGACAAGTTGACCAAGGGGATGGATGAGTGCACCTGGCGCGGCGAAAAGGGCGCCGGGTTCCTGCGCATCCCGACGCTGCGCGAGGCGATCAAGAAGCAACGGCAGACCTGGCTCGACCGGCAGAAGACGCTGTTTGACGCGTACTCCAAGTGCCAGGCGCCGGCCGCCGGGGCGAGCGATCCCGCCTGGGCTGCGATCACGGCCTTGATTGCGGGGCAGGGCGCCGAGCTGCGTGGGCTCGACCGCGTGCTGGCCGACAGCATCAAGGACGCCGGCCTGGCCGACCGCGGCTACTTTCCCGACTACTTCGGCGACACGTTCGACAAACTCGTGCACGAGGTCGACGACGCGTATGCGTACGTCATCGCGCTCAAGCACGCCGGCGACGCCGCGGAAGACGACCGGGTCCTGCTGACCGACCCATTGCGCAACGTCGTCCGCCCCGTGCTCGACAAGGTGCACGAGCGGCTGGCGACGTTGGTCGCGGGCGGCGGCAAGAACGAGGTCGCCAGCGACTGGGTGGATACGTTGCAGCGGCTGCTCTATCCCGGGGAGGAAGCGAAGGAGTCGGTGGCCGATACGGCGGCGTTCGCGAAGCTCGACCCCCGCTGGCAGGGTGACAAGCTCGTCCGCCTCAACGGCGCCTACCAAACGCTCGTGCGAAAAGGCGAAGGCACCGTGCTGCTGCGCAACATGGAAGCCCGCCTGCAACAGACCGCGACCATGGGCTTTGGCGAGCTGGCAGCCGATTGGCGCAGCACGCAACGCTCGACCTATTCGATCCCGGTGCCGGTCGTCAGCGAGGCTCCGTCCGCGCCGCGGAAGGAAAAGGAAGCGGCCGCCCCGCCGCCATTGGTCAAGCCTTCGGGCGGACCGCCGCCGCTGGTGAAACCCAAGGGCTCGGGCCCGGCGCCGGAGCAGCCCAAGGCCGCGCCGCCGCCCGCCATGAAGGAAGGCGCGGGCCAGGTTCCGAAGTGCGCTACGCCGGAGTTCTGGAACGACCGGGCGCGCGAATGCGTCCAGTTGCTGTACTTCCTGAAGACGTTCGGGCCGGAGTATTACTTCGCCCGCTCGTCGGACACGTCGCCGCTGAACCAGCGTTGCACCAACCTGCTTGAGGCCGCGTGGAAGGGCTACTGCGAGCGCTATGCGGAGGGGTGGAGCACGGCGTACAAGAACAAGTCGCTGGGGGAGCTGAAACGCATCGGACGCTGGGATCAGCCGTGGGGGGCGTTCGCCGCGCAGTTTGAGCCCAGTGCCACGGGCGGGGAGAACGATGCCCGCAACGCGGTGCGGGACGAGTTTCAGCCGGCGCTGGCCGAGGTCTTGCAGGCGACGCGCTGGGCGTCGTTCTCCTCCAAGGACGGCTGGTGGCCGGACCCCAAGGACGCCGACTACGGCGCGCAGAACCGGCGGGTGACCGAGTTGTGGGACACCGCGCTGCAGGAGAAGTGGACCGAGGGCTCGTTCGTCCGCAAAGCCGCCAGCAAGGCTACTACGCCGGATTCGCGGCCGTGGGCGACGCTGGCCGCCGACTACACGACCCGCTGGGTCGACTGGTGCAACGCGGTCGGCAAGGCGAGCAAGCTCCCACGCAAGTTTGACACTGACGAATCGGCCGGCAAGCCGCTGTCGATTCCCTGGGCGGACATCCCCACGCTGCGCAACGACACCGGGTTGGGCGACGAGCACCTCACCGGGCAACTCCTCGACTTCCAGCGCGAAGCGCAGAAGCTCCTGAGTGTCGAGTTGAGCACCATCCTGTGCGGCGTGCAGACCGATTACTTCCGCGACCAGGCTCCCTATGACGGCTGGCCGTACATGGATGAGAAAGGACAGGGGGTCAACGCACTCGAGACGCTGCCGTTCGACGACCTCACGAAATTCCTGACCGCCGTGCAGCGGGCCGACGTCGCGTTCAAGGACCTCGACAGCGGGCTGCCCGACGAGCCGGTCCGCAAGGCCCGCCTGGAGTTCCTGCAATCCTGCAAGGACTGGCGCGAGTTCCTGCGGGCGAGCGCGCAGGGCGCGGCGACGCCGCTCGGCCTGAGCCTCTGGATCGAGGACCCGATCAGCGAGCCGAAGGGGAAGATTGAGGTGGACGACACGGCGCAGCAGTACTATGGGCAGGTGTGCCTGGCCATCGGGCTGCGCTCGCAGAAGGCGGGCGAAACCGTCACGGCGGGCCCGCTGTGCTTCCCCACCGCCGAGCGTGGCAAGGCCAAGAAGATCTCGGCGGTGTGGGAATGGAGCCGGCTCCCCGACATGCAGGAGCTGACGTTCTCGGTGAAGGACGGGCTCAAGCCGGAAACCAAGAACTACACGTTCCCCGACATCAAGCCCGAGATTCTGGGCAAGCCGTCCCCGCTGGCCCTGTGTGCCTATCTCCATCGCTATGGCCGCTTCGCGGACGGCAACTGGTTTGTCACGCACGGCGTACGCCTGCCCGACAAGTTCAAGGAGGTCGACAAGGCGGAGCTGTCGCGGGACATCCCGGCCGACAAGCAATTCGTGGGCGAGAAGTTCGTGTTCCAGTTGGAGCGAAACCTGCCCGGGCCGATCCGGCGGCTGACCCCCGCCGCGGGCGGGAGTGTGCCGGGCCACTAAGACTGTGGGACCGGTTTGCAGCCGGTCCCGCGCACTGGGCCGAGTTGAACGATGGGTTGGAAGGACCTGTTCAAGTCGAAGGGCGCCAGGCACAAGCCCGATCCGCGCGTGCGCTGGTTCGGCAAGCTGCCCACGTACGCGGATTACTACAGCTCGCAGACCGACGAGGAGTGGGCCGTCGAGTACAACGACTGGATTCTGAAGGGCTGCGAGCTGTTCTACGGCCGGCAACGCCCCAGCGGCGGGGACCTGCGGCTGCCGGCGGCGACGTGCGCCTTGCGGTTGCCCAAGTCGCAGATGACGGTGTTTGCGTCGCTGCTCGATTACGGTGGCGACATGCGCGGCCGCCCGTTTCCGCTCACTTTCTATGTCGGTGTTCCGAGCGAGGCCTGGCCCGGGCCGACCAGCGACCGCATTCTGCCGGCCCTGCGCCTGCTGCGCGAGCTGACCGATCTCCGCGAACACGTCAACCGGTTCTTCAAGGCCCCGGCACGCTTTGACGGCACCTTCGGCGGACGTGAGATCGCCCTCGACGGCATCGACGAGGGGACGCACGACGATTCCTGGCGGGCCGGCGCGCAGACCCAGGCCCTGACCGACTGGTTTGCTACCGCCCGCCCATGCCTGAAGGCGGGCGACGTTGACGCGTGGTTCCGGCTCGTGACGGACTGGGGGGACCAGGTGGCCCAGCTTGAGTCGAACGAGATCGGACCGACGCTGCGATTTCCGCTGGTAACGAGCGCGCCACTGGACGTGCAGGTGCCCGGGTGGCTGCGCTGGCTTGAGAGGCGCTTGGATCTCGGCCGCCGCCAGATGTCGATTCTGTTTGCGGACGACCCCGATGGCGTGACGGCGCGCTTGAGCGTGATCGCGCGGGAGGTCGTCCCCGAGGACTTCCTGCTGTTCACGCCGCTGGCCAGCGGATTGTCCTTCGTCGACGACCTGTGCCGAGTGAGTCCGCGCCTGGAGAGTGTCGCCCAGAACGATTCCGTCCCGGCGCCGCCCGTTTCCGTGCGCGCTCCCGGGACGTGGCTGGAATTCGTCGAGGCCGCTACAGTGACGCGACTTGAGGGACCCCGATAACGCGACTAGAATTACAGGTCGGGCCTGTCCCTTGAACCCTGATGCACGCCGAACCGCGTTCGCCGTGCTCCGGCAGAGTTGCCGATGTTGGTATTGTTCTCGCGGCGGTATTGGCTGATTGCGCTGCGGCCGGCCGTGGAGTGGACCCCGTTGGTGCCTACGGCGCCGCCGCGTGATCGGTAACGCGAGCGTGTTCACGTTGCGCTCTGGCGGCGTGCTTCCCGGAGCTTGGTATGGCGTTTGACGAAGCCAGCATCATCGACCTCGCCAAACTCACCCTCCCCGGCGATACGCCCTGCGGGCGCGACATCTCGGCGGATGACGAGGAGTTCCTCGCGATCGAGGCCGAAATCGTCAAGCTCGACCGCATCGATCTGGGGGAGCCCGACTGGGGACTGCTGGAGCAGGCCAGTCTCAACATCCTCCGCACCAAGTCCAAGGACGTGCAGGTCGCCTACGCGCTCGCCCTGACGTTATTCAAGAGAAATCGCTACGCGGGTCTCGCCGCGACCCTCGGCTTGCTGGCCGAAATGGTGAGCGGTTTCTGGGACAACCTCTTTCCCGCGCGCCCGCGCCGCCGCAAGGCCAAGATCGAGTCGCTCGGCGAGTTCCTGGTCGAGCGGGGCTGGCTGGGCGGGGACGGCCAGCCGCGTGCGGATGATTTCGACGCCCTCGACAGTTGTGTGGCGCGGCTTGAGCAGTTGAAAACCGGGTTGACGGAGAAGATGCCCGACGACCCGCCGGACTTCGGCAAACTCGCCCGCAAGCTCAAGGAGCTGGCCGCCACGCGTCCGAAAGCGGCTGCGCCGGCGCCCGCAGCCGTGGCTGGTGCGCCGGCGCCGGCCGGTGCCGGGGCTGCGGCGGCCGGCGCCTTCGTTGCGGGAGAGATTCAGGACGTGTCTGCCGCCATCAAGGCGATTCTGAGCGCAGCCACGTACCTGCGGCAGGCAGACGCAACGAACCCCGTACCGTACGCCACCGTGCGGTTTATCAAATGGGCCCGCATCGAGCTGCCGGCGACGGACGCAGCCCGTCGGCAGATCGAGCCGCCCGAGAAATCGCTGGTCGAAGCGCTCGGGCACCAGTTCACGAAGGGTATGTGGGAGCCGCTGCTGGCCAGCGCCGAGGGGGCCTTCCGCGCCAATGACCCGCTCTGGCTGGACTTGCAGCGCTACGCCTGTGCCGCGCTGCAGGGCCTGGGGCCGCCGTTCGAGCGCGCCCGGGCCACGATCATGGACGTCACGGGGGCGCTGGTGCGGCGGCTCGGCTCCGGGATGTATGATCTGGCGTTCCGCGACGGCACGCCGCTGTGCGGCGGCGAAACGAAGATGTGGCTCGAAGCGGAGGTCGTGAAGGCGCAGGGCGGTGGGGGGGGCGGGGGCGCCGCGGCCGGCGACGGGAAGCTGACCGAGGCCTGGGAGGGCGCGCGGAAGCTGGCGGGGACCGGCAAGCTCGCCGAGGCGGTCAAAGCGCTGCAGGACGGGCTGCTCGCGTGCGCCCAGCGGCGCGACCGCTTTCTGTGGCGTCTGCGCATCGCACAGTTGTGCTTTGATGCGAAGCGGCTGCAATTGGCGGCTCCGCTCCTGGAGGAATGCTACGAAGAAATCCGACGCTACCATATTGATGAATGGGAGCCGGCGCTGGCGGTGGAGGTGGCCCGCACGCTGTATCGCTGCCGCAAAGCGTTGACGACGGCCGAGAAGCAGGCGACGCCGGAGGCCGTGGGCCGCGTACAGGATTCGTATGCGTGGTTGTGTCAACTTGATCCGTTGGCGGCGCTGGCCGCCGAGCCAGCCGGGCAGTAGTGCGTGACGTAGCGTCGCCCCCCGGTGGGCGACGCAGAGGACTGTGCAGCGTTCGACATTCTACGTCGGCCACAGAGGGCTGACGCTACGCGGTTGGCCGTCGAGCCAGCCGGGCAGAAGTATGGTGAGGACGACAACTAGTTAGGAGCGAGGCTATGGCCAAAGGACCCGCAAAAGCGCGTGAGTCACGGGTGAACATCGCGATCTCCGACCGGCTGCGTGGCGGCGCTCAGCCGGAGCTGCCCTTCCGAATGCTGGTGATGGGGGACTACACGATGAAGGAGGACAAGCGGCCGATCGCCGACCGCGCGCCGGTGGACATCAACAAGACCAACTTCGACTCCGTGATGCAGAGCTTCAACTTGTCGCTCGAGACCACGGCGACGAACCGCATTGCGGGGCAGGGCGAGATGCCGATCTCGCTGAAGTTCGGGACGCTGAAGGACTTCCGGCCGGAGTCGGTCGCGCGGCAGGTTCCGCAACTGAAGAACCTGCTCGAGTTGCGGGAGGCGCTGAAGGCCCTGCGGCCGAAGCTGGGGGACAAAAGCGCTCAACAGAAGCTCCTGGCGGCCATCAAAGACCCGGCGGTCCGCGACCAGATCCTCGCGTTGATCACCCAGACCGAGGAGCCCGGCGGCGGGGAGGGCAAGCCGGCTTCCTAGCGGCGGCGCGCCGGGACTTGTTTCCAAGCGACAGGACACAGAACGCAGAAACCCAAGGGAGATAGACGACCATGGCAGAACAACCCCAACAAGCTGCGGCCGCCGCGGCCGATACGACGGCGGTGGATACGCTGATCGATCAGCTCGATCTCGATCACGAGTACATGGATTTGTACCGGAAGGGGCTGGCCGGCCTGGTGCAGAAGGCGGCCGGCCTGGATTTGACGAAGGTCACGATCAACAAGCAGGTCGTCGACGACTTCATTTCCGAGGTGGACCAGCAGCTTTCGGCCCAGGTGAACGAGATTCTGCACAGCGAGCCGTTCCAGAAGCTCGAATCCTCTTGGCGGAGCCTCTGGTATCTGGTCAACAACACCGAGTTCCGCCAGAACATCCGCATCGAGGTGCTCAACACCTCCAAGGAAGCCCTGCTCGAGGACTTCCAGGATTGCAAGGACTGGCAGAAGACCGGGCTGTTCAAGACCGTCTACCGCGACCAGTACAACACGTTCGGCGGCAATCCGTTCGGGATGATGGTCAGCAACTTCGAGTTCGACTATCGCAACCCGGACGTGGAGCTGCTGAGCGAGATCGCGCGTGTGTCGGCGGTCGCCAAGTGCCCGTTCCTGGGCGCCCCCGCCCCAAAGATGTTCGACAAGAACATGAAGGACTTCGGGAAGCTGCCGAAGCTCGCGGAGATGTACGAGATCTTCGAGCAGCCCATGTACATCAAGTGGAACTCGTTCCGGCAGTCCGACGACGCCCGCTACGTCGGCCTGTGCATGCCGCGTTTTCTGCTCCGCACGCCCTACACGGTGGCGAACCAGGACGTCAAGGACTTCGTCTTCGAGGAAGACGTGCGGGTCGAGAATCATGACCGGTATCTGTGGGGCAACGCGGCGTTCGCGATGGCCGGCCGCATGACCGAGAGCTTCGCCAAGTTCGGCTGGTACAACGCGGTCGTCGGGCCGACCAGCGGCGGGACCGTGCCGGACCTGCCGCTGCACCAGTACGAGGCGACGGGGCAGTACCACACGAAGATTCCGACCGAGACGCTGATCTCGGAGGACATGGACGTCGACTTGTGCAACTTCGGCTTCATTCCGCTGGTGATGCGGAAGGGCAGCGACAACGCGGCGTTCTTCGATGCGCCGTCGAGCAAGTCCGTGCCCAAGTTCGCCGACACGCCGGAGGGCAAGGAAGACGAGACCCGCGCCCGGCTGGGCATGTCGCTGCCGTATCTGATGATCCAGTGCCGCATCGCGCATTACCTGAAGGTGATCTGGCGCGAGAACATGGGCCGCGTGATGGACGCGGAGAAGATGACCAACGAGATCAACACCTGGCTCAAGCAGTACTGCCGCCAGGGCACGCTCGACGAGGAGATGGCGTCGAAATACCCGCTGAAGGAGGTGCAGGTGACGGCGGAGCCGGTGCCCGGAAAGCCCGGCATGTTCAAGTCGGAAATCCAGATGATCCCGCACTTCCGGCTCAAGGGCGTGGAAGTGCAGTTGTCGATGGTCGGGCAGTTCGACCCGCCGCCGAAGTAGTCGGCAGCGCTGCGCCGTCAGCGCTTAGCTTTCAGCCGGACCCGGTCGGGTAACGCTCTCCGACACGGCGAGGACGCGCGCGGCCTGGCTGAGAGCGGAGGGCTGAGAGCTGACGGTTGGAATATCGTGTGTCGTGTACCGGAAACGAAGGGCCATTGTTTTCTAAGGAGTGGTTGTCATGCCAACGCCGTGCAATCTGAAAGTGGGCGAGTATCCCGGTTCGTCGGAGAAGGAAGGGCGGGAAGGGACCAGCGACATCTTCGAGATTGAGCACCATTTGCACCAGCCGGTGGAGCCCACGACGGGCCAGGCCAGCGGGGTGCGCGTGCACAGCCCGGTGCGGGTGGTGAAGCTGATCGACAAGGCGTCGCCGGGCTTCCACAAGGCTCTGTGCACCGGCCAGAACCTCAAGGAGGTTGTGCTGGACTTCTACCGGATCGACCCCGACACGCGGCAGGAGAAGAAGTACTACACGATCACGCTGCGGCAGGCGCGCATCGTCGACATCCGCCCGTACATGCCGATGAGCTTCCTGCCGCAGAACGAGTCGTACCGGCACATGGAACAGGTCAGCTTCGTGTTCGAGCAGATTGAGTGGAACTGGCTGCCCGACAGCGTGGTTGAAATGGACAAGTGGCGCAGCCCGGGCGGCAACTAACCCGCCTGCGGCGGGTCGAGCCGCGCTCAGGGCTGTGTTCCGGGGCGACCGGCGTTGGCCGGAGGAGTGGGCGGCGGGCGTGAGCCCGCCCTCGCGGCTTTGTGCGCGCCGCTTGCCCCTCGGGAAGCATTCTGGTCCCGCCGCGCGGCGCGCAGCGCGGGGCCGGGCCGCGCGAGGTGTCCCAGGTGGCTCGGGAACAGTCGCTACTGGACCGGATCGGTGCCGCGGCCCGCGACCGGGCCCAGGGCCGTTACGCCGCCACGACCGGGGAGGACGCCGAGGCCCTCATGGAGTCCGTGCAGCGCAACCTGACGCGGCTCCTGAATTCCCGCCACGGGATGAGTGAGGCGGCGCCCGACTACGGGCTGCCGGCCCTGATGGACATGGTGGCCGAGAGCCCGGAGTACGTGCGGACGGTGCAGGAGGCGATCCGCAACACGATCGAGAAGTACGAGCCGCGTCTGCGCCGCGTGCGCATCACGCACCAGACCGGCGAGGGCGACAAGCGCACGCTCGTGTTCCGCGTCGAGGCGGTCATGGTTGGCCGCAGCGGCGAGCACCGCGTCTGGTATCAGACCGCGATCTCGCCAACGGGCCAGTTTCAGGTAAGCGGCTGAGAGCGTTGAATCCGAACCCCCCACGCGAGTGGGGGGCCGGACCCCGCCCCCGACGGGCGGGGTTTTGACGGTTGTGCGAAGTCGTGAGCAACACCTACTACCAGGACGAGCTGCGCTACCTGCGGGAGGTCGGTCCGGAGTTCGCCCGGGCCAACCCGGAGATCGCGCGCTACCTCGCCGACCCGGGCTCCGACCCCGACGTCGACCGCCTGCTCGAGGGTGCGGCGTTTCTATGCGGTCGCATCCGCCAGAAGCTCGACGACGAGTTGCCGGAGTTCACCGCCAGCCTGATGTCGCTGCTCTGGCCGCATTACCTCCGCCCGATCCCGTCGCTGTCGATCCTGGAGTTCCTGCCGGAGATCGACGCTATGCAAGCACCGGCGGTGGTCCCGGCGGGAGCGGAGTTCGCCAGCCGCCCGATCGACGGGACCCAGTGCCGCTATCGCTCCGCGTGGCCGACCAAGCTGCGGCCGTGGGTCTTGCGCGAGGCGCGCCTGGAGACCCCGCCCGCCGAGCCGGCCCGGCTCGTGCTGCAATTCCAGGTCGCCGCCAAGGCCACGCTCGCCGACCTGGAGTTGGACGCGGTGCGGCTGCACCTCTTCGGCGACCCGCGAACGTCGTTTACCCTCTACCTGCTGCTGGCCGCGCACGCGGGCCAGGTCGCGGTCACCAACGGCGGCAGCGGGGCGGCCCGCCGCGAGACGCGTCTGCCCGACGGGTCGATCCGGCCGGCCGGGCTCGAGCTCGATGCGCGGGTCCTGCCGTACCCCCCGCACGTCTTCCCGGGCTACTGCTACTTGCAGGAATACTTCACGCTCAAGGACCGGTTCCTCTTCGTGGACCTGCACGGGCTGGATGGAGCGGTGCAGGCCCTGAAGCTGGAGAAGGAGAACGCGCTCACGGTCGTGATCACGTTCAACCGGCGGCTGGAGTCGTTCCCGCTGGTCTCACCCGAGAACCTCCGCCTGCACTGCGTGCCGATCGCCAACCTGTTCCAGCACAACGCGGAGCCGATTCGCCTGAGCCACGACCGCGTGCGGTACCTGGTGCAGCCGGCGCGGGCGGGGATCGCGGACCGGCGTCATGCCGAGGTGTACTCGGTTGACCGCGTGCTCGGGCTGGTGCGATCACAGGACCTGGAGTCGCACGAGTTTCAGCCGTTCTACTCGTTTGCGCACGTCGCGGGCGACGACCCGCGGACCGCGACGTACTACCAGACGCAGATGGTGCCGAGCATGATCGGCTCCGGGACGCGCTGGGGGACGGACACGTTCATCTCCTTCGTGGTGGGCGGTCGTCCGGACGCCGTGCCGACGGAGGAGACGGTCTCGATCGACCTGACGTGCACGAACCGCGATCTGCCGGCCGAGCTGCGGGCGGGCGACATCTGCGAGCCGACGGACGGGTCGCCGGCGGGCACGCGGTTTCGCAACCTGCTCAAGCCGACGCCGACGGTCAGCCCACCGCTGGGCAAAGGGCTGCACTGGCGGCTGATCTCGCACATGTCGCTGAACTACGTGTCGCTGACGGACGTAGAGCGTTTCAAGGAGTTGCTCCGCATCTACGATTTTCAGGCTGCCCAGGATGCGCAGCAGGCCGCGGCGCATCAACGGACGCTCGAGGGGATCATCGCCCTGCGCTCGCAGTACCGCGAGCGGATGGTCCGCGGCGCGCCGATTCGGGGCGTGCAGGCGGACCTGGAACTGAACGAGGACCATTTTGCTGGCGAGGGGGACGCGTACCTGTTCGCCGCGATCGTCGACCGCTTCCTCGCCGCCTACGTCACCCTGAACGCGTTCAGCCAGCTCAACGTCCGGCTGGTCCGGTCCGGCCAGTCGTACTCGTTTCCACCCCGTGCCGGGGAGCAGGTTACGCCGGCGGAGAGCTGACATGGCCGCAAGCGAGACGTCCAACTCAACCCCGCCGGCGCCGAGCGCGGAGCCGTTGGCGCTCCTCGACCGGCTGCACCGGCGCGCGTGGGAGTTCGACTTCTTCCAGGCCGTCTGGCTCCTGGAACGTTACTGCCGCGTCGACACACCCGTCGGCGAGCGGGGTCCCGCCGCACGCGAGCCCCTGCGGTTCCGCCCGAACCTGTCCCTGGCGTTCCCGGCCACGGACGTGTGCGGCCTGACCGAATACGGCGATCCCACCACCGGGGACCCGCGCTACCTGGTCGAGGTCGCCTTCCTGGGCCTCTACGGCGTGTCGACGCCGCTGCCCCTGCACTACGCGATCAGCGTGCTGCGGGCCACAGACGCCGCCACGGCCGCCGAGCGTTCTGCGGCGGAGAAGCGGGACTATGCCGACCGGCTCCCTGGGGCCAGCCCGATTCGCGACTTCATCGACATCTTCCACCACCGCCTCATCGCGCTTTTCTACCGCGCGTGGCTGAAATACCGCCACGAACGGATGTTCAGCGCCCCGCGGCGGGACGTGATCACCGAGTATCTTCGGTTCCTGATCGGCTGCTCGCCGGACTGGGACGAAGCCGTCCTGGGGGTGCCGCCGATCCGGCTGCTGCGGTATGCCGGCCTGTTGACGCAGCATCCGCGGTCGGCCACGACGCTGGCGGGAATGCTGTTTGATTACTGGGGGGACATCCCCGTGCGGGTCGAGTCGTTCGTCGGACAATGGGTGCCGCTCGATCCGGCCGACCTCAACCGCGTGGGCTTGCTGAACAGCCGGCTGGGTGTCGACCTGACGGTGGGGGACCAGGTATACGACCGCGGCGGGGTGTTCAACACCGCGGTCGGCCCTGTGGACTGGGTCACGTACCGATCGTTCGTGCCGGGCGGTTTCCGCTATCGGCAGAACCGCGCCCTGACCCGGCTGTATTGCTGCGACCCGCTGGGGTTCACACTGCAGATCACGCTCCGTCCAGGCGAGGTGCCCCCGATGCACCTGACCTCAGACGAAGGCGGGAGCGCCCTGGGAATGACAAGCTGGGTCCGATCACAGGACATGGGCGAAACCACGGTGACGTTCGCCGCGAGTGAGGAGACCACGGCGACGTTCGGTGGTTTGCCGGGCTCGGGGGCTGACGCCGGCGCCGCGACGGGGCGGTCGTCGGGCCGCGAATCTCGTTCGTTTCACACCGGGTACCCGTCGCCGGAGACTGCCGGCGCCGGGCCGCGCAGCCGGTAAAGGAGAGAGCAAACACCATGAGCGACGCCACTAGCACTGCCAACACCGCGGAACAACTGCGAGCCGTCTTACGCCGCTGCGACGCCCAGTGCGTCCAGGCCTTCCAGGGCGCGGCCAGCGTCTGCGCCTCGCGCAGCCATTACGAAGTCGCGCCCGAGCACATGCTGTTACGGCTCCTCGACGAGACGATCGCCGACGTGACGGCCATCTTCAGCACTTTCAAGGTCGACCGCGGCCGCGTTCGCCGCGGCGTGCAGCGCACGCTCGACCAGATGCCTGGCCAGCATCGCGGCAGGCCGGCGCTGTCGCCGAAGATCGTGGAGTGGTTCCAGTCGGCGGCGCTGATGGGCGACGAGTTCGGGTTCGAGCAAGTTCGGCCGGGGCTGCTGGTGCTCGCGCTCGTGCTCAACCCGCAGTTCGTGAACCTCGGCGAGTTCGCCGTGGAGCTGGAGCGCATCGACGTCGACCAGTTGCGTGACCACTTTCACGAAATCGTGCTCGGGCCGGCTGCCCAGGCGGCGGCCCGCGAGGCCCGTGCGCCCGGGGCGCCGGGTGGCGCTCCCGGTGGCGCCATCGAGCAGTTCACGGTCGATCTGACTGCCAAGGCTAAGGCCGGGCAGATCGACCCGGTTTTTGGCCGCGACGCCGAGATCCGCCAGATGATCGACATCCTCGGCCGCCGCCGAAAGAATAACCCGATCATCGTCGGCGAGCCGGGCACCGGGAAGACCGCGATCGTCGAGGGTCTCGCGCTCCGCATCGTCCAGGGCGACGTGCCGCCCTTCCTCCGCGGCGTGCGGCTCGTTACGCTCGACCTCGGGCTGCTGCAAGCCGGCGCGGGCGTGAAGGGCGAGTTCGAGAACCGCCTCAAGAACGTAATCCGCGAGATCAAGGAAAGCTCGCAGCCGATGGTCACGTTCATCGACGAGGCCCACATGATGATCGGAGCCGGCGCGGGCGCGGGCGGCGGCGACGCCTCCAACCTGCTCAAGCCGGCCCTGGCCCGCGGCGAGCTGCGCACCGTCGCGGCGACCACCTGGGCCGAATACAAGAAATACTTCGAGAAGGACGCGGCCCTCGAGCGCCGCTTCCAGCTCGTCCGCTGCAACGAGCCGGCCATCCCGGACACGGTGGTCATGCTGCGCGGGCTCAAGGACAAGTATGAGAAACACCACAAGATGGTGATCCTCGACGAGGCGGTCGTCTCGGCCGCCGAGCTGGCCAAACGCTATGTCAACGGCCGCTTCCTGCCGGACTCCGCGGTGGACCTGATCGACACGGCGGCGGCCCGCGTGGCCGTCGGTTTGACCACCCGGCCGGCTGCGCTCGAAGACGTCGACCGCGAGCTGATCAACCTCGACACAGCGGTCACCGCGTTGCGGCGCGACCACGCCGCGGGCCTGGTCATCGACGAGAAGGCGCTCGGCCAGATGGAGGCGTCGCGCAAGACGCTGTTGGAGAAACGCGAGCAGACCGAGCAGCGCTGGCAGAAGGAGCTGGAGGCGGTCAACCGCATCCGCGACCTGCGCGCCAAGCTCCAGGGCCCCGACAGCCCCGACGCGATCGCCCGCCGAGAGGAAGCCGCGACCGCGAAAGGTGCGGTGCCGGAGGCAAAGGCCGCGGCGCCGGAAGCCAAAGCCGCCGCGCCGGCCGGGAAGGCCGCAGCGTCCGCCGAGGCTCCCCCAGCCGAACCAATCGACGAGGCCGCGCTGCGCCAGCAGATCGAAGCGGCCGTCCAGGCGTTGCACGAGCTCCAGGGCGACGATCCGCTGCTGTTCCCGCAGGTCGATGCGACCGCCGTCGCCGCCGTGCTCGCCGACTGGACCGGCATTCCCGTCGGCAAGGTCGTGCGCGACCAGATTACGGCGATCCTGCACATGGAAGACCGGCTGCGGGGCCGCGTGGTCGGCCAGGATCACGCGCTGGCGACCGTGGCCGAGAAGCTGCGGGCCTCCCGGGCCGGGATCGGCAACCCCAGCCAGCCGATGGGCGTCTTCCTGCTCGTCGGCCCCAGCGGCACCGGCAAAACTGAGCTGGCGTTGGCTGTCGCGGACCTGCTCTTCGGCGGCGACCGCTTCCTGACCTCGATCAACATGTCGGAGTTCATGGAGAAACACACCGTCTCGCAACTCAAGGGCTCGCCGCCGGGCTACGTCGGCTACGGCGAGGGCGGCGTGCTGACCGAGGCGGTCCGGCAGAACCCGTATTCGGTCGTGCTGCTGGACGAGGTCGAGAAAGCGCACCCCGACGTGATGAACCTGTTCTACCAGGTGTTTGACAAGGGCAGCCTGGCCGACGGCGAGGGCCGCGTAATCGACTTCAAGAACACCGTCATCTTCATGACCAGCAACCTGGGGACGGACGTACTCCAGCAGATGTGCGAGTCCGGCGAGCCGGTGGACACCAAGGAGCTGCGCGAGGCGATCTATCCGCAATTGCGCGAGCACTTCAAGCCGGCGCTCGTTGCCCGCATGACGGTCGTCCCGTTCCTCACGCTGGGCCAGGAGATCCTGAAGTCGATCGCGAAGATGAAGCTCCGCAAGGTGGCCCAGCGGCTGGAGGCCGCCCATAAGATCGAGTTCAAGGTCGACGACGCGGTGTATGAGGCGGTCACGGCGCGCTGCCAGCAGGTGGACCTCGGCGCCCGCCAGATCGATCACGTGATCGACCGCGAGGTGCTGCCGGTGCTGTCCCGCCGGCTGCTGGAAGAGATGGCGGCCGAGAAGCCGCCGCAGCGGATCACAATGCGCGCGGAGAACAACGAGTTCGTGTACGAGTTCGCCGGGAGCGAGTGATGAGGTGACAAGGTGATAAAGTGATAAGGCGAAAACGGTCTGCGGGCAGCTCTCGCCTTATCACGTCCGCCTTCGTTTGGTGAGGTACGTACCATGCCTCTGGTCCAAGATCGCAGTCGCTCGCAACTGGCCTTCCAGATGGCCGGCGGCGACGTCGACCGGTTCCAGGTGATGCGCTATCGCGGTAGCGAGGGGCTCTGCCAGCTCTACCGCTTCGAGATCGAGCTGGCGACCGACGACCTGGCCTTCGCCTTCGACGACATCGTCGGCAAATCCGCGGTCCTCAGCATCAACACCGTCACCCACGAGCGCTGGTTCCACGGCATCATCAGCCGCTTCGAGCTGACCAACCAGACGCAGGACCAGGCGTACTTCCGGGCCGAGCTCGTCCCCGGCATCTGGCTCCTCACGCACCGCTACAGCTCGCGCATCTACCAGAACAAGAACGTCAAGGACATCGTCTCGGACGTGCTGACCAAGGCCGGCTTCTCCACCGACCGCTTCAAGTTCGTCCTCCAGGGCAGCTATTCGCCGCGCGAGTACTGCGTCCAGTACCGCGAGACGGACTACAACTTCATCTGCCGTCTGCTGGAGGAAGAGGGCATCTGGTGGTACTTCGAGCAGACCAAGGACTCGCACGTCCTGGTCATGGCGGATGCACCCGCCGCCTACAAGCCGCTCGAGGGCGACGCCGACCTCCCGTTCGTCCCGCCCTCCGGCATGGCCCACGAGACCGAGCACATCTTCCGCTTCCGGCTCGGCCAGGCCGTGCGGCCGGGCGCCGTCATGCTCACGGACTTCAATTTCCAGAACCCGAAGCTGAAGTTGGACGCCAAGGCCGACGCCGGCCGAGACCCGAGCCTCGAATTCTTCGATTATCCCGGCGAATACAGCGAGCAAGGCGCCGGCAGCACACTGGCCCAGACCCGCATCGAGGAGTTCGAGGGCAGCCGCATCATCGGCGTCGCGCAAAGCAACTCCTACCGCCTCGCGCTTGCCAAGACGTTCAACCTGGTCGAGCATCCGATCTATGCGCTGAACGCCACTTACCTCGTGACTGCGCTGACCCACCAGGGCAAGCAGGCCACGCTGCGGGCCTCGACCGGCGCCGAGGGCCGCACCGGCATCCTCGACGGAAACGTCCATCAATCCCTGCTCACCGCGCGCCAGAGCCAGGACGAGAACATCCGGCAATTGGCGGAGGGCCTCTTGCAGATCGCCGGGCGCCTGCGCGTCGGCGACGCCAGCGCGCACCGCGAGTTGTCGTACTGGATCTACCACGCCGGCCAGGTCTCGAACCACTTGGCGAATGTCGCGGCCGGCGCGGGCGCGAACCCGCTGGAAGCGCTTTCCCTGCGCAACTTGATCGACGACGTGGCCCAGAACGCGCTCGTCGACTTCGACGCCCCTGTGTACGAATGCCGCTTCGAGTGCATCCCCGCGACCGTGACCTATCGTCCGCCGCGCGTCACCCCCTGGCCCGTCATGCGCGGCACGCAAACCGCCCGTGTCGTCGGCCCCTCCGGCGAGGAGATTCACACCGACCCATACGGCCGCGTGAAGGTGCAGTTTAACTGGGATCGCGAGGGCAGCGAGGGCGGCCAGCCCAAGCTCTTCGGCTCGGATTCATCCTGCTGGATCCGCGTCGCCCAGGGCATGGCCGGCGGCAACTACGGCATCATGTTCATCCCGCGCGTCGGGCAAGAGGTCGTGGTCGACTTTTTGGAGGGCGATCCCGACCAGCCGCTCATCGTCGGCCGCGTCTACAACGCCGACCAGATGCCCCCCTACACCCTCCCCGACGAGAAAACCAAAAGCGTCATCAAGACGCACAGCAGCAAGGGCGGCGGCGGCAACAACGAAATCCGCTTCGAGGACCTCAAGGACAAGGAACAACTCTTCATCCAGGCCCAGCGGCAGATGGACACCAACGTCAAGGCCAGCCACTTCCATACCGTCGGCGGCAGCTACGAGGTCACCGTCGGCGGCGAAAAGGACGGCAACCTGTCCGGCGAGCTGCGTGAGCTGGTCTACAAAGCCAAACAGGTCCACGTCAAGGGCGAGGTCCGGACCTGGACCGAAAAGGACGAGTCGCACAAGGTCGACGGCAAAGTCTCCATCCAGGTCGAGGGAACACACTCGACCAGCGTCAACGGAGACGTGGTCGAGAAGTTCAACAACAATCACAAGGAGGATGTTGCGGTCACGTTCTCCTGTAAGGCCGGCTCCGGCATCCGGCTGGAGGCCGGCTCCGGCCTCGAGCTGAAGTGCGGCGGGAGCAGCATTGTCCTGTCGCCCGGCGGTATCTACATCGTCGGAACGATTGTGAACATCAACAGCGGCAGCGGCCCGCCCGTATCACCCCCGTCCTGTTCCGCGACCACGCCCCAGAACGCGGAGGACCCGGCCGTGGCCGACAGCTCCAAGCCCGGCAAGGACGTCACGTACGGCGGCAGCAGCCAGTCCGTCGAAGGCCTGACGCTGACCGAAGTGCCGGGCACGGAGTTCCCGCCCGAGGAAATACCGGAGCCGGAGGAGAAGACCTGGCTGAAGGTGCAACTGGTGGACTCCGAGGGCAACCCGGTGCCCAGCGAGCCGTATCGCGTCACCGGACCGAGCGACAAGGTGTACGAGGGCACCACGGACGCAAACGGGATGGTTGAATTGTACGATCTCCCCGAAGGTGAATACGACGTGACGTTCCCGGAACTGGACGATTCCGCTTGGGAACGGTTGGAGTAGGCGCCGTTGGACGGGCGCGAACCCGCGGCGAGGTAGCACATGGGCAAAGACAAGAAGAAGAAAAAGAAGGTCGTAAAGGCCCGCCAATGGGACACCTTGTGCGGCATCGCCGTCAAGAACGGCTTCCGGGACTGCGCGGACCTCCGTAAGGAGCCGGACAACGCGTACCTCCAGAAGCAGGACTGGGAGCTGCGCGCTGGCGACAAGATCACGATTCCCGACAAGCAGGAGAAGGACGAGGACGCCGAGACGGAGAAGCTCACCAAGTTCATCAAGCCCGGCGAGCCGGTCGCCTCGATTCGCTTCGTGCACGGCAGCGAGAAGCTGCCGTACGCCGACGACAAAGCGCTCACGGTTCTCGACGTCAGCAACTTCAAGACGGACATGGCCGGCAAGAACCGCCAGTACCCGTGGGTGGACGACACAGTGCACGAATTCGAAGGGCGCGCCGACGCGGACCCGGATGCGTTCAAGGTGGAGGTGCATGATGCCCACACCAAGAACAATGAGCTGAAGGTGACGCTGGAAGCGCTGCGCCCCGTGTACAAGACGGGCACGCAACCGACCAAGACGGGCAACCCCACGGGCTGGCAG
>CAIWOY010000439.1 GCA_903914415.1 uncultured Phycisphaerales bacterium | reverse complement strand
GCGACTCGGCCCAGACCGCAAACTCCCGCTCGCTCGATTCCGCGCTCATGCTTGGCCTCCTTGCCAAACCAACCCATCTCGAAACCGCAACGTACTCTGCCCGCTTATCTTACCGTCCGCCACAAAGCGTGGTCACACCCCGGCGGACTTGAATCCGGCTTGACTTTGAGAACATCGGAGCCGATACTGCTAGTGGAGGCTTTGGTCGGTCTTCGGACCGGGCATTGCCTTCTTCTTTTTACTGACTCCCCGCATCGACATCTTCGTCGCCGACCTTATCCAACCTTCCCCGCAGATCGTCGAGATACACGATGCCATGGAGGGGCCAAAAGCCACGTCCATCCTCTCGCGACTTCTGGCCGTGATACTGCATTTCATGCAGCTTCCTGGCAAACGGCTTCAACTCGTCTCGGCTGGGCTGGGGCATACCGCCCAAGCGCCAGGCCCAACCTAATACGTACGCCGCCAGATCTGCCAGGAAAACACCGGCCGTCAGCTCCGAGTGCACGAAGAAGGGCGCCGGGACGATGAGCGAGCTGCGGAACCGGCCGGTCTTCGTGCCCAGGAAATATGCCGCCATGCGTTCGATCAGGTGCTTGGCCCGCGCCTTATCCAACTCGTCGAACACGACCAGGCCGCGCCGATCGAAGCCCCAGTCCTGTAGGAGATAGAAGTAGCGCTCGAACAGATACACGACATCCTTGCGCAGTACGTCCCGGTCCGATTTCGCGGCGTTCGCGTCCACGACGGATGCGATGATCTTCACGTTGAAGGCAGCGGCGATGTCGAGCACCGTATCGACGAAGCGGAGGACGGAGCGGCTGTACGCGGTCAGCTCGCGCGCGGTCACACCGGATTCCGACGTACCGCTTTCGTGCGCCGCAAGCCCTTTCACGAGCGCTTGGTGTGCCAGGCCCGGCAGTTCGGCCTCGGGAATGTCGATCTTCTGGTTCGCGATGCGAAAGCGTTTGCGCTTCAGGAGCTTCTTCGCCTTGATCTCGCTCACTCGTACGTTGCGCAGGTAATCGCCGAAGTGGTCCTTCTCGGCCGCGCGGATCGCCTTGATCAAGTTCCAGAGATTACCTTGCGCCACAACCACGCCCGCGAGCACTTCGCACGGCATCTCGGCGTGATCCTGGCCGCTCTCGTCGACGAACAGAAGCATCGCCGTTCCCCGTCCGTGGCTATGGCCATCGTCCGGCGACGTCGCCGGACTTGCGCGGCCCCAGAGTACCCGCATCTGCTGCCCGATTTCAACCACGCCCGCGCGCCGGACGATTGCCAATGCCTCGCAAGGCCCGTGCGCCCCGGTGTGGCACCGGGTCACGGGCTGTCGCGCTACTCGCGGCGCGGCCGGTGACTCTGGTCACCAGCAGGTGGTCCGATCTTCCGAGCAGCGCGGGCCGTCGCCATCGCGCCCAGATTCGCGTCGGTCGGCCACCCGCCGTGTTTACCGACCAACGCTTCCGGACCCTTGTTTCACGCTTCTGAGTTTCTCCGCCTATCTCCGCCAGCCGCCGTCAAACTCCGCCAAACTCCCCCAACCCTTCCTTCCCGCTTTGCTTTCCGGCTCGACGTGGGGAATACTTGAGATGCTCACGCAGTGCCAGAGCCTGCCTTGACGGCCCGCTCGGCGGTGTGGCACCGGCCCCCAGCCGGTGAACTGTGCACCCCACACCCGCTGACCCGGTTCGAGACACGTGC
>CAIWOY010000438.1 GCA_903914415.1 uncultured Phycisphaerales bacterium | reverse complement strand
GCGCCGGGGGATGATCCCGGCCAGCGGCTACCTCTCCTATGTGTCCGTTATTTGATGTCCAGCGACAGCAGGTACGTTTCCAGCGCCTTGCGCTTGTCCTGCTCCTGGTTGCGGGCGGCCTCGATGTCGGCGCCGAGCTTGGTGATCCTCTCATCCACCTCGTCGAAGTTCTTGAGTTGCCGCTTGTAGGCGTCGGTGCTCTTGTCGAGCGTCTTCAGGTTCTCGCGGATGCGGGCCTGGTCCTTGGTGGCCTCCTCGCGCTGCCGCTCGAGGTCGGCGCGCTGCCGGGCGATGTCATCCACCGCCGTCCGCAGCTCAATGACCTTCTCGAGGGCCGCCTTGACCTTCGGCGAGATCACGCGGGCGCTCAGGTAGTACCGGATCGTGTCGAGGCCGGTGTCGGTCAGCGTCAGCGACTGGTCGGCGACCTTCTCCAGCACGACCTTCTGCGACTTCGTCTCCTTGGCCGGCACCGGGACCTTGAACCGCAGCAGCGTCTGCGTCCGCTCGTAGGGCTCCTTCGGCTCCATCAGCTTCCAGTCTTCCGAGTACGCCTGCTCGACGATCACCGTCCGCGGCTTGTCGGCCTTGCTCTTGATCTCGTACTCGCGGCTGTCCACGAAGCGGTGGCGGTGCCATAGGGTCCCCTTCGCGATCCGCAGGCTGACGATCTCGTCCGGCTGCGGCTGCTGCTTGACCAGCACCTCGGTCGAGAGGTCGAGGGCATACGCGACCAGCCGCTTTTCGTCGGGCTTGAGGTCGGGCAGCTTCGCGTCGCCGGCGTAGATGTCGCTGTCGAACACGGTGACCGGGCCTTGCATCAGGTTCAGGCCGGTGGTGTTCTTCAGCTCCAGGCCGTTGAGCGGGTACTTGGGGTGCGTGGCGATGTTGAAGATGCTGACCTTGGCCGCCTCGACCTCCTGGTTGACGATCGGGAGCATCGCCGAGTGCTGGCGCGGGATCGAGACGGGCATGGCGATGTGGTAGGCGAACAGCTCGCCGGCCTCCGCGGCCTTGGCGACGGACTCGACGCCTTTGCCGGCGAGGTCAAGGCGACCTCCTTCGGTCTCTGCGAACGCAACTCCCGCCGCGGGCGACGCGGGCGGCGGGGCGGACATCGCGACGGGAGCCCGGGCCTTGCGGGCGAGCATCTTGGTCTCGCCGGCCGCCCCGCCCCCAGGCGCGCTCGCCGCGAGTTCGTCCGCGGCGAAGCCGCCCTCATACGACGGCGGGCGCAGCGACGCGTACAGCTCGAGCTGCTCCAGCGGCCGCGGGACGTACAGCGGCGTGTACAGGTCCATGCGGAAGGAGATCGGCCGGCCAGAAACCAGCGACAGCCGGACGTTGTTCCAATCGCGCTCGGTCGCGTTCTCGACCGTCGCCCAGCCCTGGACGAACGGCTTCTTGTCCTTCTCGTCGGACAGCACGAGGCGGTAGCTGGTCTTCCAGAGCGGGGCTTCGAGCAGGTACGCGGCCCGGACCTTGCGCTCGCCCTTACCCTCGAAGTTCAGGACGACGCTTTTCTTGTCGGCGTCGTGGGCGGTCGCGAGCGTCGCCAGGGCCTTGCGCAGCTCGGCGTCCACCTTCGCGCTCGTGAGCTTGATGCCCTGGAGCTTGGTCAGCTCGAAGTGCTGGAGGCCGGCGTCCGTCAGCAGCGTGAGCCGCTCGATCTCCTGAAGGACTGTACCATCGGGGTTGACTAGCTGTTCCCTGTCGACGCCGACGATGGTGCCGGTGCAGGACAGCGGGCCGGTGATCTCGACCGGCTCGCCGCGGAGCTGGTCAAGGAGCTGGCCGAGCGTGGGTTTGCCGGTGAGGTTGACGCCGAAGCTGCGGAGGGTCTTCTCGATGGGGTCCTGAGAGGCGTAGCTGATGATGCCGATCTTCCCGCCGCCGAAGTCCTGGACGACCATCGACTTGATGATGTCGTTGATCTGGTCGGTGCGGAACTGGAGGGCGGCGGTGGCGTCGCCGGTGACGGTCGTGTCGCACTCGAAGTAGCCGACGCCGCTGGAGAAGAGGGCGACGCGGGTGACGTCGAGGTCGGTGGGGGTGGCGTCGGCGGCGAGCGTCGGGTTAGTGAAAACAAGCAGGATCAAGACGGGCATGGCGAGCCGGCTCATGACAGACCTCCTAATGTCGGGGTGGGTTGTTCCGTTCGACCACCCGCTAGGATATCTGACGCCGGGGCGGGCGGATAGTTCCCCGCCGTCGCGTTGGCCCCCTGTCTTGCAAACGTCCCAGATCTTCGCGCGCGACGCAGACTCTTCGGCAGCCTACGGCCGACACGGGGGTCGGCCGCTACATTTGGCTGACGCCGGGGCGGGCGGATAGTTCCCCAGTGGCATCGAGCTTGCCCGTATACAGGCCGATACGCAAGAAGGCAACCCGGGCGCTGCAGGCCCGGGGTGCAAGTTCCCACGGAGGAACGCCATGAGCACCGTTTCGTCGGGTGTCGGCCTCATTTCGGGCCTGAATTATCAGAGCATCATCGACCAGATGATGAAGATCGAGGCCCGGCCCCGCGACCAGGTCGTCGCGCGGATCAGCAATCTCGACGCGCAAAAGACGGCCTACCTGGACATTTCTGCGCGTCTGACGGCCCTGCTAGCGCGGATCCAGGTTCTGGCGCAGGCCAGCCTGTTCCAGACGGCCAGCGCAACCTCTTCGCAACCCAGCATCCTGACCGCCACGGCCAGCGCGACCGCGCCGGCGGGCATGTACCAGTTCTCGGTGCGCTCGCTGGCGGCGACGCAGCAGCTCG
>CAIWOY010000437.1 GCA_903914415.1 uncultured Phycisphaerales bacterium | reverse complement strand
GGCCCGGCCGGCCCAAGCGAGCCAAGAAATTGAGCCAGAACGCGATGGATGCCGAATTGCTCGAACGGATTGAGTCCGCCATCCGCCGGGACGGCCGCTACCCGCCGGATGCCTTCGCGTTCCTGCACAGCGGACTCCAGGCGGCGGCGGAGTTGAAGCACCGCGCCCGGCGGGGGCGGCGCGCCCGGCATGTGTCCGGACAGGAGCTGTGCCAGGCGTTGCGCCTCCTGGCGCTCGCGCGCTGGGGCCCACTGGCCCGCGACGTGCTTCGGAGCTGGAACATCCGCAGAACGCGCGACTTCGGCGAGATGGTGTACTTCATGATCAACCTGAAGATCATGGGCAAGCAGGACTCGGACGACATTGGCGATTTCGACGACGTCTACGAGTTCGACCAGGCGTTCGAGCAGTACGAGATCAACGTCGCGCCCAAGGACGAGTAGCGGAAGCACCCACGGCTGACCGCAGCCTGGAGGCCCTATGGCTTACGTCGATCCGAACACTCCGCCCGACGCACCGTACGGTACGTATCCGCGCCGCCGCGGCTGGCCCGTTTTTGCCCTCGGTGCGGCTTTCTTCATCTGGTTCGCGTTCCTCGTGTGGCTCGCGGTGCGACAGTTGGCACGCTGACGCCAACCGAATCGAATGCTCGCTGTCGCGCTCTCGTCGGACCGACGGCTGACCGCTCTGCCATGAGCCAAAGGACTACCGCACTGAACTTCTCGGGCCTCGACGACTTTCGCGCGGCGACGCTGGACCCCGCCGTGTGGTCCAACAACCTGGCAACGCTCTCCACCGACCAACCCGACCTGGCCAACGAGCTGCGCGGCGGACGCCTGCCGCCCGCGTGGCGCCCGGCGCTGTCGCTCGACGACACCGCGACATACCGGCTGGAGGAGCCGGGCGCGCCCGCGGCATGGCTCGGCGGCACCGCGGCGCCGCAGACGCGGGCAACCGCGCTGCTGACGGCCTTCACTCCGGGTGATCGCAACCTGGCGCTGCCCACGCTGGGCGCCGGAGCGGAGCTGACGCTCCTGCTTGAGCGGCTGCCGGTCCACTTGGCGGTCTTCGCGTTCGAGGCCGACCTGCACGCGCTGGCCGCGGTACTGCACCTGCATGACTTCTCGGCCGCCGTCGCGCAGGGCCGCTGTGTGCTCGTGCCACCCGGCCGCACGCACGAGTTTCTGACCCGGTTGATGCAGACGCATCCGGGACTGCTGCCGCCCGGCACGATCCTCATGCCGGACCTGGTGCCCCGCGCCCGACGCGAGGAGCTGCGGACGCTGTGCGAGCGCATACATGGCGAGACGAACCAACGGCGGGCCCGGCGTCTCACCGAGCTGGCAACCGCGGCGCGCCGTGCCGCCGTCGCCGCAACCAAGACGCCGCGCCTGGCGTTGCTCGCGCTGAGCGCGGATCGGGAGTCGCGTGCCGTCGCTGCCGACGTGACCCGCGCGGCCCACCGTCTGGGTTGGCCCGTGCTATGCGCCTCGATCGCGGGGCCGCACAGCGTCCATCCCCTGGCGCACTGCGAGGCGCTCGCCGAGTTCCAGCCAACCCTGACTATCCACGTCAACCACGCGCGCTCCGTCTTGCCCATCAGCTTCGCCGGTGCGACGTGCGTCTGGTATCACCGCGCAGGCAACGTCCCGGAGCAGGTGCCGGACGACGGGACGTGCTATCTCGCGGCCTCGCCCCGCGTGGCCGAGGCGCTTCACCGGGCCGGCGCGCGCACCGACCGCGTGCTCGCCTGGTACTGGGCGTGCTCGCCGGCCGACGACTCCGCGCCGCCGGCCTCGGCGCCGCAGTGCGCGGGCGGCGAAGCGGCCCAGGGCGGCCCAGCGCAAAGCCAAACCGCCTCCGGTCCCATCCTGCTCGTCGGCGATCTGCCCAACCGGGACCCCGAGCAGTACGGCGTGACGCAGCACAGCCACCGGCAGCTCTGGGAACGGATCGCCGTCGTCGTCGCGCAAGTCTGGGAGACGCCGCGCGTGCTGGAGCCGGAGAAACTGCTGGCCCGGGCGCAGAGCGAGTGCGGCGTGGAGCTGCGGGACGAGTCGTTGCGGGCGAGCCTGGCACGCTTCACCGAGCAGGTCGTCATCCCGGCGATCGTGCTCGAACGTCTGCTCCGCGGGCTGATAAAGACGGGACGCGCGCTGCTCACGGTCGGGCACGGGTGGGAGCGACTTGCCCACGAGACCTTCCAGCCGCTGGCGGCCGACATGCTGGAGCTGGCCGAGCGCGCTCCGACATTGCGACCCGGGGCATGTGTGCTTGCCGGCAGCTCCGACCCGCTGAGCCCCGCGCTGCTGCTGGCGGCGGCGGCGGGCTGGCCGGTCCTGATGCACAGCCTCGGGGGAGTGCCGCTGGCCCCCCTGCTCGGGGACGTGCTCCGGCCCGGGCAGCATTTCGCACCCTTCCGCGATCTGACCGAGCTGCGCCGCGAACTAGAATCCCTTAGTCAGCCGCTGGCAGCGCGGCGGACGGAGCGGGCACGTGAACATGTGCAGTTGCACCACACGTACGTGTGTCGCCTACAAGATCTCGCGGCACACCTGTCACTGCCGTCCTGACGGACGCGCGCGGCACGCGCGCGGCAGACCGCGGGCGCGCGCGGCACGGCCCGCCGCGCTAACGGTGCCGCTCATGCTGCTCTGGCTGGTCGGCGGCGCTGCGCGGGCGGATGAGCCGGCCGTCACCGTTCTGGCGGATTTTGAGGACCCGTCGTTCGCAGCGAACATCACCTCGGTGCGCAACGTGCTGGCCGGGGACTGCGCAGCGCAGCCCACGACGGTTCCCGCCCGCGGCCGGGGAGCGCTGGCGGTGGAGGTCGGAGCGACGCAACCCGGCGCCTCGGTGGCCTGCGATCTCACCTTCCGCGAGACGATGCGCTTCCGGCAGGCGGACCGTGCCGTGACGTTCTGCTGGCTCAACGAAGGAGAAATGCAGCTCGGCTTCCGGGTCCACGACGCCCGCGACCAGTTCTTCGAGACGGAGCTGCAGAAGGTCGCAACAACGCGGCGGTGGGTGCGCCTCGCGGCCGACCTGAGCCCGGAGCGACTCAAGCGGGTGCGCGGGGACGGCCCGCTCACCTACCCTATCGAAGTCGAGGGCTATCGCGTCGCAACGCAGCGGGTCGGCAAGCAAACCATCTTCCTCGACGATTTGCAGGTCGAGCACCGCCTGGCGGCCCGCGAGCTGGTCCACGGCGGCTTCCGGTTCACAGGCGCGGTCGCCGGACGAGAGTCCTCCCGCATCTATCAGCCGGGGGCCACGGTCGCAGCCGCCGTCGTGCTCGAAAACCGCTCCCACGAGCGCACCCTGGACCTGGCCGTCGACCTGGCCTGGATGCGGCCCGACGGCGCGACTCTCCAGAAACAGACGAGCAAGGTGAACCTGCCCGCCAGCGGCGTGGACTATCGCTCCACGCAGACGATCGACTTCCCCCAGGTCCTCCGCGATCCCGGGCTCTACCGCGTCGTCGCGCGGGCCCGCGCGCCCGGCTGGCCAGCCGCCAGTACGTTCGAAACCAGCGTCGCCGTCATCCCCAGCAGCCGCCGCCTGTCACGCGGCAACTCCACGTTCTTCGGCGTGCAGACCAATTTGCTGCGCGAGCCGGCGCTGGACCAGCAGCTCGAGCTCAGCGTCGCGCGGGACGTCGGCGTGAACCTCCTGGCGCTCGAAACGTCCTGGCGCCAGATCGAGCCGAAGTCCGGCCGTCTCGACTTTGCCGCGCTCGACGCGCTCGTCCACCCGCTAACCGACAACAAGGAGATGGCGGCCATGCTCGTGCTCGGCGATCCGCCGGAGTGGGTCGGCAACGACGCTGCCGCACGCGTCGAAGCCCTGACGCGCCTCGTCGTCGCCGTGACTCAGCATTTCGGCGCCCGCATCGAGCGCTGCGAGCTCGGTGCTGACGTGCTGGGCGTCGCCGACGTCGCCGAGCAACTCGAACGAGTCGCGCAGGTCCGCGCCGGCGTCGCGCAGCAGCCGTCGGCCCTGGTCGTCGTGCCCCCGCCGATCAAAGTGACCGACCGCTCGGCCGCGCCGCAGGTCGCGGCACTCGCCCAGGCGCACCCCGACTGGCCGCTGATCTTCCGGACAGCGGGCGATGCGTCCGCGGCGCCGGCGCAGCTCGAGGCTTTTCGCAATGCCGGCGGCTTCGCCTGGCAGCCCACTCACGTGTGGCTCCACGAGGCCGAGCCGGTCGTCGGCTCCGGGTTCTACTTCGACGCCGAAGTCGTCCTGCGCTGCTACGTCCAGGCGGCAGCGGCGGGGCTGGGCGGGCTCATCTGGTTCGATCTCCGCGACGACGACAACGATGCCGCGCACCCCGAGTTGCTGCGCGGCCTGGTGCGCCGCGATTTCAGCCCCAAGACCAGCCTCCTGGGGTATGCCGCCGCCGCCGGGCAATTGACCGGCTACCGCTACGCCGGCCCCGTCGGGGCGCCGCCGGAACTGTTCGACTCGGCACTCTTCATTGGCGGAAACCGGCAGGTGGCGGTATTGCTCGCGCGACCCAACCGCCTGTTGCCGGCGACGCTGGCGCTAACCCAGGCCGTCCCCGGCGACGTCGACGCGCAGGATTTCGAACGCCGCCCTTACGCGCTGCTGGCCGCAGGAACGCGGCGGCTCGTGCCCACGTCGACGCGACCGATCTTCGTGACGTTGACGCTGAACCACCCCGAGTCCGAGCCCAAGCTCGCCCTGACGCCGTCCTGGCTGCATGTGCCCGCGACGGCCTTCTGCCAGGCCGCAGCCGATTTCACGATCGAGTTGCATGCGGCCGAGCCGACTCCCCGCGGCTACTGGCAGTTGCAGTTGCCCAAGGATCCCCCCTTCGAGTCGTCTTTTTCCGCCGCGGCACTGCACGCCGACGCCGGCGAGACCATCCGTCAGACCGTGCGGCTCACGCCGCGCACTCCGGCACGCGATTTCGACCATCAGCCGATCGCGCTCCGGGTGGCTTTGAACGGCGACTCGTTCGATGTCCCGCTGGATGTCCAACCGCTGGTCGACGTCACCCCGCTGGCGAGCGGCGAGCGCGTCGCGGAGCCGAAACACCGTCTCGCCGAGGCCAGCGTCCCCGGCGGCCGGCGGACCGCCACGAGAATGACCGTGCACGGCGCCTATCAGCCGGGCACTTTCCATCTGAGTGTGACCGTCGACGACCCGCACCTCGTGCTCTACCGTCTGACCGAGAGCGGTCGCCCGACCGGCGATCTGCTGCGCCTGGGCGTGGCGTGCGAGGGAGCTGACGGCCACGCGGAGGTCTGCGTTGCGCCGGCCGCCCGCGAGCCCCGAATCGAGCCCCTGAGCGGAACGCATCCGGAGCAGATCAGCGCGTGGCGGTTCGAGTTGACGGGCAGCGACAAGGATGTCACGCGCACCTACAACTTCAGCATTCCGTCCGGCCCGCTGGGCGCCGAGAAGCTCGCCCCAGGCGGCCATCTGCTGCTCGCGGTCCAGTACACGAACGACGATGCCGATGGCCTCCCGCCCGTGCCGATCACGTGGGGCGGCGGGTTGGATGGCAGCCGCTCCACGACCGACTATCGCTGGGTGCGCCTTGCGCCGCCGGCGGGCAATTAACCCGACCTGACCGCTCGGCTCGTGGAACCGGTGGCCGGGTCATAAGGCGCAGAAAAAGAGGGTGGCGGCAGGAGCGTCCCCAGGTGGGTTGGGTTTCGAGCGAGGCGGCCATCAAGCCGTGGATTGAAGGTTACGAATCCGGGTGATGGCCTAAGGACGCCGAACCTGCGCGGGCCACCCGTTGTTCACGGCGGCCAATACATGATTTAAGAAGCATCGGCAAAGCGTCCCTGCCTTGCCGATGCGATACCGTTGTTCGCAGCTCCTCCGTGAGCGGCTGCAACGTCTGGGACTACACTGGTTCCCAATCGTCGGCACTCGACTCGGGCACGCACCCAAAGTCTGCGCCGTTTATCCAGCCGGACGATACAATACTAGCACAGATTCTTATCGGATGGGCGGAAAAGTTTACCAATTTTATCAGTCGTGCCGTTAATGTGGGATGTCTTATCGCCGCAATTAAACACGAACACATCCTGTTTGGTGTCATGAAGTGAACAACCACTACATATAGTGGTGTAATGAGCGTAAGAACACGCTCGTGTCCGCTGGATCAGTTTTTGAAAACGTCGGGTTGTCCCACCATCCCCACTACGGACTCAGGTTGTCCTCGCCCGTACGCCGCAGCACCTTCCGAACGAGAAGGTAGTTCGTGCCGCGATAGCGTGTGACCTCGCCCGAGACGATGAATTCCTGAAACCCCGCCTCGGCTTCCTTCTCCATCATCTCCAGCAGTTGACTTTCCAGAATCGGCATCGACCGCGGGGCCTGGCTTTCGCCGTCGAGGTGGAACACAAATTTCGCGCGACCCCCCTCCCGCACCAGCCGCCCCGGCCGCTCGGTCAACGAAGTGCCCTCCAGGAGCAGCGGCCGGCCGTCGGGGCCCAGCCCCGCCGGAGCACGCGCAGGATCGGTCTGCGGCTGAATCGGAACCGGACGGTCCTTCTGCGCCAACAGTTTCTTGAGCATCTCAGCCTGTACCGGCTTGCGCAAGGTGCCACTGCCGTCGGCCGGGCGGGTCGTCGGCTGGCTTTCGGTCGGCCTGGAGGCCGCCGCCGGCTTGTCCTCAGGTTGGCCGATCACAAGAACGGTCAGCACACCGGCAAGTATCGAGCGCAACATAAGCACACTCCCAACATGGGATCGAGGCGTGCGGTTACGATCCCGCGCGTCCGCCACGCAATGGTACCACATTCGTCGCGCACGTATATCGGCCGGCCGCCCTTGCCATCCGACCGGGTGTATCGCCGGATCTTGGCGGGCGGCGTGGATCAGAGCCCAGAGCGCCAGCGACGGGTTCCCGGCCCACGCGCGCCAACCGGAAACGCAACGCCCTCCGGCAACCCCGCGCTGGCGCTTGGGGCTCTGCTGGCCGGGTCCCGCCCCGTACTGCGGGGTGGCGCGCCGACCGCCACAGTTTTGCGGTACACCCATCCGACCGATAGAACCACTGGAGCAACCGCATGGACGATGTCGCCATCTACGGTGCCGCTGGATTCGGCGGCGAGGTGCAGGACATCCTCCAGCAGGGCGGGCGCTACCGGCCGGTCATGTTTCTCGACTCCGATCCGGCCAAGCATCGCACCGTCGTCGGGGGCCTGCCTGTGCGGGGCGGCCTGGAACAGATTGAGGCCCTGTGGCGGGCGGGAATTCGGCGCATCGTAATCGCGATCGGCGACAACGTGACGCGCGCCGCGTACGCCGAAACCCTGCAAATGCACGGAATGGAACTGATCTCCGCCATCCATCCGCTGGCGAGCCTATCGCCCTCGGCGCGCTTCGGCCAGCACGTCATCATCGGCGCCCGAGCCACGGTCTGCGTGCACGCCCACATCGGCCCGCACGCCGTGCTCTCGCCGGGCGCGATCGCCGAGCACGACAATGTCATCGGCGTGGCGGCGTTCATCGGACCGGCGGTGCGGCTGGCGGGTACGGTGATCGTGGACGACTTCGCCACGCTCGAGATCGGGGCGACCGTAATCCCCGGTCGCCGGATCGGATGCGGCGCCCGCGTAAAGGCCGGCGCGGTGGTCATCCGCGACGTCCCCCCGCGGACGATAGTCACCGGCGTTCCGGCGGACGTGGACGGTGTACAACGCCCGCATTTCGTCGCGGAAGCCTGCGGCGTGCCCTGACTTCACGCCGACTGCCGCCGCACCGTCATGTCGAAGCTGCGGACCATGCTGTTGTAGATCGCGTAGGTGATGCCGAGGTACGCGGCGGCGGCGACCAGGCTGAACACGACGCGCGTGATGCGAAACGTCAGCTCGTCGCCCGGGGTGATCGTCGTACCATAGCCGCGCGTCGTTGCCGCCAGCACCGCCCACGGGTCGAGGAGGGCCTGCATGGCGGGGAAGGGCGTGAACGGCAGGATCACCGACGCGAGGGTGCGCTCGCTGCTCGCCACGGCTGATCCGCAGAGCCACAAAAGCCCCGCGGCGCCCAGCACCGTCGCGGTACTAATCATGACCGCCTGAACTGTCTTCTTCGACAGCAGCGAGAAGTGCAGCCCAATCATGGCCGCCAGGGAAACGAACGAGATCATGAGCAGCGGGACCATCACGACCGCCTCGGGGGTCGTGACCGCCGGCTGACCGGGGCGGCTCAGGTCGACGACCGCAAACAGCAGGACGGTGACCGTCGGCACCGCGATCAGCGGCACAACCAGCCGCACCAGCCCCTGGAGCATCCCCGCGATGATGTAGCGGCTGGTCAGCGGCGTCGACAGCAACAGCTCAATGGTCAACGCCTCCTTCTCGCGGGTCAGAGTCGTCGCGGCGGTGTTCGTCACGACGAGCAGGACGACCGCCAACTCGATCCACACAAACGTCGTCAGCCACGCGCGCGTAATCGCCACCAACGGACCGCCCAGTCCCCAGGCGCCGGTGTGGTGCGCAATCAGCAGCGCAATACCCGCCGCGAGCGCGGCCAGAGTGAACAACAGTCGTGCCAGCGACCGGCCGCCGGCCGCCGCCCGCGTGGCCGCCTCGCGCCAGGCAATCGGGTTGCGCCAGACGCGGCGGGGCTTGCGGCGGCGCTCGCCCATGCGGCGCGGCAGCACCCAGTCCGCCAGATGCGTGAAGAGGGTGGCTTCGCCCTCGCGCGCCCCGCGCCGGACGTAAATCAGGCAGATCAAGACCATGGCGGCCGACGCCAGCGTGGTCAGCGCCATGTAGCCGAACTGGGGATACGCCAACAGCCAGTTGACCGGCCAACCCTGGCCGGCCACGTCCGACCACGCCGGCGCGGGGGTCTGCCCGGTGACCACCATCAGCGCCAGCAGCGGGTGCGCGGGGGCCAGCCAGCTCATGTGCACCGGAGTGAGCGCGCCGAGGCCCGCCGCAGCGGCTGGCGCGGCCGAGAGCTGGCCGAACGTCGTCTGCCCGACCGCGTAAATCCCGAGCAGGTAGACCGCCACGCCGCCGAAGAACGCGAAGATCGTCCGCTGCGTGCCGATCTTGAGGAAGCTGATCATGATCGCGATCGACCCCGTGACGAGCCCGGTGCACGCGGCCAGCCCGAAGCTCTCGAAGATCTCGCGCGTCGTCACGCCGCCGTAGATCATGGTGATGCAGAAGATCGGCAGGCCGGCCAGCAGCAGGGCCCAGACGAAGAACAGCCGGCTGAAGAGCGCGCCGAGCACGATCTGGGCGTTGCTCAGGGGCGTCGTGAGCAGAATGTGGTAGGTGTTCGCGTCCTTCTCCTGCGTGATGGCCGCGGCGCAGAAGACGGGCGCGATGAAGCACATCAGGAAGAGCTGGACGACGCTGACCGCCACGAAGACGTTCGTGGACTGCTTGGCGAGCTGGGCCAGCGAACCGCCCCGCAGGAACAACCCGCCGGCGAACAGGAAGACGGCCATGAGCACGACGAGGTAGATCACGCGCGCCCACAGGTGCCGCGTGCGCTTGCCGCCGGTCGCGACGACGCGCACGAGGATCGGATTGGCCGGCAGCAGCCGCCAGAGCCAGACCCCGATGTCGCGGAGAATGCCCATGATCGTCGTAGTACCGCAGCGCTCAGGCCGGCTCCGATCCCTACGCCGGTTCCGGCCGAAAGCGTCTGATTCCTGGTGACAGATTCTCCCGCGCATGCGAAGGGGGAACAAGGCGAATCCGGCGTGGTACCGCCGTCGGACTGCGCCGGCGCCGAAATGTCGTGCCCGTGGTCGGCGCGGTTGCCGTCCGCGCTACCGCGGTCAGGACCGAAAGGCGGATTCCGCGCCGATCAGCAAGCCTGCGGGCGGCGCCCCCGCGAGCGCGGTCTCCTGCTCGTCGAGGATCTCCAGGAGCACGCCCACGACTTGCGGATCAAGGTCTTCGTTCGCCGCCGACTGCTGCAGCATCGCGCGGTACTTGGCCGGCGGGAATGCCGCCCGGTACGAGCGCGCCGTGCTGAGGGCGTCAAATACATCGGCGACGGCAACGATCCGCGGGAGCAGCGGAAGATCATCGCCCTTCACGCCGTCGGGGTAGCCGGTCCCGTTGGGGTGCTCGTGATGCCAGCGCACCAGCGGCAGGACACCCCGAAACGTCCGCAACGGCTGGAGGATGTCGTAGCCCACGATCGGGTGGCGCTTGATCAACGCCATGTCCTCCGGCGTGAGCTTCCCCGGCTTGTTAAGGATTTGGTCCGGAACGGCCACCTTGCCGATGTCATGGACCACGCCGCCGATGGAAAGCACGGAAATGTCGCCGGGCGCGACGGCCAGCCGACGCCCGATCTCGACCGAGTACGAGCTGACGCGCTCCACGTGCCCCCGGGTGTACGCGTCGCGACCCTCGACGGCATTCGCGAGCGAGGTGATGACCGCCGTCGCGTCCTCCAGCGAGTCGGTGGCGTGTTTCAGGCGATAGGCGTTGGACAGGCGCGCCACGATTTCCCCGGGCGGGGCCGGAAACTGGATGCAGTCGTCCGCGCCGGCCGCGAAGATGTCCGCGCGCCGATCCTCAAACCCGGGCGGCAGTACGAACAAGACCGAGACGAACGTCGTACGCGCGTCGAACTTGACGTGCCGGCACAGCTCGATATACGGCCCGGGCGCGCTTGCGGGCGCCAGAATGATCGCGTCAATCTCCGGGTTGATCCGGAGTTGGCTGAGCACGCCGCTGGGCGTCGGCGAGCGCACGCAGCGCCAACGGTCGGCACCGATCGCCGCCTCGACGGCCCACGTCATCTCCTCCGGACCGACGAGCAAGACCTGCCCTGAGACGCTTGAGGCATCCATCGATCATCCTCCCCCGATAACCTTACCGGAGGCGAGCCACGGGCTTGATTCTCCCAGCAGCCAGCGACGGTGGCATCGGCCGGAGTCGCTGCCCCCTTGACCTGCGCGCGCACAGCTCCGCATTATTCATACTAAATACCCGGGGCCGCCGGAGCGATGATAAAAGAGCGGCGCGCGCTTCAAAGAACTGCAACATAAACATAACAGGCTGGCGAACCCGCGGTTCTCGCGCCGCAGAAGCCAAGAGCGAGGCAATCCGTGACAACATCGGTTTCGACGCCGGCCGTGGCCCCGGGGTCCGCGGCAGGTCATCAGCAAGACATCCGGACCAGAATCGCAACGTTATCGTACCTGCCGACGACGGCCGCGGTGGCCTTGAAGTTCGTCGAGCTCGGCAAAAACCCCGAGGCGGAGCCCAACGACTACGCCAAGGTGATCAGTGCCGATAGCTCGTTGAGCGGCAAGCTCCTGGCGCTGGCGAACTCCTCGTGGGCGGGCGTGCGCAACCGGGTCACCACCGTGCGAATGGCGGTAAACCTGCTCGGCCTCGGTACCGTGCGGACCCTGGCCATCAGCTACTGCATGACCGGCCTGCACAACGAGCTGCACCTCTCACCGGCCGAATCACAGGCGTTCTGGGAGGCCGCCCTGTGCAAGGCCGTGGCCGCCAAACACTACGCGCGGCTCTTCGACGCGAAAACCGCGGACGAGGCCTTCGTCGGCGGGCTGTTCCAGGATTTCGCGCTGGCGGTGATCTACTCGGTGCTGCGCGAGCCGTACCTGACCCTCCTGCACGCTCCCGAAACGAATGCGCAGGTGCAACTGCAAAAGGAGCGGGAGCTCGTCGGCATGGACCATACCGAGGTCGGCCGCGCCTTGGCGCAGAGGCTCGAGTTGCCCGAGGTCTACGTCGATGCGATCGCCTTCCACCATAACTACGAGCGGCTCGCCGAGTTCGTGACCGTCGCGCCCGTGCGGGACGCCACGTATGCGGCCGGCCTGTTGCCGCATGTGTTCAATCGCTGGAACCACGCCGACGCGCAGGCCCTGGCCGAGTTTCTGAAAACCCATGCGCCCGCCACCGACACGCCCACGTACTTGGCCCAGGTCCAGACGGAATTCGCCGCGCTGTACTCGTTCTTCCATGAAGGCGACGTCCCGCAGGCGCAGCTCGCCGAGCTGGTGATGCAGGCCTCGCGCGAAGCCGCCGACAACACCACCGCGCTGGTCGGAAAGGTCAACGACCTGCTGCGCGAGGCCGCCACGATGGGGACGCAAATGCGCACCGCAGTCACAAATCTGGAAAACCAGGCCAGTTACGATGCCATCACCGGGGCCCTGACGCGCCCCGCCTTCGCCAGCCACGCCCAAGACCTGCTGGCCACCGCCGCCCGCTACGGCACCAGCCTCGCCGCCGTCTACCTGGACGTGGACCGCTTCAAGGCCGTGAACGACGAGTTCGGCCATGCCTTCGGCGACCAGGTGCTCAAAGCCGTCGCCGAGGCCGTGAAAGGCGCCCTGCCGCCCGGGGCCCTGTTCGGACGACTCGGCGGCGACGAGCTCGTCATCCTGATCAGCGGTTGCTCGGCCACCGCGGCGAAGCAGGTCGCCGCCCAGATCGTCGCCGACGTGGCCGCCAGACCGGTCCAAGACGGCCATTGCTCGCGCATGGCGACCGTCAGTGCCGGTCTGTTGCTCGTCCGGCCAACGGAGCAGTTGCAGGTCCTGGACCGCCTGCTCGACGCCGCCGACAAGCTCATGTACGCGGCCAAACGCGCCGGCGGAAACCAAGTGGAGTCGCGCACGGCCTGAAATCTCTCGGCCCGACACGGGGCCGTCCCCCCGGGGGCGGCTCCGGCGCCCGGCCATCCAGGCCCACGACGCGACGGCGAGATCTCCCCTCAGCGTTGCGGAAGCCGCCTAGCGGCCGGCGACGCCCACACGCAATCTCCACGCCTCATTGCACGATCCCCTTCGTCAACCGCCAGAGCCAGACTCCGATGTCGCGTAACACGTCCATGATAACCGCCGTGCCAACCTGGCCTTTCCGGACCAAGCGGTCGCGGACCACAGGAAAGACCACCGCCGAGCCTTACCGCCACAGAGTTTGCCGCAGTCATCGCGCGAATACAAGTAGAATCGGCGCGTGCGGCGGACAGAAGTGAGCCCGGACGGCGCTTGTGCCGCCCAGGCGGTGCCGGCAAGGCTGCTGTCCCACGAGCGGCGTATCGGCGCGCAGACGGGGCCCGATGTCGTGTCGGGCCCCGAGGGTGTTAAGCGATTCAGCGCGGTACGCGGTAGTAGCCGGCAAACGGGTCGGCGGGCTTGGCCCCGCCGCCGCTCCCGCCGCCCAGGAGGGCCACGGTCCGCGGGCCCTTCGGGATGGTGTAGTCGACGGCGGCCACCACCGTGTTCGCCTCGGCATTCACCAGCTTAAGCGAGACGAAGACTTTGTCCGGCGACAACGTGTACGTGCTGACCAGTACGCTGGCGGCGTTGTAGTCGGTGGCCAGTTCCTTGATGTCGCGCGAAAGCAGGAACTCCCCCTCGTCCTTGATCACCACCGATCCCTTGCGGATGGTCATGTGGACGACCGAGTAGCCGTGCTGTGCCAGCCGGGCCGCCAGCAACTCGCCCGTCAGGCGGCCGAACGTCGACGTATCCTTGACGTCGTCCAGGTTGACCACGGTAGCCACCAACATGCGCCGGTTGGGGTCCGGCGCGGTCTTGCAAGGCATGTGCTCGAGCAGACAGTCGATCGCACGGTAGTTGGTCCCGATCAGATCCGCGTCTTTGCGGTCGGGATCGAGCTTGGTGATCCGGCACGCGCAGTCGCACCCGGTGCAACCGAGGGCCAGAGCGAGCAGGGCGACGCTCACAACATTGCGCGTAGTACACATGGGCGGGTTTCTCCAGTATTCGCGATCGGTCGCAGGCCTCAGCCCCGACGGGCGGGCGACCCGGCTCATTGCCTGCTCCACTTGGCGTGCTTGGCCGCCGCGTCATCAGAGTACGAGCTGGTCCACGGCGTGATGGGACCGTAAAGCGAATCCATCAGCACGTCGATATCCCGGAAATCGCGGTAGCCGTAGAGGGTCGTCAGACGCTTGCCCCACCAGCGGTCCTCCTGCTCGCGCTCGAGGCGGACCCGCCGGCTCTCATCCGCCCACCGGACATCGCGGGCGCGGGTCTCCTGCAGAAACGCCCGCAGTTCGGCGTCCTTCCACTTGGGCGGGCGGAGCTCGAAGGGCTGCTTGGGGTAATGGCTGCGGCGCTCGGCCCATTGCACGTCGTTGCCGCGCGTCTCGCGGTTGAACTCGCGGACTTCGTCGCCCGGGTAGCCGCTGCCACCGGCCGACGAGCACCCCGCGACGCCCATCCAACCCCAGAGGAGCGGTACGACGACCAGATAGATCTTTCTCGACATCGGTTGTTCTCCTCAGTACTTGGGCTACTCGCCGACCCGGATCTTCATGCCGCCCGCGGTGGGCGGAGCCGCGTCCGGGGGCAGCCCCGGCGTGCCGGGGAAACCGATCGGGTGATGCTGCTTGATGAACTCGTCGAGCCCCGGACCCCCGTTGGACGCATAGTGATACGAACCGACGGGCGGAGCGGGCGCGGCGTGTTGGCAACCGACCAACCCGGCCACGCTCAGCAGCGCCACGCAGACGATCAAAACCTTCCTGCTCGCTGACATACGCGGAACCTCCATGATTCAGTGGTTGCCGGTCACATGGAACCGGACGCGGTCGACACCCATGATGCGACGCACCTCGCGAGCCTCGGACCGATCTTCGACCTGATCCTGGCGGCTCCAGCCGCGTTCGTCTTCCTCGCGCTTGACCAGCAGGGCTCGGTCCTTCCCGGCCTGGTCGCGCGCGGCGGCCAGCGCCTCCGCGTGCATCTCCAGCCACGCCAGGCGTCCTTCATGCTCCCAGGTGGCCGCCTGCTCGTCCATGTTGCGGTGCCAAATCTGGTCGTCATGGTTCCACTGCCGATCCTCGTGTTCCCGCGCGAGGCGAATCTCACGATCCAGGGCCTCGCGGGCCCGCGCGTCGGCCTCCAGCTTCAAATGCAGCTCGCGATCTTCCTGTTGCCATTTCAGCGACCGCTCGTAGTCCGCCACGTACCGGTCATAGGAATCCTTGACGAGCTTGCGGAAATCTTCGATCCGCTGTTCAAGCTTCTTCTGGGAGATGGACATTAGGACCCAGCACTTCCAGCGCACGGTGCCGCGGGCCGTCTTGTCGTACACGCCGGCGGCCTGCTCCCGTTCCGTCTCGTCACGCTCCCGCAGACCCTCGCGGATGTCCCGTAGATCCCACTGCTCGAAATGGACGCCGCGATCGAGCAGGTCGCCAGCCACGCCATTGGTGAACAGAGCAGCATCCCGGGCGATGGCCTGCTCAAGCTCAGGGCCGGGGAGCGTACGGACGTGCGCCTCTTCGGTGAACTTGGCTTCCGCGTTCGCGCGCGCGTTCAACTCGTGCGCCGTGGCCGACACACGGGTCGAGATCAACCCAGCCAACTGGCGCAGGACGTCCTCCCGGGCCGCATTGACGGCGGCGTGCTCATCGAGGACGTTGAACGCCACGCCACGCCCGACGAAGTAGACTTCGGAATCCGCGTTGGGCAGATTAGATAGGTCGCCCTTCGCCCACAGCGGGGCGGCGGGGCCCGAGATGCCCTCGCGAACCAGCATCTCGCTGTACGTCCGATGGCAACCGGCCACTGGGAGGGCCGCGATCGCCGAGAGGCCAGCCGCGCCCAGGAAGTGCAACATCCATCGTGATCTCATGGCTCGATTACTCCTTTGATCAGGAAACGCCGTAACCGGCGCACGGACAATAGGACATCTGCGGCGACCGGTGGTCGGAAGACACGTGCCCCGCGCTGCCCATGCACGTCAACTCGCCTGTTCGGGGGTGCACCCGCACTCCCCAAACCTCGGAAACCCTCAACGTTTTCCCATCCGTGCGGGAGCCAGACGTGCCCTGCAAGGCAAAATCGACCTACTCCCGCGCTTGTTACAATTGATTAGGAGATTATCCGTTTGTCGGCTGCCGTCAAGGCCCTCCCGTGCAAAAAAGCCGCAGTGCCTGGACCACACGCCCCCGCGCGCCGCGGTCACTGCACGATCCCCTTCGTCAGCCGCATGAACGCCGTCTCCAGGTTCACTTCCTCCGGCTTGATCTCCTGGATGCGCAACTTGTTCGCCAGCATGGCCTCCGCGATGAAGCTGAAGTCCGTCGTGTCAGTCGTGAGCGTCAGCACGATCTCCCCATCGCGCAGATGCACACCCTCTACGTTCGGCAGCGCCGCCAGAACTTGCTGCGCACGCTCGTGGTCGTCCGGCGTGACCACATGCACGACGGCGCCCGTCTGCGCCCGGCGGACCGCCTCGCGGACCGAGCCCTGGAACACCATCTCGCCCTGCTCGAGGATGCCGATGCTCGTGCACAGGTCGGCCAGCTCCGGCAGAATGTGCGAGCTGATCAGGATCGTCTTCCCCATCCGGTGCAGCTCCTTGAGCAGCTCGCGGATCTCGATGCGGGCCCGCGGGTCGAGGCCGCTGGCCGGCTCATCCAACAGCAGCAGCTTCGGATCGTGCAGCAGCACGCGGGCGATGGAGAGCCGCTGCTTCATGCCGCGCGACAGCGAATCGACCAGTGCGTCGCGCTTGAACGTCAGGTCGGTCAGCTCCAGCACGTCGCCCACGATGCGGTCGCGCTTCTTGCCCGTTATGTCGTACGCGCTCGCGAAGAACTCGAGGTACTCCTGGACGACCATATCCTCGTACGCGCCGAAGAAGTCGGGCACGTAGCCGATCAGCGGGCGAATCTTGCGGTTCTCGTAGCCCACGACCTGCCCGCACACCCGCGCCTCGCCCCACGTCGGCTGCAACAACGTCGCCAGAATGCGAATCGTCGTCGTCTTACCCGCCCCGTTCGGCCCGATGTACCCGAAGCACTCGCCCTCCTCGATGTTCAAGTGGAGGTTGTTCAGCGCCACGAGCTTGCCGTACTTCTTCGTCAGGTTGATCGTCTGGACAATCACGGGGCACTGCCCTCCCCTGCGGCCGGCGGGCTGCCAACGTAACGGATCGGAATCTGGACCCGGTAGATCGTCAGGCCGGCGTATGCCTTCTTCGGTTTGTCGTCCACGGACAACTGTGCTGGGCCGGGCGCGTTGCTCCAGCACAGCAGGATCGCCTGCCCCGCCTCGCGGCCGCCGAGCAGCCAGTGCGAAATGTCCAGCCGCGGCAGCCCGTCGGTACTCAAATCCACATCCGGGCTGTCGAAATCCTTCCCGCGGTTATGCAGGCAGTAGTTGCGGGTCGAAGCCAGCAGCGCCGCACGCACCGGCCGGTCCAGCGTGCTGGTCAAGCTCATCACGCTCCGCCAACGTTGCTGCTCATCCCACAGCGTCGCGAGGTCCGGCATGTCGCTCCGTCGCCGGTCGGCCCGGGCCAGCCAATCCTGCCACGCCTTGTCCACCTCGCGATACTGCACTACTCCCAGCCCATCGCTCCGCTGGCCCGCCGGAATCCGCCCCATGCCCACCGCCAGAATGTCCCTCGCCGGCGGAACGACCTTGAGGTCCGGCTGCGCGACGATCGTGTCCGGTAGAGCGTACGGCTTGGTCACGCCGGCCGCCCGCGGCACGCCCCCGTCGTCCTGCCGCGGGTCGAGGAAGAGCAGGTACGCGCCCTCCAGGTCGGCGCTCAGCTCGTTGAGAATCCAACTCGCCGGCGTGAGGCGCCCGGTCCCACGGTCCACGACCAAATCGCCGCGAATCGACCCGTCCAGCTCCCCGTGCCAGTACCCCTCGACCTGCTTGAGCGTCGCCCGCAGCAGCACGTCATCGAGGCGACCCTTGAGCGGCACACCGGCGAAGCGGGCGGGCGTGACGTAATAGGCCACGTTGCGCGGCGCCCGGGCCAGCGGCCGCAGGAAATCGCCCTCGCCCGGCAGCGACAGCCGGGCAAGCTGCCGCGTGGGGCTGCGGTACCCAAACCAGCACGACCCCCGCGCCGCGCGGTCGCCGGCCTGCAAATCGACGATGCACAGCGACTGGACGCCGCCCGAGATGCCCTGCATCGCCCGGACCGTGACGAGGCTCAAGGCGCTGGCCGCGATCGCGCAGAACGCGAACGCCGTCCAGCTCTGGTGCGTCAGCTTGCGCCGCTTGAGCCACGCCCAACTCGCGAGCGTCGCCAGCACGATGTAGCCCCCGACGAACAGGAATGCCAGCAGCCCGCGGACCGCCGTCGCGGTGCCGAAGCTGATCGGCTCCGTCAGCGGCTCATAAAGATACTGCGGCTCCAGCAGCGTCGCGGTCATCGAGTTCTGCGCCTGCTTGAACTTCTCCGTGTACTGGTTCAGTTCGAGCAGTGCGGCGAAGAACTTGTCCTCCGCAAGCACGACGTGCGTCGTCAGATCGCGCAGGCTGGCCGCGGTCGCCACCACGCGCCCGGAGCCGACCGTTCGCATCGTGATCAGGTTGATCGGCCCCTGTGGGCCGGACTCGCCCAGCGTCCGCACAGCCCCCTCGGCCAAGTCGGCGGACGTCACCACCACGGGGTGGTCCAGCTCGCGCGACCGGACCGCCGGCGCGGCCATGCGGTCGAAGAAGGTCCGCAGGCTGGCGGCTTCGAACTGCGTGCCGCGCCCCTTGACGGGCATGATCGCCGCCAGGGCGCTGTTCTCCTGGATCGCCGCCCAGCTCGCGCCGATGCCGACGATCAACTGCCCGCCGTTCTGCACCCACTCGATCAGGGCGTCGACCTGCGCCGTCCGCTGCAAGTCCGCCGCGCTGGGCTGGTCCCACACGACCACGTCGACCGCCTCCAGCCCCAGCCAACTGTCGGGCAGGTCGGCCGCCGCCAGCTTCGAGACCGCCACGTTGCGGTAGTACGTGCGCGCCGCGTCGGCGCGCTGCCCCGGCGTCCAGTTGGGCGTCCCCAGCAGGTTCAGCGCCACGATCTCCTGCCCGCTGAGATCCAGAATCAGCAGGTCGTCGTTCGACATCAGCTCGCAGGGCAGCGGCGGAAACGGCAGCTTGTCCACCGATACCCCGCGCTCGTCGAGCACGTCGACCTGCGCCGGCAGCTCGTTACTCGCGTTCGCGACCGTGTAGCACCACACGCGCTTCTTCTTCTCGCCGCCTTCCGACGAAAGCGTGACCTGCGGCTGGCCGTAGACGACGCGGTCGCCGTCGAGGTCGATGCCTTCGAGTTGCAGCTCCCGCGTGTACAGCCCCGTGCCCTGGACGGCGAACTGCACGCGCACGGGAAACCACTGGCCCGCCCGGATGCAGCCGCCGGACCGGCCCGCCGCAAAACCGACCGCCTCGACCGCGCCCTGCACGGGCTCGGCCCGGGCCGCGCAGACCCACGCCGCCGCCAAGCTCAGAATCAGCAGCCGCACTCCCCGCATGGAGCGTTGACCTCCGTTCGCACATCCGCCGCGCAACCGGCGTGCTTGTATTATCTTACGCATTCCGCCGCCGTGCCATTCTAATTTGCATCCATTCTCCGCACCCCCGCGGGTCCGGCACAGACGTACCGAGACGTTGCGCACCGGGGAGCATGGGCCTCCGGCCCGTTGCGTCTGCCTGTGGCACCGGTCTCTGACCGGTGGCGCCGCGTCCCGGCTCCGTCGCCGACGTGTGGTCGTGCGATCGTAGCGTCGCCCCCCTGTGGGCGACGTAGGACGCGACAGACTCACGCAGCGCCGCCGCCCTCTCGACTTCCGCCGCCCGTATCGCGTCCCCGCGTCCGCCTCGCCCTCTCCGCGCCTCCGCGTCTTGGCGTGCCCCCGCCCGCCCCCACCCGTAGCGTCAGGCCTCGGTGCCTGACGGCGGCTCCCGGCCTCGGTATCGCGTTCCCCCGCCCCGCCCCTTGCCCCGCACCCCCGCCGCGCCTTATACTGCCCCCACATCGGCCAACGGCGCCCGCCGACGGCCCCTTCGTTGGCCGGGGTCTGACCTATGCAGCCAAGTTACCGCCGCCGGGACACGCTCGACCGCCCGTCGCACCAGGTAAATTTGAGCCGTCCGCGCATCCGCGACCATGCTGTGTAGCACCCAAGACCGTGTCTGAGCTGCGAAGCCGATTGACCTGATTACGCTGGGCCGTCTCATACGAAGCGACGAGCTACTCAATGAGAAACGGAAACCAACTCCCCCTGGATCGCTGTCCTCATTGCAGCATCGCTAAGCCGCTGCTTACTATGCAGTGGCAGGGTCGCTCAACAACGCACGATGCCGGAAACGAGCGCACTTGGTGCGTTTACTCCTGCGCTTCCTGTGGCGGCATGATTCTGACCAGTGCGCCGGCCGTCGCGGACGCCGAGATCTCATGTATCTGGCCGAGTCCGTCTACGGTTCCCGAGGTTGTCCCCACGCGCGCACGCGAGTTTCTCATGCAGGCGGTCGCAAGCCTCCACGCTCCAGCCGGAGGCGTAATGCTGACCGCGAGCGCCGTTGACTCCATGCTCAAAGACAAAGGCTTCAAGGCCGGGACACTGAATACTCGTATCGATGCAGCAGCGAAAGCCCACCTCATAACCGATGAGATGGCTGCATGGGCCCATGAAATCCGGCTTGACGCAAACGACCAAAGGCACGCAGACGAGGCCGCTGCCCTGCCAAGTACCGCTGACGCGGCCAAGGCAATCGAGTTTGCCAATGCTCTTGCCCAATTCCTCTACGTCTTGCCGGCGCGCGTCGAGCGAGGTCGCAAAGCGGGAAGCAGCGACACCCAAGCATTGCCGTAAGCTGGCTTGAGGCTTCGAAGCCCAGCGCTCCCGCCAGAGTCCGCCACCGCCCGCCTCGATTTGCGCCCCACCGGGGCGCCGGATGCCACGATGAATTGCGGCGTGCGGGATTGACCGTTCCCCAGACGAGGCTTACCGTACAGCCGATCGGCTTGTTTGGATACCGCTGGGCCCCACACGTTGAGAGGTGAGTAATGGACATTCGGGGCGCCCTCGCGATTCATTTCTACGAGGAGGACAGGGCCTCGATCACGGCAACGGTGAACGAGAGCGAAGACACGAAACTGGGCGAGATATTGCTCTTCTGCCTCTTCGCCCTGCGCCAAATATTCAACTTCGACAGTTCCTCGCAGGCCGCTCTCTCCATTGCCGACGCGGTGGGGAATTTCGGAAGTGACCTTGGGGGCTTTCTTGGCCGCGCGTTTATTGAGGGGCCGACCCTCGTTGAGAATCAAGGCCCCGGTGCAAAGCGCTTCCTGGCGGAAATGGCCTGCAGGGACGACTATTTCAACTTCCAAATGAAGGCCAAGGGCTTCGGTTTCCTCGCACGCCGGGTGGACGTATACGCCTGGAATTCGGTTGTCGGATTACTTCGGTACCTGGCGCAACGCCGAAGGGACGACGGCGTGTATCTCGCGGCGCTGGGAATCGCGGCGGTCGGGGTTCGCGCCGCGTTTCGCCAAGGAGAGGTGACGGGGTGGACGCAAGGGCAAGTCGCGATGAGCTTGGCGAGCCTTGCAATGCTGGAGGCGGAGGAGGGCGGCCCGCATTCGGCGGGGAATTCTTAGGCGCAGCCGGATCAGTCGCCCCTGCCGGGGTTCTGGAGGAAAAGGGGACTTGGCGTCCCACCGGGCTGTGCCCGGGGCCACTCTCAATCGTCCCGTCCGGGGCTCGCGGCGACTTGCCGGTGCGGTTCGGCAATCCAAAATCCAATCTTGGCGCGCCGGGGTAAAATCCAAAATTCCCCGTCCCTGCGCCGCCCCTTCCCGCCTGGAATCTGCGCAATCTGCGAAATCTGCGGACGCCCCGCTCCCTCGCCCGTTTTCCGCCCCTCCGTCCCTTCTTGCCGGACTTTCTCATTTCCCGTTTCCCATTTTCCGTCTCCTGTTTACCAGTTCCCTTCCCGCCCCGTTTTCCTTCGCGTCCTTCCGTTTTCCGCGGTAATTCCCCGGCTCTTCTTCCGCGAGTCTTAGCAAAGAGCTTCTCCTTCGTGTTCTTCGTGTCCTTCGTGGTGAAATCCCGCCACCGGCCGCCAATCGCCGCCAGAGTCCGCCCATCTCCGCCAACCCCCAACAATCCGCCCGTTTTCTTCCCCGCCGCCCCGTTTTTCATCTATACTATCTAGGTCCAACGCCGCCGATTCCCCGTTCCGCGCCGCCGCTTCGTGCCCGCGTGCCTTCGTGCCTGTGCGGCGTCTGACCGCTGATAGCTGATAGCTTTTCTATGAATTCGCCTCTGACCAACTCACGGTCTTCGCGTCCTTGGCGCTCTTGGCGCCTTGGCGGTTGCCTTGCCCTACGTCCCGATAACGAAGTGTGCCAAGGGGGGGTACACACCTTGGCACACTTGGCATCCTTGGGTTTTCCGCCCCGCCCGCGGCTTTTTTATCCGGAACCATGCCAACCGCTTGGCATCCTTGGCACCCTTGCCGCCCCGCGGCCCCGAACCGCGCACGGCTCCTCTGCCCGCCGGGCTTACGGCCGCGCACCCTGCTCCGCGGCCCCCTCGCCGTCGAGCCCCGTCACGCCCAGGATCATCAGCGCTCCCGTGGCGTCCGCCGATCGCGCGACCAGGGCACGAATCGGTTTCTCCGGCTGCGGGTTATCCCACACCACGACCCGCAGCGCGACCGGCTCGCCGGCCGCGGTCTTTCCCGACCACACGATCGGCGCCTGCGCGCTGGCCGTCAGGTCGCTGTACGCCAGCACGTTTCGCCCGTACACCAGGTCGAGCGTCGCGGTCTCGCCATTCTCGTACCGCACCTCGTACTGGGCCACTTTGGTGCCGGCGGCGCACGGGAAGTTGGTGCCGTGCAGAATCACCAGTTGCGCGGCCTTGGCGTGCTCAACAGAACCCGCCACGCGAGTGGCGGGCTGCTCGGCCCCGGAATCGCGTGCTGGGTTCGGATTGGCGGCCTTGGCACCCAGCACCATCTCCACGCCCGGCGGCATCGTGCGACCCAGCTTGCTCCGCAGCACGATCGCCGCCGGCGCAGTCGGCTGGTTCGGATCGCCAACGCAGAACCTCACGCCCTTGAACTGCACGAGGCCGCGCGGCACGGCGGACAGGTCGTGCGCGGGCCCCAGCTCGAACCACCCGCTCGCGTCTGCGGCCACCAGCGGACAGTTACACGCGGCGCTCAGGTCGGCCGTCCAGCCGGCCCGGTTGCCCGGCTTCAGCGTACTTAGCCCCATCAAATCGAGAAAGTACGCCCCGGCCGGGAAGCTCGCCGGGTCCGGCGGATCGTCCGCGTTCCACGCCGCCTCCGCCGCCAGGACGTACATGGCGTACTGGTTGATCTCCTTCTCGAACCGCGCCGGGTCGAGCGAGTACCCGGCCCACGTGGTCTGGAGGTAGCCGAGCGACTTCGCCTCGTACGCCGCCCGCGCCAGGTGCACGACGTTGCCCGGCCGCCACCAGCCCGCGGCGACGGTCGTAAAGCCGTCGTCGCGGAACGTCGCCAGACTGGTGTACTTGGCGGGATCGGTATCGACGTAATGCCAATCCGCGATGACGATGTCCTTCGGCAGCTTCGCGCGCTCCTTCGCCGCCGTCTCACGTGAAACAGCGTTGCCGGCGTCCGGGGCCTCGTCCGGCCCCAACAGCATGTCGCCCCACATCATCAGCCGGATGCCGCGCTCTTTGAACCACGCGTGGTGGCGCTGTGTATCCATGACGAGCAGTTGCTCGTGGGTGTACTTCTTGCTTTCCTCGCGAAACGGCACGCGGCCGCGGTGGGTGAACTCGTCGTGCCCGATGTGAAAGTACTTCGGCCTGAACAGCTCGACCGCCTCATCGTAGATCTGGTAGATGAACTCGTAGGTCTTCGGGTTCGTGACGCAGTACGTCCACTTCGCGTCCGGGTCCTCGGCCAGTTCCAGATTCTGGTTGTTCTCGAACATCCACTGGCAATGCCCCAGCGACATGACCAGTGGGCTGACCTCGACCCCCAGTTCGCGGCACGTCGCGAGGATCCTCCGCACGTCGTCCTTCGACATGCCGTACTCGGCGTGATGAATCTCCGGGTGCGAATCCCACTTGATGTACTCGGATTCCAGTACGATGTGGTTCATTTTCAGGGGCGCGATGACGTTGCGGATCAGCTTCTCGTGCAACGTCGGCCCCTGCCCGCCGGTGAACAGATGCACGCCGCGGAAGGAGAGGCTCGGCCAGTCGCGAATCTCCGCGGCCCGG